>QBMP01000059.1 GCA_003242115.1 Phormidesmis priestleyi
TGGGGACGGGGGCGCTTCAGCAATGCTATTCATCTTCAGTTTAATTAGGCTGACCCACTTAGCAGCGTAGGGGTTACTGACTGATAAGTAGTCATGCACAATTAATTACAAAAGACTCTGCCTGAATCGTCTAGTTTTAGAATTTTTACTAAATCTTATTCTGTAATTAACTTTGCACAGGTACTTATCGACGTTTGATGATGGCGATGAATATTGGTGAATCTCAATTGGATCTTAATTGCAAAATTATAGTACAATAGAACTAATTTAGTCATTCAATCTATGGCCTACGGCTTCAATATCTTCTGCTTTTCTACCCACGGCTTAAGCCCGCCAACCTAAACCATACCCGGCATAAACTATGCCCCTCAAACTCATTGATCAAGCCTTAACCGCTTTAATTTCTCTCCTGATATATGGCTCTGAATTCTGGTTTACCTTAGCGTTTACCTTGTATGTCGCTACCCACCAACACGCCAACGAAAAACTAGAAAAAGCGCTTCCAGCCGCCAAAACACCTATCCTTGAAAAAGATATCTCCATCCCTGTTCAAACATTCATCCCTGTTCAAACAATAGTCGTCTCAGAAAAAGCGCCCTCTACAAAAGTTTTTTCCGAGAAATTTATTCCTTCAGATCTTTCTCTCAAAGCTGCTTCTCCAAAAGTGCGCGCTCCAAAATCTTTATCTGCCAAAATCTCCGCTACCAAAATCTCTTCTGCAAAAGTCTTCTCTGTAACAACAGTTGCACAGCCCATCATCTGTGAGCCCGTAAACTGGAAAAAGTGGAAAGCTGCCGATCTGCGTAAAGCCAGTATTGCTAAAGTCTGCGGCGTTCGGATGACCCCGATTGGCTCTCGCCGTAAGCTTACCAAAGCCGACCTCATCGCCCAGTACGAGCAAACCCTCAAACGGCTCACTCGTTCTCCTATAGCATCATCTGCTTCGCTGAAAAACAGCCAGAGTGCTTAGCTCCGTATACAGATCTCCCGTATGAGGCCAGCCAACAAATCCGGCAAACAAACAGTCTCCCACTGCATTTGAGACAAATACGTGGTGAATGCCCAAAGCGTTTTGCCATGTCCGTAAAAACAGGCCATCTGGCAGGGTCGCCCACAGCGTAGACTGTTTGAACCCCCGGTAGTGAGCGTCGGTCATGCCGGGAATGGCCTGAAGCTGAGCGATCACATGGTCGCGATCGCCCGATACCAAGCTCGGCACACACAAATGGACAGAACTCTGCCAAAACTGTTGAATCACCTCTGCAACTGCCGAATGCTGCTTTAAATCAGCATGTTTAATATTGTTGAGCGCGACATAGCTAGCCTGATTGAATCGAGCGCATTCTACAGGCACTATGCCGTCACTTCCCTGATCGCAATCGCCCACAATAATCAGCGTCGGCACTTGGGCCGCAATCTTCTCAGCCAAGGCCCGCCGATTGCGGCCTAAATCTTTGGCAATGCCAATACCCCACTCAAAAGGGTCGATCATTCGGCTCAAATCAGCCCCGCCTACTGGCGAACCCACCAACACCAACGACTCTACCAGCGGCCACCACTCTGGATGGCGGGCTAACACCTCTAACCAAATCAGCCCGCCCATCGAATGGCCGACAATGCGCAGCGGCGTTTGCGGGTAGGTCGATTGGGTTTGTATAGCTATAGCTTCCACCCGCTGAATCAACGGCTCTATCCGAATCCAGGTATTTACAAACCCTAAATTAGGCACCACCACATGCGATCGCGGACTGGCAATTTGCTGGGCTAAAAGGCCAATGCCTCGGTTAATATCGGCCCAGCCATGCTGCGCGTAAAGAATGTAATCAGGCTGATCCATAGGTCGTTGGTCGTTTATGGGTTGATCGCTAACTCAGCGGGAAGCGGAGCGACGATAGACACAGGTTTCCCTGTACGCGGATGGGTAAAGCGAATGCGATGAGCGTGCAAATGATAGCCACAGTCTCCAGGCATGGCCGTCGTCCCGACAATGGGAATGCCGCCCGCTGCGTACAGCGGGTCGCCTAGCAGCGGATAGCCTGCCGCCGCTAAATGAATCCGAATTTGATGCGGTCTGCCGGTGAAAATAGACACCTCTACCAGGGTTGATTCGACGCGCCGATCTAAGACTTGGCCCTCACTGCGAGAGGGGAGCCCACCAGCGCAGTGACCATATAAATAGTTAAGCCCAGGGTAGGGCAGTTTGCCGATGGGGTATGTGCAGCTAAAGTGATCGCCCAATTCACTCACAGCAGCAGGGCCAACCAAAGCCCGGTAGACCTTTTCCATCGGCAGCTGGTTCATGGGCAGATTCATTGGCAGCGATCGCTCAGCTTTTACAGAAGCTTGCTCAACTTCAGCCGTGCGCGCTCTAAACTGCCGTGACAGATGCTCTCTAGCCGCTTGAGACTTGGCCACCAGCATTACTCCCGAAGTGCCTCGGCCTAATCGGTGCACGGGTACGGGCGTTTTGTTGGGGTAGCGCGATCGCAGTTGGTGCAGCAGCGTATGCTCCAAAAAGCCGCCACCGGGCAACACCGGTAGACCTGAGGGTTTGGCAATCGCCCACAAATCATCATCTTCATACAGCACCTCAAAATTGAGTGGCGCAATCGGCTCTTGCCAGGGCAGACGGTAGTAAGTGAGGTGCTGGCCACTTTGTAAAATGGTTTGAGCGCTCACCGGCTGGCCATTGAGCAAAATTTGCCCTTGCTCAATTCGATCTTTCCACAGCCTGCGGCTAGAGTGCTGATAGCGCTGCGTGTAGTAATCCAGCACCGTTTGCCCTGCCGCTGCGGCTGTTAGTCGGTCGGTATAAGTCCAGCCCTGATTCATGCCGCACCATTACTTAACGAATCCAAAACAAATCCAAAACACAATCAAAAGTAAATTGGTCGTAAAAGTAGCTTACGTCCCTAAATAATTTATCTTGAACGGTGTCGCCTGTTTTGATTGCCTGTTTTGATTGCCTGTTTTGATGGATCGTTGCCCGTATGCCTTTTAGCCTTTGTCTTGATCAGCTTAAAATGCGGCCACTGGCCAGAGCCATCGTCAGCGGACTGCTAGCCCTTGTGCTGCTAGCCCCGATGTTAGGCGGTTGCGCCCTGCCGCAGGTAAAGGCTGAAGACCGCCTATTTCTCGATATTTCGCTGAATTTCCTCGGCAGCTACACGCTGCCTGCCCAAAGCTTTGACGGTGAGCCAGTCGGGGGCATTTCAGCGATTACTTACGACGTCCCGCGCGATCGCCTCTACGCCCTGTCTGACAATCGCGATCGCCCCCGTTTCTACACCCTCATACCCAATGCACTGACGACGGCTACCCCCACGCTCACCCTCGAATCGGTCACCTACCTCAAAGACAACCAGGGCAACCCCTACGCTTCCGGTGAATTCGATCCAGAAGGGATGGCGCTAACGCCCACAGGCACACTGCTAATTTCTAGCGAAGGCTCAGCCCAGCGGCGAATCGCGCCCGCTATTGGCGAATATGATCTCGCTACCGGACAGGTAAAAACCGCGCTGCCACTGCCAGTTCGCTATTTGCCCGACAGCGTGCTAAACCCAGAAGCCCCGGCTGATTTGGCCAGTCAAACCCAGGGCGTTCAAGAAAATATTGGCTTTGAAGCGCTGGCTATCAATGTCTCCTCTGGCACGGGCGGCGTCTATGAGCCCTACCGACTGTTTGTCGCTACCGAAGGCCCGCTCCTGCAAGATCTGGACTTTGCCCCAGATATTCCCTACAAAAACCGGCTGCTGCACTATCTCATCGATCCCTATCAGAGCACCCTGATTTCTGAGCATTTGTATGAGATGGATTTAGCCCCGTCTGGGGCGGTGCTGCATGGCCTATCGGAAATCGCAGTGCTCGATCAGGGCGGTCATTTCTTAGCGCTGGAGCGTTCCTTTGGCTTCCAGGGATTTGCCATCAAGCTATATCAGCTAGCTTCGGGGGGCGCAACCGATATTAGCGCCAATGCCTCCCTTCGCACGCCAGACGGCACCAGCAGACCGAGCGGCATCAGCCCCATCCGCAAACAGATCGTGCTAGATTTCAATGCGCCCAATGCCGAACCTGACATTCCGCTGGAAAATTATGAGGCCATGACGTTTGGCCCAACCCAACCTAACGGCACCCAAACCCTACTGCTGATGAGCGACGATAACTTTTCTGCCAATCAAACAACTCGGCTGCTGGTTTTTCAGCTCAGCCAGTCTTAATCATCCGGATCACGCCATCATCTGCGCCCGATCCACTTTGTAAAATCTTTAGAAAATCCATCCCAAGGCAGAGGCTGTCTAACAGCTTTTTCTTCAAAAATAAGTCCGTTTTCTAGAACTTTAAGCCCTTCTTAAACCTCACTTAACAGTTTCATTTTGATGCGGATAGTATTTTTGCGCCGTCAGACATAATTGTTCTTCAATCGTCTTCGATCTTCAAAAATAGCCTGAAAGCTTTTCACAGAAGCTCATTAGCGCTATGTAGTGAAGCCCTCACGATGCGCTTATCACCCATCGCTGTGATTTTTTATCTACCTCGCCTTGGCGAGAAACTACCCACCCGTGCCCCCAAACCTGATAAATTGGGCATCAGCAAAGGTCACTATTTAAAGGTTTCATAAAGAAGCAGCATGAGAGTCTTAGTAATCGGCGGTGATGGATACTGCGGCTGGGCGACAGCGCTCTACCTCTCCAACAAAGGTCATGATGTCGCGATTTTAGATAGCCTGGTACGGCGGCTCTGGGACATGGAACTCCAGGCCGAAACCCTCACCCCAATCGCCCCCATTCAGTCTAGGCTTCAGCGCTGGAAGGATTTGACGGGTAAAGACATTGAGCTATTTATTGGCGATGTCAATAACTACCCCTTCCTTGAGAAGTCAATGTGCCAGTTCAAGCCGGATGCGGTCGTTCACTTTGGTGAGCAGCGCTCGGCTCCTTTTTCAATGATTGATCGCGAACATGCGGTGATGACTCAGGCTAATAACGTGCTCGGCAACCTGAATTTGCTGTACGTTTTGCGCGATCGCTTTCCTGAATGCCATCTGATTAAGCTCGGCACGATGGGCGAATACGGCACGCCCAACATCGACATTGAAGAAGGCTACATCACCATTGAGCACAATGGCCGTAAAGACACCCTGCCGTTCCCCAAGAGCCCAGGATCGTTTTACCATCTCAGCAAGGTGCACGATACCCACAACATTCACTTTGCCTGCAAAATTTGGGGGCTACGCGCCACTGACCTAAACCAGGGCATTGTGTACGGCGTTCTCACCGAAGAAACCGGCATGGACGAGCTACTGATTAACCGGCTCGACTATGACGGCGTATTTGGCACCGCCCTGAATCGCTTCTGCATTCAGGCGGCTGTTGGCCATCCGCTCACGGTCTACGGCACAGGCACCCAAACCCGCGCCCTGTTAGACATTCGCGACACAGTTCGCTGCGTCGAAATTGCCTGCGAAAACCCAGCAAATGCCGGTGAATTCCGGGTGTTTAACCAGTTCACTGAAATGTTTAGCATCAATGACTTGGCCATGCTGGTGAAAAAAGCTGGAACCACGCTAGGGCTAGATGTAGAAGTGAGCAACTTGGACAATCCTCGCGTAGAAGCTGAAGAGCATTACTTCAATGCCAAAAACACGAAGCTGATTGATTTGGGGTTAGAGCCTCATTTACTGTCAGATTCTCTGCTCGATTCTGTGCTGAATACGGCGATTAAGTACAAGCACCGCGTCAATCAGAAGCAGATTTTGCCTACCGTGAGCTGGCACCGATAAGCGCTTAATCGGGCTCATATCGGTGTCGCATTCGTCTACAAAGGTCAGCTTGTATTTAGGAATGAAATTTTCCAAATGCTGGCTGGCTTTTTTACTGGCATCTTTTTTGTTGGCATCTTTTTTGGATTTGTCAAGTGTCCTTCAGGGGGTTGCTGACTATGCCAAAGCTCAGATACAACATAATCGTTCGCTGCTGTTGATTGTTCTTTACATAATTCCTGGCGAGCTGAATCCATGCGAATTGCTATTTTTACCGAGACCTTTCTCCCCAAAGTTGACGGGATTGTCACTCGCTTAAAGCACACTGTCGAGCATTTGCAGAGCTTTGGTAATGAGGTGTGTGTGTTTTGCCCGGAGGGTGGCATTACGGAATACAAAGGGGCGAAAGTAGAAGGCGTTTCTGGCTTTCCGCTGCCGCTTTATCCGGAGCTGAAGCTGGCACTGCCGCGCCCTTCGATTCGCGAGGCGATAGAAGCTTTTAGGCCGGATTTGATTCATGTGGTAAATCCGGCGGTGCTGGGTTTGGCGGGCATTTACTACAGCAAATCGCTAGATGTGCCGCTGGTGGCTTCTTACCACACGCATTTGCCGAAGTATTTGGAGCATTACAATTTGGGGATGCTGGAGGGGGTGCTGTGGGAATTGCTGAAGGCGATGCACAATAAAGCTGCGATTAACCTTTGCACTTCGACGGCGATGCAGCAGGAGCTGACGGAGCATGATATTGAGCGGGTAGAAGTGTGGCAAAAAGGGGTCGATACGGTGCTGTTTCGGCCTGATTTACGCAGTGATGAAATGCGATCGCGCCTCACTCAGGGCCATCCTGACGCGCCAATTTTAATCTACATTGGCCGCTTATCTGCCGAGAAAGAAATTGATCGCATTAAACCCGTGCTGGAGTCAATTCCCGGCGCTCGACTAGCGCTAGTCGGCGATGGCCCTCACCGCGAAGAGCTAGAAAAACACTTTGCCGGTACGCAGACTCATTTTGTGGGCTATTTGGGCGGTGAAGAACTCGGTGCGGCCTATGCTTCTGCCGATGCGTTTATTTTCCCGTCGCGAACCGAAACGCTGGGGCTAGTGCTGCTAGAAGCGATGGCAGCGGGCTGTCCGGTAATTGCCGCGAATGCGGGTGGCATTCCCGATATTGTTACCAGTGGAGTAAATGGCTTTATGTTTGACCCGACGGATGAGAATGGGGCAATCGCGGCTACTCAAAAACTGTTGGGCATGAAGGCCGAGCGCGAACTGCTGCGTCAAAATGCGCGCGTTGAGGCCGAGCGTTGGGGATGGGCAGCCTCTACTCGGCAGCTAGAGCGGTTTTATGTGGCGGTGCTGAATGCAGGGGGGATGGCGATCGCCGCCTAGCAAATTCTCAGAGAAAATTCTCAGAGTCCCTCTTCATTTTATCGGCTATCAGGTATGAACAAGCGCGACTGGATTGAAAAACTCTCCTTAATAGAGCATGTTGAAGGCGGTTACTTTGCTGAAACCTACCGCGCTACAGAAACAATCCCCACGAAGAGAGAAGGCTCTAGTCGCGCCACCATGACCTCGATTTATTACCTGCTCAGCGACGATCGCCCGATTGATCATCTACACCAAAACCAGTCAGACATTATGCACTATTTTCAGGCGGGTTCACCGATTACCTATCTGTTAGTCACACCTGACGGTGATCTGAAAAAGCAGAAGTTAGGGCTGGATTTTTCCAAAGGTGAACGGCCTCAGCTCTTGGTGCCCAGCGGCTACTGGAAAGCCGCTGTTCTCGAAGCTGGAGAGTATGGTTTGTTGGGTGAGGCCGTCGCACCGGGGTTCGACTATCGCGATATGACCATTGCCAAAGCAGACGACATTCGCGCCCAATTCCCAACGCTGTGGGATGAGTTAGCGCCCTATGTAAGGCTTTGAGGTAAGGATTTGACGTTAAGCTTTCGAGTTTGATGAAGTATAGATTGCGAATCTATGCTCTCTTACAGCGTACTGTATCTCTCTTCAGCAAAAGGCTCGCCTCGGTGGTGATAGCCGTTGCGCTCCCAAAAGCCTAGCGCCATCTCTTCTAAAAACTCCAGACCGTTAATCCATTTTGCACTTTTCCAAGCGTATAAATGCGGCACCACTAATCGCATCGGCCCGCCATGCTCATCCGGTAAGGGCTCACCGAATAGCGTATGGGCAAAAAAGTTCTCTGCTTTACTAAAGTCTTCTAAAGAAATGTTAGTGGTGTAGTCTCCGTAGCAGTGCTCCATCACCTGCGTTGCTTTAGGATCAACCTCTATGGCCTTGAGAAAGTCGGTTACCTTCACACCGCGCCATTTGACATCTAGCTTGCTCCAAGTGGTCACACAGTGAAAGTCGGCGGTGAATTCACTTTGGGGCATGTCCATGAAGTCTTGCCAGGAGAAGGTTTTGGTGGTGGCTAGGCCGGATACGGAGAACTGCCATTGGTCTGTGCTGATTTGCGGCGTGTCGCCGTAGGTAAGTACAGGGAAGCCTTTGGCTAAATGCTGACCGGGAGGAACGCGATCCGCGAGATCAGCACCGGGTTTTTCAAAGAATTTCATGGTGATAGGTGGGTGATGGGTGAGATGGTTTTATTTTGCCTTTAGAATGCTCGATTGCGATCGCGTCTAAAGGCGAGTTTTTTAGATCGTTTACGTCTATTGTAGCTGCGCTCAGTTGGCCGTTGAGTTGGCGATTGAGCGCACTGATCACGGCGTAAAAAGAAGCGGTGACAATGTTTTCGTGAATGCCAATGCCGTAGGTGCCGCCTTGCTGAGTGATGATTTCGATCAGCGCGATCGCCTGCCCTTCACTGCCGCTGGTAAGCGATCGCTCTTCATAGTGCCGCACCTGAATGAAGCCAAATGCAAATCTATCAGCAAATCCATTCGCAAATTGCTCGAAGAATTCCTGGGAATTTAGCGCATTAATAAACGCATCAATCGGGCCATTGCCTACGCCTGATAACGTTAGCGTCTCGGCTGTCATCTCTGAGTTAAGGCATACAGATAGGCACACAGACAGTTCTGTATCGCTGCTATCAGGCCGGGAATGAGCCGGTGAATAATGATGAGAGCGGTAGCCTATAGGCGCTGTTGTTAAGCAGTACTCTGATTTGAAGATCTCCCACAGCGACTGAGCAGACATCTCCTTACCGGCTGTATCCATGACCTGCTGTACGCTTTGGCTAAATTCTATCTGCAAGCGCCTCGGCATCACTACGCCATAGTCTCGCTCTAATAAAAAAGCAATACCGCCTTTACCCGACTGACTATTAACCCGCACAACAGATTCATAAGATCGCCCGACATCGGCAGGATCCATTGGCAGGTAAGGCACTGCCCAAATATCTTGCGGTGAGCGGGCAGCAAAGCCTTTCTTGATGGCATCTTGATGAGAGCCTGAAAACGCTGTAAAAACTAGCTCTCCGGCATAGGGATGGCGAGGGTGCACGGGTAGACGAGTGCAGTCTTCAGCAACTCGCACCAGATCGTCCATATGAGAGAAATCTAACCCTGGAGAAATGCCCTGGGTGTAAAGATTCATCGCTAGCGTGACCAAATCGACATTGCCAGTGCGCTCACCGTTGCCAAATAAACAGCCTTCTATTCTCTCAGCGCCTGCCATTTGCGCCAACTCCGCAGCAGCGACGCTACAGCCGCGATCATTGTGAGGATGAACACATAAGACGACGGCATCACGATAGGCCAAATGATCATGCATCCACTCTACCTGATCGGCAAATATGTTGGGCGTGGAAACTTCTACGCTGGCCGGGAGATTGATGATAGCTTTGGCTTGGGCGGTCGGCTCCCAAACCGATAAAACTGCATTACAAATGTCTCTAGCAAAGGGCAATTCAGTCGAGGTAAACACTTCAGGAGAATACTGAAATCGCCATGAAGTCTCAGGGTGCATTTTGGCCAGCGATTTGATCAGGGCGGCAGCTTCGGTGGCAAGGAGAATGGTGTTGGCTTGGTCTAGCTTAAAGACGACTTGGCGAAAGAGCGGAGCAGTGGCATTGTAGACATGCACAATCGCCTTCGGAATCCCTTGCAAGGCTTCAAAGGTGCGGCGGATAAGCGCTTCGCGGGCAGGCGTCAGCACTTGCAGGGTGACATCTGTTGGAATCAAATCCTGTTCAATGAGATGGCGTAAAAAGTCAAATTCTGTTTGCGACGCCGAGGGAAATCCGACTTCAATTTCTTTGAAGCCGATATCGACTAAGGTACGAAATAGCCTGAGCTTACGGGCGATGTCCATCGGTTCGATTAAGGCTTGATTTCCGTCACGTAAGTCGGTGCTGAGCCAAATCGGTGGCTTGGTGATGGTTTGATTGGGCCAAGTGCGATCAGGCAAGTGAATGGGGGCGAAGGCAGCGTATTTCGAGGCAGGCTGAATCAACATGTTTGTTTTTATTTTTTGTTTTGTACGGTAAGTCAGGGCGGTTTAGCTGGCATTGAGTCTGGGGCTGTGCGAGATTTACGGCAGGCTATGCTGATAGCTGTGATAGCAGCCGTGGTGGCAGTCGTTTTAAGCAGATGTTGGTAAGAAAGGCCTATAGATGGCGCGATCGCGACGAACACAGCAGACTACGGCACAGCGTAAAGAGAAATATTGGGGGGTAAAATAAAATATTATGCGCGCCCGCGCAGCAGCAGCAGCCATTTTAGGCTGAAGCTGGAAGTGTGGAGAGTGGCAACTTGGGCGTTCATTGTTTTTTGCAGTCAGGCTTATGGTTAGGCTGCTTTAAAGGCGCGATAGATTCAGCTGAAGTTCAGCTGAAGTCAAATTGGAAAAAAGTCTTGGTCAAGTAACTTTTACAAGACAAATATTAGCCTATGAAAAATCGTCCGTCAAGTGCTGAATATTTTGGTAAGGGCCGATAAAGTGAGGCGCATCTTCGGGGAACATGTCTTTCGCATTTGGCGCGATCGCATTCACCAAACTCAGTCCGCCGACGGTAAACGTGACGACCACTGCCGCCGCGCCCTTGACGCGAGCATAGCCATCGGCGGCATATCCGGCGTTAAGTTCGTTGCAGCAGCCGATCATTTTCAGCCGATCGTTTTTCAATAGCTGATCGAGCAAGACCAGATTGTAGTCGCCCGGTACCGTGAAGTAATGCTCCACGCCGATTGATTCGAGCAGATCCGCTAAATAGGTGCCAATGTTAGGTGAGGCATTTGATTCGCGCATAATCCTAACTCCCTGTTCCTAACTCTCTGTCATGTTATCTCTTCGGTAATTAAAATTACTCCGGGCGCGATGTTTGATTTCCAGTTATTTCACTCGGCTGAATGCGATAAATGGCGACTACGTTCTCACGCCCCCAGGTGTCGATCCAGGTTCTACTGATTGCAGGCGAAAGCGTCGTTGGATTGCGCGCTTTAACCAACTGCGTAATCCGATCAATGTCTGACTGTTCTGTAAGCCGCTCGGCCAAGCCGATGGCGACAACACTTCGCCAGTGCAGAAGATCTTGAATGTCTTCGATTTGCAAGCACACTTGCGGATTAGCGTCCATATACTCGGTCTTTTGCCCTTCAGTGGTAAAAATGTAAATGGTTGAGTCTTCTAAATAATATTGGACGGGCACAATATAGGGTTGCCCTTCGAAAGCACAGCCCAAGTGACCATATCCAACTTGTTGCAAGAGACTCTGGATCTCTTTCGATCCCATGATGTCAATATCTAGCATTTTTATTTCCTTGATAGTATTTAGAGTCTGGTCGGGGACGGCCTTGACGAAGTATGAGTTCTTCTAATGTGGCGGCCTCCAAATTCGCTGATTCAAAATTCGATTCTTCTAGAAATACACCTGTAAGGTTTGCCCCTGTCAGATTGGCCTGTTTAAAGTTAGTCTCTACCAAGTAAGCACCTTCCAAATCTGCGTTTTCCAGGTTTGCCCTCTCTAAACTCGACCTTGTTAAATAGGCTCCCTGGAGGTTTGCCGCCGTCAGATCTGCATCGTTCAGATTCGCGCCGTCCAGATTTTCACCCTCGAAATTGGCTTGCGTCAAGTCTGGTTGAATCTTGGGATTTTTTTGTCTCCAGTCGTTCCAGATTGCTATTCCCTGTTTTAGCAGGGCTAAGTGTTGTTTATTGGCCACGAAACTTACCTCCTGAGATATATTTGAATGGGTCACTCAGCAATTGAGCGCGTACGTTTTTGTATGAGGTGCCAGCAGGACTGGGCGATCGCCTAATCTTCTCTAGCTTTTTCTCTAGCTTTAACCAACAGAACTCGCACCGCAGACGCTACCGTCGCAATATCTCTATCTACCGGAGAATTTTTATTCTCTTTAATATTCAACGTCAGTTCTAAAAATGTCATCCCCCCATAGACTGTAGATTTTACCCAGGAAGAATGTTCGTTCGGCGCTCTCGCCTTGCACGATAAAACTAGACTGCAAGCCAGCATCTAGATGTGATGAGTCTGAACTTGCTCCGTTGATTGGTTTTTGTAGCAATCCTGAGAAATTTATTACAAGTCGTCTCATTTGTATCCTCTTCACAGTTTCCTCAACCTTTTTCGATATACTTTTTTAAGGTCGTGAGAGATCGTCGATAAATCTGTGGTTAATGAGAATAAAGTCGATGAAATGGCAACAATTAATTCTGGCTTGTCTAGCCACCATTTGCATAATATTTGCAGGCAATGCCCTAGCACAGACTGATATCAATACTAATAATGCTAACCTCATTCATTTTGGCAGCAGCATAACCGTACCAGAAGATCAAACTGTCGAAAATGCCATTGCGTTTGGTGGAAATGTAACAGTCTCTCCCAATGCTAAAGTTACGAATACGGCGATCGCGTTTGGTGGCGATGTCATCTTGAAAAAAGGAGCGCAGGTAGAGGGAGATGCTTATTCCTTTGGCGGGGAAATCCGAGAAGAACCCGGTGCGATCGCAGGGGGTGAACACGCCACATTTAGCCATCGATATAGCAATAGACATAGCATGATGTCTGGTTCTGATAGAGGTAGAAGTAGCTTCTTCGCTCATTATTTTTTCCGCGTCATTTTTAGAATGAGTGCTGCTGTAGTCGCCACTGTTCTTGGGTTGATGATCTTGCAGACTAGCCCACAGTTCTTGCCGACTTTAGCAAAAAAACTGCGTCAACACGCTGGTCTAGCCGCTCTATGGGGAATCGGCGCGATCGTTTCCTTTGTCTTTGCTACCGTGTTCTTGGCGATTACGCTCATTGGTATTCCGCTGATTCCACTCTTAGGTCTGACGGTAGTGATCGCAACTATTGTCGGATCATTGGGCGTGGCACTGTTTGTGGGCCAATGCCTAGTTCGTAATGGCAATCGATCATTACAGCAGCAGTTTTTGTGGGGCATGGCGATCGTGACCGTTCTAACACTCGTTCCATTTTTCGGAGAGTTGATCGTATTCCTAGTCAATCTGTTTGGCTTGGGTGCCATCTTGCTATGGAAATTTGGGACAGAAAGACCTGAGATAGTGATTGAGTGAACAGGGCAGCATCAATGTTCGTCATTACGATCCGCAGCCTATATCTGAATTTTAACCAGCGCTCCAAACTGAAAATTGGGCGAGCGATCGCCCGCGTACTGCTGCAAATTCTCGTATTTATTCTGATCGCTCTAGCGATGATTCCAGTAGCCTTGCTGCCGATTAGCACTACTGTTCCTCCATCGATTCAGATTCTATTTGCAATGGCAGCGGTGGCTCTGCTGATTGCGATATTTCGACTGGGCTTTTCCGTGCGTGTAGTTCTTGCGGACTTGCAGGGTTTGTGGCGATCGCCTCCTTGCCATTTTCGCCTCGCAACTATTCGCGTCTATACCGCCCATTCTCGATGTCAACAGCCAGCCTATTCCTAACAGCATTGCGGTACTAGAAAAAGTGAAACTCGGCGACAGTAATCAGTGGATCACGATGGGGTGTGGACTTTCGCAAGCAGGCGACGCGCCTCAAAGCATCCGTTTACTTTCTCATCGGTCGCTACGATGTCAACGCGCCGCCCAAGTTGACCGAGGAGTATTTCAATATTCTCAGTGCACCACCCAAAGAATTGATTTGGTTCGAGCGATCGGGTCACAGTCCCTGGATGAATGAGTCAGCCAAATTTGTAGAGGTAATGGTGAATAAGGTTCTGAAAAATACTGGAGGCAGTGATGACCAAACAAATTTCTCTTAATACGCTATGGGATTCGGCCACATCTCAGGATCGTGTATTCCACGTAGATGACTATACTCACCTGCCAGAAGCCGCCAGACAATATCTGGGACATGCGATCGCGCCTGGAACACAGCTCGCTTCAGCGGTTCGCTTGAAGATGCACGGCGAAATTAAATTGAAAAAGTGGATTCCATTTAAAGCAGAGCAAGTCATCTGTTGGAAACATGGACTGATTTGGAGTGCTACAGCATGGATGAATGACTTTTTACCCATTGTTGGATCGGATCGGATCATTGACGGCATCGGTGCGATGCAGTGGAAGATTTTAGGACTATTCCCTGTCATGACAGCGGATGGCTCAGACATTACGCGCTCTGCTATTGGTCGCCTCCAGGCAGAATCAATGTGGTTACCCTCTGTCTTCTGTGACGATGGCGTTTCATGGACAAGTCCAGATTCATCGCATTTAGACTCCACTTTGCAGTCTAGTTTTATCGTGCAAGGCGATCGCACCAAACTCGATTTCACACTTGATCAAACGGGTCGCCTCAAAACCTTCAAGCTACCCCGCTGGGGCAATCCAGACGGTGCTGAGTTCCGGTATGTAGACTTCGGTGGAATTTTAGAGGAAGAGAGCACATTCAGCGGCTACACCATTCCGACCTCTCTGCGAGTTGGATGGTACTTTGGCACCGAGCGATTTGAGTCGGAAGGTGAGTTCTTTCGAGCCACGATCGATGATGTAATCTATCGGTAGCTGGGTCAGGAGCGATCTGTCTACGCGGTGGAGCATTTGTCTGCTGTGGTTTAGACGGTTGAAATTGTTTAATTTCAAGTAATTCTCAATCAAGAAAACTGATCTAGGAAAATTCATGTTCTACCTGCCTGCGATTGGCTTCAATTTATTGATTGGCCTCCTTTTATCGGTTGGCCCTGCGGTCGCCGGGATCGCATTTTTCCGACGACTTTCAACCGCTTGGCACTTGTTTTTGTTGAGCCTTTGCATCTTCTATGGAATTTCTCCGTTTCTCGTTACTTGGAGCGCACTCGGTTTGGCCAAACGCTTTGGTTGCTCGGCAGAAGCAATCCGCTTTAGTTGTCCTTCCCCGGTTTGGCTCGGAGACGTTGTTTCTGGACTAGCGATGTCGTACTGGCTGGCAATTTTTGTCATTCCGTCAGCGATTTTAGGCGTGGTCGGGCTGCTGATTTCTGGGATTTTACAGCATCGGCGCTCCCGAAATGCAGGCAATATTTCAGGGCAATCCCCAGCGGCTTTTTACCGAAGTCGCCGCCACAAAATAATTGCAGGCGTTTGTTCAGCGATCGCTCAGCGTTGGCATCAGCCCCTTCAAGTGATTCGGATTATCACGGTTGTTTTAGCGATCGTCATTCCTGGATTTATTTTTCTGTACGTTTGGTGTTGGTTGGCATTCCCAATCGAGCCGCGATCGCAACAACAACCTATCGGAGAACAATCATGAGCCTACGCAACGATCGTCGAATTTCTCACCACCCCAAAAACACCTTTGCCGGACAGTTAGTTTGTCCTCATTGCCAAACGGCTTTCCTTATCACATGGCGGCGATACTGGTCTGCACCTTGGGGAAATTATCGCTGCCTTGAATGTCGGCATTTGTCCTATGCCACAGCGAATTCTTGGTGGACATGGGCTATCCTTTTTGTCGCCCTGACGCTAGGTGGAATGGTTGGTTTGCTGTTTTCAACTTACGTTTTTCATAACGGATGGATGGGCGCACTCTTCTTTTTAATAGGTGGTTTAGCCGTTGGATTGCCACTTGATAAGTGGATGGATGGGCATTTGAGACACCTGAAAATTCGTTCGTAACAGAGGTCAAACCATGATCTTTGTGTTGTGGCGATCATCCTGATTGCGGTGTTTGGGAGAGTGAATCTCTCTCGCCAAAAACGGGTTTATGCAGGTTAATAACGGGTCAATGACACATTACGGTAAATCTAACTTTTATTCGCGCCTGTTGGCATTCTTTGCCTTGACGTTTGCGTGGTCGTGGATCTGCTGGCTGCTGGCTGCGACTTGCCGACCTCAGTTGCCCACATTAGGTACGGTACTTTTTATCGTGGGGAGTTTTGGCCCCGGCATTGCAGCGATCGCGGTAGTGAGATATACAAGCGGGCAGGGCGGTCTGCGTCGTTGGCTCAGGCGATCGCTGCAATGGCGGGTTGGCTGGCGCTGGCTGGCGCTCTCGTTTTTCTCGCCTCTGGCTGTCATAGCACTAGCCGCTGCTATGCACATCGCACTGGGCGGCGTGATCGCCCCTTCACCCGCATCTGGGCATGTACTCCTAGCGGTAGTGATTTTTGGGCAGATACTGCTGCTCGGTGGCCCGCTTGGGGAGGAATTTGGCTGGCGGGGCTATGCATTGCCCGTTTTGCAAGAGCGCTATAGCTGGCGCGTGGCCAGTCTCATTTTGGGCGTGGCGTGGGGCGCGTGGCATCTGCCCCTGTTTTATATCGCTGATACAGCGCAACGCCACATCCCCTTTGGGCTATTTATGCCGAGCACGATGGCTCTGTCGGTGCTGTTTGCGTGGCTGTTCAACTGCACTAGGGGAAGCGTGTTGCCAGCCCTTGTTCTGCACACCGCTATCAACGCCTGGGCTGTGGTCATACCAGTGATAGTGATGCCGGATGGGAGTAATCTACGTCCTTATGGCTTGGCAGTCGGGCTTCTAGTATTGGTTGCCCTCGGCCTATTGTGTAGCGCAACTCCCACTCTGCGTAGGCGATCGCTAAAGCCAAACGCGCAGAATTCCGGCAAGCGTTAGCAGACCCGACAGCACCACACCTAATCTACGTAGACGAATCGGGCTTCCTATGGTATCCACCGCGATCGCTACGAAGACCGCGCTTGGGCGATCGCCCTTGGGTTTTGTTGGGAATTGGGGTGTAGCGATCGCGTTCTTGGGGATTTATACTACGTGAGAATATTGATCAACCATGCTTGGGAAACTGAGGGGAGGCGACCAAACAATTGAAATTACTAGCGATCAGACGGACTAATCACGCCTTTACCACCTCGATTAAGAACATGAGTGTGAATATCGTACTTATAGGAAATAACCATACCGCATCTGCGTTGAAATTAACAAGTTGGCTCTACAAAACAACCAATACAAACAACCGACCAATCAAGGGGAAATTAATGCCTATAGAACATGAATTAAGAGCATTGGCAAAAACATACTCGGAGCGACTGAGTAAACAAATCGACGCTCGTGTAGCCGAAATGGAAGAAGATGACCAATCTCATTTTTTGATCTATCGTGTTCTAGGCGTTACAACAAAAGAAGGAAAAATGATCGATATTTATCAAAATAAAGGTCGATTTCTCTATAAATATGCAGGCTCTTTTCTTGAGGAAGCTACAAAGCTGTGCTTCAAACATAAGTTTCCAAACTCTGGGGAGCCTGCAAGATCCCAAACACCATAGGACAAAGGCCAAAAACATTTGAAATTGATTGCCTTGTTGATCCAGCTGCAATTGAGATTAAATGGAGAGATGCGACAACTGATGGCGACCACATAAACAAAGAGCACACACGGATAAAGGTCATATCGGCAGCAGGATTTAAGCCAATAAGGGTTATGTTTTACTACCCAAATAGAACCCAAGCAAAAAGAATACAAGACACATTAGAAACCCTCTACAAAGGCATTGGCGGTGCAGATAGATCTAGAATTGGTGCTTACGACTTTTCAGGTTTTAGGAGTCTGTCTAA
>QBMP01000005.1:0-18888 GCA_003242115.1 Phormidesmis priestleyi
GATAAATACGCTTCACCGAACACAAAATATGAATTCAGCTTAGAAAAAGCGGCAAAATTGCTGGATGAAGCGGGCTGGAAAGATACTAACAACAATGGCATTCGCGATAAGAATGGCGTCGAGATGACCGTTTTGTTTGCCAGCTCTGTGAACCCCGTGAGACAAAAAACTCAAGAGATTATTAAGCAAAATTTAGAATCTCTTGGCATGTCTGTGGAGCTTAAGAGCGTAGAAGCAGGGGTATATTTTGGCGATTCGACCAATGCAGATTCGGTGAATCAATTTAATGCGGATCTTCAGCTATTTGCCTTCGATAGTGAAACGCCTGAACCTGACTCCTACATGGAACTTTACGCTTGCGACCAAATCTCACAAAAAGAGAATCAGTGGTCAAAAGAAAACTCTTCTCGCTACTGCAATCCTGCCTATGACGCGCTTTTAGCGGAACTCGGCGCAGAAACCGATCCGACAAAGCGCAAAGCATTGTTTATTGAGATGAACGATCTGTTGATTGAAGATGTGGCGCTGATTCCGCTGGTGCAGCGAAGTGATGCCTATGCGATATCTAATTCTCTTACGAATCTAGAATTCACGCCTTGGGCGGCCAGCACTTGGAAGCTCAATGACTGGGGCAAGCAGTAAGCTAACTCATGGGAAAATATCTCCTAAAGCGCGTTTTGATTGCGATTCCGACGCTGGTTGCGATTAGCATGGTGATTTATTTGGTGCTGGCTTTGGCCCCTGGCGATCCGCTGGGCGAAATGGCCAATAGCCCCTCCATTACCGCCGAAGTACAAGAAAATCTTCGCCGGGTGCTGGGTCTTGATCAGCCTATTCATATTCGCTATTTCAAATGGGCTGCGGCTTTTGTAACCGGCAATATGGGCTACTCTTATGTCAGTCCGGTGCCGGTGCGTGAGCTAATTTTTCAGCGCCTGCCGACTACCCTGTGGATTGTTGGACTGGCCTATCTCTTTTCGGTGCTGGTTGCCTTCCCACTTGGCATTCTTTCTGCTCTAAAGCGCTACACATGGCTCGATCAGCTAGCGACCACCTTTGCCTTTGCGGGTTTCTCCATTCCGCCTTTTTTCACGGGTCTGATCTTGATCATTACTTTTAGCGTGTGGCTGGGCTGGCTTCCTTTTATTTACGATAGTACGCTGATCGTCAGCGATTTTGGGAGCCTGATAGCGCAGCTTAAGCAGTCAATCATGCCGATTGCAGTGCTCACTTTGTTTCAAACTGCTGTGCTGATGCGCTACATTCGCGCCGCTGTGATAGAACAGCTCAATTTAGACTATGTGCGCACTGCTTATGCTAAGGGGCTGAGCAGCTGGCAGGTGATTATTCGCCATGTGCTACGCAACGCGCTGATCCCGGTGGTGACCCTAATCGCGCTGGATATTCCGGCGGTGTTCACAGGCGCGCTGGTGACTGAGCAAGTTTTTCGCGTGCCCGGAATTGGATCGCTGTTGATTGACTCCATTAACCGCAGCGATACGCCGGTTGTGATGTCGATTACCTTTATTTATGCCATTTTGATTGTGGTGTTTAACCTGATTGCTGATTTGCTGTATGGCGTACTCGATCCGCGTATTCGATATTTATAATGAGGAGTAATGAGGGGTGATGAGAATAGCGGGTGACGAGTCGTCAGAGCAGTCGGCTAGCTTCTGTAAAGCGAGGGTATTCTGATGAATATCTGCTTAACTGGCTTGATGACTGGCTTGATGACTATCTCGTAAGTAAAGTTTGGGCTTTGGATGATGTTGACGAATGCTGATCATGTGCGATCGCTCCGAATAGCCTTACAGGCATCGCCCGATAACGTAGCTCTGCGTCAGCACCTGGCCCAGCTACTGCTCAGCATGGGAGAATTTGACGCAGCCGAAGCAGAATTTAAGCTGGCGCTAGCCCTCGATCCGCATAATTTTGAGCTGACGCTAGGCTTAGCCCGCAGCTACGCGCAGCAAGGCGAAGACGCTCAAGCGCTGACTTTGCTTGAAGAACTGCTTCAGCAAGAGCCCGATAATGCCGAAATCCTGACGCTTCATGCCAAGCTGCTGCTGCGCACAGGCGATAATACGCGAGCTGTATCGCAGTTTCGCCAAGCGCTGATGCAAGATGAAAGCCTACAAGAATCCGACTTAGCCGAGCAGTTGGGCGTCATGGCCCAAGGCTCGCCGTCCGTAAGTTGGGATAGATCCGTAAGTTGGGATGGAGAAGAGGATGAAAAGGCAATTGAAAGGCCCACCATTACCTTTGAAAATGTGGGTGGCATGGAAGCCCTTAAAGAAGAAATTCGGCTAAAAATCATCTATCCGCTGACCCACGCTGAAATGTACAAAGCTTATGGCAAGAGCATTGGCGGAGGCATTTTAATGTATGGGCCACCGGGTTGCGGTAAAACCCATATTGCCCGCGCCACTGCCGGAGAAATTAGAACCGGATTTATCTCCGTTTCTATCAGCGACATTTTAGACATGTGGCTAGGCAGCAGTGAAAAAAACCTGCACGATCTGTTTGATCAGGCTCGGCGAAATTCGCCCTGTGTGCTGTTTTTTGATGAAGTCGATGCCTTAGCTAGCCGCCGCTCTGATCGGCTGCAAAGCGGCGGACGCGACGTGATTAACCAGTTTTTGACCGAGCTAGACGGGGTGCAATATTCCAATGAAGGCATCCTGATTTTAGCGGCGACCAATGCCCCCTGGTATTTAGACAGCGCTTTTCGGCGGCCCGGTCGCTTTGATCGAATTCTATTTGTTCAACCGCCCGATAAAGCGGCTCGCGCGGCCATTTTACGGCTGCTGTGCAAAGGCAAACCCGTGGAAGATATTGACTTTGACCTGTTAGCTAAAAAGAGTGAGCGATTTTCGGGCGCAGATCTCAAGGCGGTGGTCGATAGAGCCGTTGAGGGCAAGCTTAAAGACGCGATGAGAACCGGCGTTCCGCATCCTTTGACGACTAGAGATTTAGCTCAAGCTGTGAAGTCTGTCAATGCTTCGACGAGAGAATGGTTTGGCACGGCTCGTAATTATGCGACCCATGCCAATCAGGATGGCACTTACGATGATATTCTCGCCTATCTGAATCAGAAGTAAGCGCGATCGCGCTCACTCTCGCACCCAACCACGCCCAAGAAACCACTTTCTCACTGGTGAGCGGCGCAATGGGAGCATTGACCTATCTCTGCGGCTGGGACTATTGGCATTTGGGCTAGGCTTGTTATTGCTGTCGGCGGTGATGTCGGCGGTGATGCCCCCGGCTATTGGTGCTGTTTGTATAGCAATTTCTAGCCTGATGATAAAAGCGGCTCTGGCAATCTTCGTCACAGCGGAACTCTCTCGGTTTCAGTGGTAAGCCCCGGTTAATCAGCCGTTAGCGGCTACTGTTAAAGGCTATGAACGCATGACGAATCAACCCAACCAGCATTACGAGCGGGCGTTATTGCTAGCCGAAAACCATCGCTATCCACTGGCCAAACAGGAAGCCTTGATGGCGTTGGCTGAAGATCCTCAAAGCGATCGCACCTACAACCTTCTCAGCTACTGCTACGCGAATCAACAGCGCTACCGAGAAGCCATTCAAGCCGCTCAGCAGGCCATCGAAATCGCGCCTGAACACGCCTTTCACTATTACCGACTGGGCCAGTGTGTATAAGTTGACCCGCCAATATGCAAAGGCGCAGCAGGCTATAAACACAAGCCTTCAGCTCAATCCAGACGATACAGACAGCTATAGCATGGCTGCTTCTATCTATCACGGCCAGGGAAAAACTGACAAAATGCTGGCTGCTGCTGGCTCAGGGCTAGCGCTTGATCCTGAACATAGAACCTGTTGGAATATGCGGATTCTAGCGCTTCTGAGCTTGGGTCGAATGGCAGAAGCCGAAGCCGATATTAAGCGATCGCTCCAACGCTACCCCGATCAGGCATTTTCTCACGCCGCACAAGGCTGGTCAGCGACTTACCAAGGCAAAAAGGCGCAATCTTTAGACGCCTTTAAAACGGCCTTACAAATCAATCCCAACAGCGAATGGGCCAGAGAAGGCTTAATAGAAGCGCTCAAAGCCCAAAATGGCCTGTACCAATTTATTTTACGCTACGACCTCTGGCAGGCAAGCTTTAGAGCCTCAAATCCGGGTATTTTCTGGGCAATGTGGCTATTGCTATTGCTTCCACCCGTGAGAGCTATATATCTCATAGTGGTTCTCCTGACTTGGTTACTCAAAGCCTTTTTTAATCTGCTGTTACGCTTTGATCCCTATGGTCGTTTACTGTTCGCTCAAAAAGAAAAAAGGAAGCGCGGCTAAATAGAACTCCGGTGCTTAACCAGTCCCATCCGCCTCGAAGCAAGCCTACCTTTTCTTTACCAGCCAAATGAAGCGTACTGAGAGCCCACAGCAAACGCTTCGCGGGCAGCGGCATCGTCCTTGGCTTGAGGCGATACCGTCTCTACCCGTGACTCAGCGCAAAAAGAAGCCGTACTGAGCCCTCCAAAGCGCTTCACCACGCTCGTGCGCAGCCGCAAATCAGGATTTGGAAACCAAAAGCGCTCTACCGAACTCATCGTTTCATAGTCGGTCGTTAGCACCAGACCATTTTCTGCATCCATCTCGTAGCGGCCAATCACGGGCACAATCTCTGCATAGCCGCGCTCACGCAGCAAATTTCCCGTCTGCGGATTGTCTTCATCTGGCACCAGCGCAAATACGGTCGAACCCTGGTGATCTTCGCCTTCTTTGTCCCAGGCCATTTCGCCGTTCCACTGCACATACGCGCCGCCGACCGCCGTAGCCGGATCGACCGAATGCATTTGGCAAATCTCAATAACTTTTTCATTATCTGCCGGAAGCGCCTCTACCGAAATTTTAGAGCCGCCCAACTCCGCCCGACGAAACGGTAAGTGGTGAGTCGTCCGCTGAGACTGCCACTGCCCAGCACTTTGCTGAAAAAACTCCATTACATTCATTGAGCCGTTCTGACCTCTATCTTTCATTCTGCGTTCGAGTGAGGGCATCCTTAGCCATTCCATTAAGGAACTTTGGATACCGAAAATACTGCATTCTCTCCATACTATAGCGCTCAACTCAAGCGTTCAACTCACTGGCTAGCCCCTTGCAATCACCCTAAGACGGATGCCTCACCAAACGCAGTCCCTTCTTTTGAAAGAGTTAGTGACCAATCAACTGTCATTAAAATGTCGGTATAGCCTGTGAGGTCAGCAAATCTACCTAACTTGAGCCGATTTCAAAGCGAAATCTAGCTTCTGCAAAAAGCCAAAAACCCCTGTAAAACGGTGGCGAAACGGTAACTTTCCGATTTCTAGAACCGCTGAGTCAGTCTCAAGAAGTTAATTTAAGTAACGCTTGCTACTGAACATATTTACAATTTGGCGTTATCATGCACTAAAGTTAGAGCTTAACTTGATTTTAAAGTAGGAACTGCAACCACAGCTCCATCAGCTTTAGGTCAGTGAAGCCTCAGGCTTTAGAGTTTGATCCCAACTGATGGGTTCAGCTCAAAAACTCTGATTCCCCCAGATCTTGATTAACCTTGCAAGATCTTTCTAACCTTATTTGAGGCCTTTTAGAGGAGAGACCGTTATGGACAAGTCAGGCAAAGACACACTGCCCGGCAGCCTTAGCTTGGAGCAGCAGTTTAAGTTACAGATCGTCAAAGACCAAGTTAGAGGGCTGAGCTTAGAGCAAGCCCAAGAATACGTCGTTGAAGTGATGAGGCAAATGATGGTGAAAGATAATTTGGTTAAGCATCTACTCAAGAATGCGTAACCGACGAATTTCAAGTTCAAAATTCACGTTAGGTCTGAACCATTAGACCGTTTTTTCAAAGCCATTGACCAATGGCTAGAATTTAGAACTCTCGTCTATCACCTGAGCCCTAAATTAATCAAGGGCACCTTTGAATAAGTCAGTTTCCTTTTATCAAACTAGATATACCGAGCCGAACTAATCCCTGTGATTGTTCGGCTTTTTAATCGCTATCTATAATTTAACGCTTGGCCGCTAGCTCCTCTATATAAACAGGCTAAATAAACAGGCAAAGGCATTGAAGCAGCGGCGCACCAAAACTGAGAATATTAATAAATATTTCAACGGTATCTTATGTGTCAGTTTTTCGTGATACAGCTACATGCCTTTACTTAATGGCATCCTAGCAATTTGCCTGCAATTATGTAACGGATTATTGCTTTGTTTTTCATAAAAGAGACTGAAGGCCGGTTCATCTTTTACTCTTATTTCACTGGCTTAATCAACTAAGTCAGCTGCTGTATTACGAAGAAGGAGAGCTTGATGCTTGACGCTTTCTCTAGAGCCGTTGTCACGGCCGATACCAAGACCGCTACTATCGGTGGTGGCGAACTTGCCGCTCTAAAAAGCTTTGTTGCCGAAGGTAACAAGCGTTTGGACGCTGTAAATGCCATTGCTTCCAACGCTAGCTGCATCGTTTCTGATGCAGTTTCTGGCATGATCTGTGAGAACACTGGTTTGATTCAAGCTGGTGGTAACTGCTACCCCACTCGTCGCATGGCTGCTTGCCTTCGCGATGGTGAAATCATTTTGCGCTACGTTTCTTACGCTTTGCTTGCAGGTGACGCTTCTGTTCTTGATGATCGTTGCCTCAACGGTCTGAAAGAAACTTACGCTGCTCTAGGTGTGCCAACAGGTTCTTCTGCTCGCGCGGTGAACATCATGAAGGCGTCCAGTGTTGCTCACATCACTGGCACTAACAGCCCTGAAGCAGCCGGTTCTCGTTATAACAAGAACGACGCTGCTCAAGGCGACTGTTCTGCGCTAGCTTCTGAAGCTGCTGGTTACTTTGATCGAGTTGTGTCTGCGCTTTCCTAATTGCTTTAGGCAAAGCTATTTAGCAGCCATATTAGCGACTATTTAGCAGAGCCTTTTGAAGTAAATAGATTAAAGCTTGACTAGACTATCGACTTTTCTTGAGTTCGACCGATCAAACATCATTTGGAGAAAATAAATCATGAAATCTGTTGTAACCTCTGCGATCGCTTCGGCTGATGCAGCTGGACGTTTCCCAGGCTCTGCTGACTTGCAGGCCGTTCAAGGTGGTTTGCAGCGCGCGGCTGCTCGCCTCGAAGCTGCTGAAAAGCTCAACGCTGGCATCGACCAAGTTGCTAAAGAAGCGTATGACGCTGCTTTCAAAAAGTACCCTTACCTCAACAACGCTGGTGAAGCAGGCGAGAACCAAGGCAAGCAAGATAAGTGCTTGCGCGACATCAAGCACTACATGCGCTTGATCAACTACTGCTTGGTTGTTGGTGGCACAGGTCCTTTGGATGAGTGGGGCATTGCCGGTGCACGTGAAGTGTATCGTGCTTTGAACCTACCGACTGCGCCTTATGTAACCGCTATGCAGTTCACTCGCGATCGCGCTTGCGCACCTCGTGACATGTCTCCTCAGGCACTCAGTGAGTTCCGCTCCTTGCTCGACTACGTAATCAACTCCCTTTCTTAAGGGGGTTGGGTTTAGTGAGCCGAATCGCTCACTAGCCTAATCGTAGAAAATTAAGGACTTCTAGCTGATACCTTGTTTACAGGGCTTTGCTAGGAGTCCTTTTTAATTGTCATTGCTTTAACGATCACTTTTTAACTGTTAATTGATACCTCTAAACTGATGGCCGCAGATTCTTTATTTGAGCAGCTCAAGCATCCCAACCCGCAAATGCGTCAGCGGGCTCTAGCCGCAATCGTCGAAAACCGCAATGAAAATACGATTGCTCTGCTGCTGGCAGCGCTCGGCGAAGAAGATGTGGTGTATCGTCGCGCTGCGGTCAAAACCTTGGGCGCTATTGGCATGGAAGCGATTCCGGCTGTTGTTGAGCAAATGTTGCACAGTGAGAATGACACCGTAAGAGCGAGTTGCGCTAAGGCAATGGCTCAAATCGCGGTCAGTCACCCCAATGCATCCTTTCCGGTAGAAGGCATTGAGGCGTTGCGCAAAGCGATGGCAGATCCGTATCCGGTGGTGCAAATTGCGGCCGTGATGTCGCTCGGTGAAATTGGGATGCCCGCCGTCGAGACGCTGCTAGAAACGCTAAAAACAACCGATAATGTAGCGATCGCGCTAACCATCACCAACACCTTAGGCTCTATCGGTGACCCGCGCGCCGTCAATGTTTTACGCGATCTTATTCAAGATCACTCAGTCGATAGCTATGTCAGAGAAACCGCCGAAAGCGCTTTACCGAGGCTAGAGCAGATGCTGTTAACAAACACAGTCAAAGGCAGTACCCGCGAAAGCGAAAGCTCGTTGCATAGCTAGCACGGTATTTGACAAGCGATATGCGTCGTTAGCTACTGTGCTAACTATCATGGCAGGTGCGAAAGCAGTATTGAGTTAAACATGGAGCGATGAAAAAAAAATTAGCCGTCGATCTGTTACCTGTTGCTGCGCCTTCTCCAGGATTGGGAGTGCTGGGTGCGTTCAATCAATACGCACCTTTGGAAATTTTTGGAGGCAGTAGAGTGACGTATTACACTTGGATAGAAAGCCCATTAGGGCCATTGCTGTTAGTAGGAGATGGGCATAAGCTTACCGGCCTATACCTCAAAGGCCAAAAGCACTTTCCAACCCAAACCGATAGCTGGCAAGCCTCTGACCAAGACATTCCCTTTGCCCAAACGCAAACGCAGCTTAGCGAATACTTTGCCCATCAGCGCCAAAGCTTCGATCTTCCCACCCATGCTCAAGGCACTGACTTTCAGCAGCAAGTTTGGCAGCTTTTACCCCAAATTCCTTTTGGTGAAACCGTTACTTACGGCAGCTTAGCTGAAAAAATCGGCCAGCCCGGTGCAGCGAGGGCAGTCGGAGCCGCCAATGGCCGCAATCCGCTTTCAATTATTGTGCCTTGCCACCGGGTCATTGCCGCAAATGGACAATTAACTGGCTACGCAGGCGGCGTGGATCGTAAGCAGTGGCTGCTTGCCCATGAGCAAAAGGAGATTATTTCTAGGTGCGGTAATCCCGCGATTTGATTGCCACACCTAGAGAATTTCACCTTAAGTTAACCAGATCAAATTAGTTAGCCAGATCAAACAACAACACTTCGGCTTTGTCGCTAACTGCCGACAGCTCTAACGAAGAGAGAGACGCGATCGCGGCCCCATCACCAGCGCTAAGGGGTTCACCATTAAGCACGACCTCGCCACGAGCGACTTGCAGCCAAGCCTTGCGATCTGCGCTGAGTTCGTATGTCAGTTTTGTATCCGCGCTCAGTGTTGCGGTGTATAAGCTGACATCTTGATGAATCGTCACCGAGCCAGCTTGGCCATCGCGTGAGCCGACTAATCGCCACTGATCTTGCCGGTCTGACAGCGCGAAGTGCTTTTGTTCGTAGTCGGGGGCGAGTCCTTGTGTATCAGGAATGATCCAAATTTGCAGAAAGTGTACAGGATCTGTTTCAGACGCATTCATCTCGCTGTGCGTGACGCCTGTACCTGCACTCATCCGCTGCACATCGCCAGGACGAATGACTGAGCCTGTGTCCATGCTGTCACGGTGTGCGAGTTCTCCTTCTAATACGTAGGAGATGATTTCCATATCGCGGTGACCGTGAGTGCCAAAACCAGCGCCTGCAATGACGCGATCATCGTTGATGACGCGCAGATCGCTAAAACCCATATGGCGCGGATCTCTGTAGCTGCCAAAAGAGAAGCTGTGCTGAGAGTTCAACCAATTTAGCTGAGAAGCGCCTCTCTCTTCTGCTTTACGAATGGTGATCATGAGTGACTTTGCCTCCGTTTTTTAATGGCTCTTTTCTAGGCTTTTTCTCTGGATTTTTTCTCTGGTTTTTTCCCGATGAAACAGCTCATGAAAAAAGCTTTTTGACTTGCTTTTTGACTTGCTTTTATTATGTATTGAATCTAATAAAATAACAATAGTCTATTTAATATACACATTGACTCTATTTTGAATACAATGGCAGCAGTTATTACTCGATAAAAAGCAGCGTTGCTATGGATAAATTAGAGAGTATGCGGGCCTTTACGGAAGTCGTAAATCACGGCGGTTTTGCGGCGGCTGGGCGGCAAATGGGACTGTCGCGCTCGGTGGTGAATAAGCTAGTAGCGCAGCTAGAGGCCGATCTGGATGTGCAGCTGTTGCAGCGTACGACTCGGATGGTGAGCCCAACGGACATGGGCAGGGCGTATTACAGCCGCTGTGTGGACATTTTGGCGGAGGTGGCGGCGGCAGATGTGGCGGTGAGCCAACTGCGAGATCAGCCCAAAGGATCGCTGCGAATTAATGCGCCGATGTCGTTTGGCACCCTGCATTTGGCAGAAGCACTAGCTCACTTCATGACTCAATATCCTGACATTCAAGTTCAGCTCACCTTGAGCGATCGCTTCATCGATCTCATAGAAGAAGGCTTTGATGTGACCCTGCGGATTGCCGAAACCATAGACGAAACGCTGGTCACCAAAACCCTAGCGCCCATTCATCGAGTGATTTGCGCCTCGCCTAGCTATCTCGAAAAGCATGGCACCCCCGTGCATCCAAACGAATTGAGTCAGCACGACTGCCTAAAGTACGGGCAAATCGCGACCAACAGCCAGTGGCAGCTCAAAGACTCGCAAGGCAAACTGCTAAACGTGAAGCTGCGCTGTAAGGGCTATTCCAATAATGGCGAAGTTTTAAAAGCGCAGGCGCTAGCAGGCGTTGGAATTACTTTACTGCCTACTTTTATTTTGGGTGAGGCTCTCAAAACGGGGCAGCTCATCACAATATTGCCTGACTACCGCCCGTCTTCTTTATGCGCTTATTTGGGCTATGCAACCAATCGCCATCTTTCGACGAAGGTAAGGCTGCTCTCGGCTTTTTTACAAGATTGGTTTAAACAGCCGACGAGCTGGGAAAGTTGAGGAGCGATTGAAAAAGCGCGGAGGCAGGGCTTGGATTAGGTGGAAACAGAAACTGAGGAGGTGTCGGACTGTTTTCCTTTGGTTTTAGCGAGCTGCTCAGAAACTGCGGCGACTTCTTCTAGTCGGGCAGATTCTTGGGCTGCTTCGACTGCTGCTTCGACTGCTGCTTCGACTGGGGATTCAGGGCCGATTTGCGGCGTAATGTCAGCGCTAACGGTCGTATTGACTGCGGCGCTGACGTCAGCATCAACTTCCGTGACGCCTTCCGTGACATCTTCGGCGGTACTTGCTGTCTGCGCTAGTGCTAAGGCTTCTGCTTCGAGGTCTTCTTGAATGCGGCGGGTAGCAAAGGAGATAAAGCCAATACTGACGAACCCAGCGCTAAAAAGCATCCAGCCTTCCAGCACGTACGTCATAAATTGGTTGAGTTCACTGACAGACATGAGCGGAAGCCTCACCAAGACTTTTGCAAAGAGCAGCAGCGCAGTGATTACAACTGCATGTATTACGACTGCATTAATCGCTTATTATGCTTGCTCTCTGGCTAGGATTCAACTTTATGTAAAGAAGGATGATGCGATCGCACTCTAATTTTCTTTATTCTGGCCTCTCTACTCTGGCCTCTACCTAGCCGCTGAAGATCGTACTATTAAAGCATCCCTGTAGCGAATTAATCTTTACCTTATTAGCAATGGTTTCTAGCATTTCTCGACTCTCTGCTCCTTCTGATCTATCTCCTGAGCCATCTTCTGATCTGGCCCACTCTTCAGCGCCGCCGATAAGAACGGCCTCAGTGAGCCGCACGACCAAAGAAACCGACGTGCAGGTAACGCTGACGGTAGAGGGTACGGGTCAGTGCGTGGCCGATACCGGCATTCCTTTTTTAGACCATATGCTGCATCAAATTGCTTCACATGGGCTGTTTGATTTGGAAGTGCGGGCGACGGGCGATATCGAAATCGACGATCACCACACGAATGAAGATGTGGGCATTACGTTAGGCATGGCGCTGCGTGAGGCATTGGGCGATCGCAAAGGCATTACCCGATTTGGACACTTTGTTGCGCCACTAGACGAAGCGCTCGTGCAGATTTCTCTCGACTTTTCTGGTCGGCCTCATCTCAGCTACGGCCTCACTATTCCAACGCAGCGCGTTGGCACCTACGACACTCAGCTCGTGCGCGAGTTTTTTGTGGCGATTATCAACCACGCCCAAATGACGCTGCACATCCGTCAGCTTGATGGCCTGAACTCTCACCACATTATTGAAGCGACCTTCAAAGCCTTCGCGCGGGCTATGCGCATGGCCACCGAGATTGATCCGCGCCGAGCAGGTACAATTCCTAGCTCTAAAGGCGTGCTTTAGTAACAAAAAGCCTATACTGAGTTCTTCGCTAAGTCCTTGTCGCTGCTGTGGGTTAGCCGATGCTGAAGCCTCGTTACACCATTCGACTGATGACTCGTCAGGATCTAGATCTTGCGATCGACTGGGCGGCGGCGGAAGGTTGGAACCCTGGCTTGCAAGATGCAGACTGTTTTTATGCCGCTGATGCCGATGGCTTTTTGATGGGTTGGCTAGCGGGTCAGCCGATTGCCGCAATTTCGGTGGTTAAATATGGCGATCGCTTCGGCTTTTTGGGGTTCTACATCGTCCGGCCAGAATTTCGTGGGCAGGGGTACGGCTGGCAGCTTTGGCAGGCAGGACTAGCGACTTTGTCAGGCCGCAATATTGGGCTCGATGGCGTTGTTGCTCAGCAAGAGAACTATGTACGCTCAGGGTTTACGCTAGCCCATCGCAATATTCGCTACAGCGGCAGACGGTTGGATTCACTATCTTTAGATTTACTGTCTCTAGGGTCAGACGCTGCTACAGATCATTCAGTTGTCTCACTCGCTTCAGACCCCTCTTCAATGCCCCCTTCAATTCTCATAGAGCAAGTCATTGCCTATGACCAAGCCTTTTTTCCTGCGCTGCGCGCTGCCTTTATGCGCTGTTGGCTGACGCGATCGCAGCGCTACGCGGTCGGCATTTTGCACGATTCCCAAATAGCGGGCTATGGCGTCATTCGCCCCTGCCGTGAGGGCTATAAAGTAGGGCCTTTATTGGCTGATACGCCCCAGTTTGCCGCTGCTATTTTTCGGGTGCTACAGGCTCATCTACCCATCGGCAGCGAGTTTTATCTCGATGTACCGGCGGTAAATGCTGAGGCGATTGCCCTAGCTGAGAGTTACGCCATGACGCCCGTTTTTGAGACCGCTAGAATGTATACTCAGTCAGCCCCTAAGCTACCTTTAGAGCGTACATTTGGAATCACTACATTTGAACTGGGCTAAATGAGCGCGATCGCCTTCATTCCTATTGATTTAGAAAGCACCGCCGAACTATGCATTTGCTTTCGGCGCGACGCTATGGCAGAAAGCTTTGCAGGTGGCGCAGAACGCTTTGATCTAGCCAGCGGCGACAACCATCAGCAGTATCTCGACTGGCTACAGCAGCGCCTTCAAGAATTTCCCGAAGGCTGCGTTCACATGCTAGAAGGCAATAGCATCGTCGGCCAAATAGAAATGCAGCTCACTGGCCAGCAATCTTTAGCCTATCTCAATATGCTTTATCTAGTCCCCGCAGCCAGAGGTCGAGGCTTAGGCAATCAGCTTCACGACTACATTATCCAAATATTTCAGCAGGTGGGCGTCGTCAAAGCCCAGCTTTCTGTCAGTCCCACTAACCAGCGAGCCTTAGCCTTTTATAAAAAGCACCACTGGCAAGATTTAGGCCCGCGCCCAGAAGATCCAGAGTTACATCTGATGGATCTTACGGTAGGCGATTGGGCTTAACCAGCGCACTTCTGATATCTTCGACGATATATCGCGGCTTTACCCAAAATTCTAAAAGCTGCAAGTTCGCGCTTTTACAGGCTGCTTTTAAAAACTGATCTCTCTTTAATCGGTTAGGCTGGTGATGAGATTTATCTTGTAGCTCTATCACAGCACAAATAGACAATGTATCTTTGTCGCAAACAACATAGTCAAAGTGTTTTGCAGAAATGCGGTTAAAAGCTGTTTGCCACCGTGACTTAGATAGCCCTGCCGCTGGCTGAAGGACATCTGCCACCCGGACTTTCCCAAAAACTAACTGATTGTCGGAAATGGCCTCAGAAAGAGCAGTGTAAAATGGCTCATAGAGATAGACAACGTTAGGCTACCCAAAACTATATAAGCGATGCTTTGAAATAAAGCGCTAGCTGACTGGTGCGATCAACTGGTGCGATCGCACACCCATGTTTTCAGACTCTCCTGGACAGCTATGCACGCGATTGAGCCGGGTGGCCTGCTCAATGGCGATGCTAGCGAGAGCTTGAGACGCGATGATGCTCAAATCATTGTTACCCTCACTGGATTTGATGAAACCCTAGCATGGACGAAACCCTCAGCTATATTTTTGAATCCTGTTATTCGTCTCTGTAGCTTCCAATCTCTATACGACGATAGACTCCCTAACTTCAAAAATTCGATACTACAAAGGTAGGCGGTTTTGACTCGCTTTGCCCTGATTTTTGGAAGTCTTTTGTATGCAAACGTACGACATCGTAATCATTGGTGCCGGACACAACGGCTTGGTCTGTGCCGCTTATTTGCTCAAGGCCGGATACAGCGTAGCTCTGTTAGAAAAACGCTCGATTCCCGGCGGTGCAGCCACAACTGAAGAAACAATTCCCGACGAGGCTCCCGGATTCAAGTTCAACCGCTGTGCGATTGACCACGAATTTATTCATTTAGGGCCCGTTGTTGAAGAGCTAGAGCTGAACAAGTACGGCCTTGAATATCTGTTTTGCGACCCCGCTGTTTTTTGTCCGCATCCTGATGGTAAGTACTTTTTGGCTCATCGTTCGCTGGATAAAACCTGCGAAGAAATTGCTCAATTTAGCCCCCGCGACGCTCAAAAATACAGGGAGTTCATTGACTTTTGGCAGCGTTTGACCAAAGCTATTCAGCCTATTTTCAACGCGCCGCCGCAGGCAATTTTTGACATTTTAGGCAACTACGACATGAAGAGCATTCAAAGCCTTTTGAGTGTTTTGGGTGGTCCGCACAAAACGTTGGATTTGATCCGCACGATGCTCACTAGCCCCAAAGACATTCTGGATGAATATTTTGATTCTGAGTTTTTAAAAGCGCCGCTAGCTCGTCTGGCGTCTGAATTTGGGGCACCGCCCTCACAAAAAACGATTTCGGTCGGGGGCATGATGATGTCGATGCGGCATCATCCGGGCATGGCCAGACCTCGCGGCGGTACGGGCGCACTCACCGATGCTCTGGTGAAGCTGGTACAAGCTAAAGGGGGGGTGATTTTAACTGAGCAGAGCGTCAAGCGAATTTTAGTAGATGACAACCGGGCAGTAGGGGTGCAGGTAGACAATGGCACTGAGTATCGGGCAAAAGTAGGCGTGATTTCAAATATTGACGCTAAGCGAGTGTTTTTGCAGCTCATGGCACCGGGCGATGTCAATGCGGCCAGTGAAGATTTGAGAGAGCGGGTAGATCGCCGGATTGTGAACAACAATGAAACGATTTTGCGAATTGACTGTGCACTTTCAGAAGCGCCTAAGTTTGAAGCGTACAACCACCGCGATGAGTATTTGATTGGTTCGGTGCTGATTGCCGATTCGGTGCGCCAGGTCGAAATTGCGCATCAGCAGGCTGCAATTGGCAATATTCCAGATGATGATCCGTCTTTTTATGCGGTGGTGCCAACGATGCGCGATCCGAGTATGGCTCCGGCGGGCAAGCATACGCTGTGGGTGGAATTCTTTGCGCCGTATCAGATTGCGGGTGCGGAAGGCACCGGGCATTTGGGTACGGGCTGGACGGATGAGCTAAAAAATCGGGTGGCTGATCGGGTAATTGATAAGCTAGCAACCTATGCACCTAATATCAAAGAGGCTGTGATTGCTCGAAATGTAGAGAGCCCGTCTGAATTGGGCGATCGCCTCGGCGCATACAAAGGCAACTACTATCACATTGATATGACTCTAGATCAAATGGTCTTTTTCCGACCTTTGCCAGAAATTGCCAATTACACGACCCCGATTGACGGGCTTTTTCTCACGGGCGCAGGCACCCATCCCGGCGGGTCAATTTCCGGCATGCCGGGGCGAAACTGCGCGCGCACGGTGCTGAATGTGGAGCGACCAGTAATGAATCGGCTACAAGAAATCGGTAAGTCTATCTTTCACAAGCGCTAGCGGCGGCTGTTATTAAGCTTTTAACAATCTGTATCTGGGCTGACCCCTTTGTTCGGTACTGTTTTAAAGTGAGCAGTAGCGAACAAAGGCACAGTTAAGGAGTCACGGTTGAAAATGGCTAGCAGTCAGCGAGGAATAAGGGAGTGGATCTTAGGTGTGCTCGGTTGGATGCGGCGCGGTGGGTTAGCGATCGCTTCTACCGCACTCACGGTCATCCTCATGATTACACTCAGCTTCGGCTGGGCAAATCCCGCTCAGGCCATTAACTTTGATCGTAAAAATCTGCGCCAGCAAGACTTCTCTGGCCAGGATTTGACCGATAACGACTACACCCGCGCTGATATGACCTCAGCGGATCTGAGCCATACCAATTTGGCGGGCGTTCGCCTATTTACCACTCACCTCGATAAAGCCAATTTGGAAGGGGCTGACTTAACGGGCGCAACCTTAGATGGCGCGACGCTGGTAAAAGCTAACCTCAAAGATGCGGTGCTTGAAGGCGCTTACGTAATCAGCGCTGATTTTCGGGGGGCGAACATCGAAGGCGCTGATTTTACCGACGTGCTTTTTGACCCTCGCGTGAATGACCTGCTGTGCGAAACCGCTAGCGGCACGAACCCAACCACACACAGAGAAACTAGAGAAACCCTTTACTGCGAGTGATTCGGAGTAAAGGACAAATTCTCAGACATACCCATGCTCCACTAAGAACGCTAAAGACGGATCAGCGGCTGAGCCAGCATCAGCTTGCGCAGGGTTCGCCTTAGCCCCTACCCGAACAAATTTTTCGACGTATTTTCCCAGCACATCGCCTTCTAGGTTTACCCAATCGCCAGATTGCAGATATTGCAAATTAGTATCTGTGTAAGTGACGGGAATGACCGCCGCTGAAAACCAGTCACCCGACAAGCTGCAATCGGCCACGGTGAGGCTAATGCCATTGACAGCAACGCTGCCCTTGCTGACGATGTAGCGAGCCGCTTGGGGGCTTAAATGCTTAAAAGAAATTTCCCAGGCGTTGGCAACTCTTTCGGCGCGATCGAGTTGAGCAGTGCCATCGACATGGCCAGTGACGAAGTGCCCGCCAATTTTGCTGCCGACCCGCAGTGAAGGCTCTAGGTTGACGTAGCCATTGTCGAGCACTTTGCCCAGTGTGGACTTATTCAAGGTTTCAGGTGACGCTGAGGCCACAAACCCGTTGGAGAGAATTTTTTCGACGGTGAGGCAGACGCCATCGACGGCAATGCTGTCGCCAAAGGCAATATCGGTGAGGATGCGATCGCGCGATGTTGCACAGGTAATTTTGAGCTGATACGGGCCTAAGTGCTGAAGCTGACCAATGCTTTGAACGAGTCCTGTGAACATATTACCGATGCCATTTACTTATGCCATGATTTCGATGAAGTTTTTTGCACAAGTCTTAAATTCCAGGCAAAACCACCTTAATTTAGAGTAGGTGAAAGCTAACGACATTAATTCACGACTTAACAAATACCAAGCTTTAAAATTCTAACCGTAATACCATTGGAAGATGGGTACATTGTAGGCAATCTACCTGATGCGGTCTTACAACTAAATACGATTTTTTGGATGCAGGCTGGTTGGCAACGGTTTATCTTAAAAGGGGTTGAGGGGTTGAGCAATGATTGAGATGAGTGTTGCTGGGATCGCGGTGGATGCAGGCAGTCGGAACCCCATCGTTTTGCTACGAGACAGTTCGCAGCGTCGTCAATTGCCGATATTTATTTCTCATGAGCAGGCCCGATCAATTCAGTCGGTGCTAGAAGGCGAAAAGCCCTCTCGCCCTATGACCCATGATCTGATTGCTAATCTTTTGAGTGCTTGGGATTTAACCCTACAGCGAGTTGTGATTCAGGCGCTGCGAGACAATACTTTTTACGCGGTGATGACCGTGGGTAAAGGCGATAAGAAAAAGGAGCTAGATGCACGACCTAGCGATGCGATTTCGGTGGCGCTCAGGGTGAACGCACCGATTTGGGTGTTAGAAGAAGTGGTCGTCGATGCAGCGATGCCGGTTGATACAGAAGCTGACGCGGCTGAAAAAGAAGCCTTTCAGGCTTTTCTCTCAGGGATTAGTCCGGCTGATTTTGCTGAGCGCGGTCGGTTAATGTAAGTCTTCTACGCTTTTACGAAAATTTGTATTAAGACTGTATTAAGAAGCCAATGCGCGATCGCCGATTCGGCAAAACCAATTTACAGCTATCTGTGTTCTCATTGGGCACGATGCGGTTTGGCTCAGCCGCAGCGGCTTATCCGGTGATTGAAGCCGCGATCGCCCAAGGCATTAACCACATCGAAACCGCACCTGCCTACGGTGCTAGCGAACGCTACATCGGTGAGGCGTTAGCTGCTTTAGCGCAGCGCCAAATTTCGGTGCGATCGCAGCTGATCATTACCAGCAAACTGACGCCAAAATTGAATGCTAGCAGCGAAGATGACATCGATCGAGCGATTGATCGCAGCCTCGCTAACTTAGACACTCCCTATTTAGACGCGCTAGCAATTCACGGCATTAATACCTCTGAGCATTTGGAATGGGCGCTCACTCAAATGCTGCCTGCACTGGCACGAGCCCAAGCCGATGGCCGGGTGCGGCATGTGGGCTTTTCGACGCATGGATCGCTAGATCTAATTTTGAGGGCTTGTGCAACTCAAGCCTTTGCCTTCATCAACCTGCACTACAGCTACTTTTTTCAGCGCAACGCCCCCGCCATC
>QBMP01000005.1:18898-48907 GCA_003242115.1 Phormidesmis priestleyi
CTACACCCCACCCGAACGGCTCACGGCTCTGTGCGCTCCTTACGATCCGCTCTTGCTCAACTACCGCTGGCTGCTGAGCGACCCGCGTATTACGACGCTCAGCGTCGGGCCTGCAACCGCAGATGAACTGGACTGGCCGCTACAGGTTGCAGATACCGATGGCGCGCTAAATCAAGCTGAGCAGAAGGCGATCGCGCGATTAGATCAGGCTCAAAAAGATGCCTTGGGCGGCGACCAGTGCGCTCAGTGTCATGCTTGCCTGCCATGCCCGGAAGCCATCAACATTCCCGAAGTCTTGCGGCTGCGTAATTTGGCAGTGGCCTACGAAATGACAGCGTTTGGCCAATACCGCTATGGCATGTTTGAAAATGCAGGGCATTGGTTTCCAGGGAAAAGGGGCGATCGCTGCACCGACTGCGGCGACTGTTTGCCTCGTTGCCCCCAGCAGCTCCAAATTCCTTCTTTGCTGCGCGACACCCATCAGCGCCTGGGCGGTCAAAAGCGCAAGCGACTCTGGGAAGAATAAAGAACGCAATTGAATAAGCTGGGAATGATTTTTTTTAATTGGATAGGAACTATCGTTAATCTTTCCTGATAGCATCGTTTCTAACGATTTTTCGGTGTTAGCTTAAACTTAGTAGGTAGCAAAAAGTTTAAGCTAGCAATTTAGCTACCGACAAAATCATTCCTAAAATATATGCTGTCAAAAAATTGTCAAAAACTTTTCAGACATTATTTTCGCAGCGTTCAATAATTCTCTATTAAATTTTCAATTAAAATTAACTACCTCACAGACTTGAGATAACTCTATGACTTCTATGACCTTGCAGCACCCAGCCGATTCCGTTGCTTCTGATGACCGTGTTGCTGTGCTGCTAATGGGCTATGGCGAAGTGGAAAGCTACGACGACTTCGCTAACTACAACGAACAGGCGCTGAACCTGCTCACCGCCAAATTTGCCCCGGTGCCCACCTGGATATATCCGCCTTTGGCCAAGCTCCTAGCTATTTTTGATCTGCACGAATGGAGCCATCAGCACGATAAATTTGTCTCGCCACACAATGCCATTTTTGAGCGTCAGCGAGCCGGGGTCGAAGCCTGTTTGCAGCAGCGCTGGGGTGACAAAATCAAAGTCTTTAAGGCGTTTAACTTTTGTGCGCCGCATTTGCCTGAGCAGGTGCTAGAGACTGTCAAGGCCGAAGGCTTTAGCAAGCTGTTGATCTATCCTTTGCTCGTGGTCGATTCTATTTTTACCAGCGGGATTGCCGTCGAGCAAGTCAATGACGCCCTAACGAAACTCGCAGGCAGCGGTGAGCACTGGCTCAAAGGAACGCGCTATATTCCTTCTTTTTATGATCGCGATCATTACATCACCCTGCTGGCCAATCTCGTCGAAGAAAAAATTGAAAAGCAGCTTGCTGTTGCCCACTTGCCTTCGCAGACCGGCATTATTTTAATGAACCACGGCTGTCCGCACAAAGCCAAAGGCTTCACCTCCGGCATCGACGAAAGCCAAAAGCTATACGAAGCCGTGCGCGAAAAGCTGATCTACAAGTACCCGCTGATTTCTATTGGCTGGCTCAACCACGATACGCCTTTGATTGACTGGACGCAGCCCAACGTCACCCTCGCAGGTCAAAACATCATTGATCTTGGCGCAACGGCTCTGGTGATGATGCCCATCGGTTTTGCTACCGAAAACCATGAAACCCTACTAGATGTAGATCACATCATTCATCAGCTCCGTCGCAAAAATCCGGAAGTCACCTACGTGCAGATGGAGTGCGTTAACGATCATCCCGAATTCATGCAGATGGTCGCCGATTGGGCCGACGGTCAGATTCAGACTTTGCTCGAAGCTGCCCCGATTACCGTCAACCCCGAGATGAGAGTGCTAGACGATCACAGCCACGATCACCCTCATAGTCATGATCACGACGGCGATCACGCGCACGATGGTCACGCTCATCACACTGTTCATGTATATAGCGGTCACAATCACGATGACAGCCATAATGACCACCTCAGTGACCAAAGCGACCACACACACGAGCACAACGGCCATGTTCATAGCCATGTCCACGAGCCTGCTGGCAAAAGCCATGCTCACGCAGAGCACCATCACTAAAATAGTCTGTCTATTTTAGGCACTCTTTTGTGTGTAGAAGTCTCTAAAGCCCTTGAAAGCCCTTGAGAATTATTGGTCTCAAGGGCTTTAGAGAAAATTCATGTTGACAAACTATCAGATATTTCGTGAGCGAACAAAAACCAGACTGCGCCGACGTCTATTTTTAGGGCATGGCCGAGGTTGACGAGCGATCGCCATTGTGATGTAGCCTGCACCGCAATCGGGTCTTTTGTTTGGGCGCGGGCCTTGACAAGATACTGATAGTAGAGTTCTTGGGTGCGGTAGAGCGCGGGCGGCGCGGCTAGCTTCTCGCCAACGGCAATCAGTCGGTCTATGGCGCTTACGGCATCGGCAATCGATCGCCTCTGTTCAGATTGAATCGATTGCAGCGTTTGAGAAAGGCCCTGAAAAATCAGTCTTTCAAGCACAGGCTGGGCGCCAGGCAGCTTTAGCTGAGCGCGAAAATGATGGGCTTCAATGGCAATGCCTTCTAGCTCCGCAACTCGACCAATCGTAATTTTTAAAAGATCGCCTTCGGGTTCGGTGATGTCTTGCTCTAGCGTGCGAATGATCTCTAAGGCGCGGTGGCTCAGGGTGATGTCGGCGGCAACTTGCAGCGCCTGGGGCACAGCTATGCGATCGCGATGAAAGGCCATCAGCACCCCGTAGTTTTCGCGATACACCTGCTCATAGAGCTGATCGAGCCGCTGTAAGGTTTCTTGATTGAGCTGCTGCATAATCTGCTGACGCTCCTCGGCAAACAGATCTTGCAAAGTGTAAGTAGGGCTAAAGTACTGCGTAATCGACAGCACGCTTTGGGCAATGCTGTTGCTGGTAAAGGCATCCACGACAGCTGACTTAGCCTTGTGGTACGCCGCTCGGCTCAAAAAGCTGTGAATGCCGCAGTGAAAATCCCAACCGCCTAAATGCAGCACCGCAAAGGCTAACGTGGCGCTTTCTTGGGTCATCTCTGAAATAATTTCGACCTGCCCAATCGCCAAGGTGAGTGCGCCTAGCGGCTGCTGGTAATAGTCCTGACGGTTGATGGTGTAGCAGTAGAGCTGATGCTGCTCGCGGTAGCTGTTAAAGAGCGATCCCATCGCGTAGTGAGCCACCACCTGCTCTAGGCTAACTTGGCTGGGCTGCACCTGCTTGAGGTAAACGCCTGCCCCCGTTTGAAAATAGTCTATGTTGCTAGGCGCTTGCTCTAACCGACCGATAAATTCGGCCTCTAAAGAAATGCCAGAAACCGCTTCGGCTAATTCAATCGCCCGCGCTGCGTAGCGCAGAATTTGGGTGCCTTCAGGCCGCGAAATTTCGTCAAAAAACCAGCCGCAGCTGGTGTACATCAGCAAAGCATGGCGCTGCATTTCGAGTAGACGTAAGGCCGCTATGCGTTCATGGCTCGTGAGCGGATGGGTTTGGTGTTGGGCAAAAAACTGATCGCGACTGCGCAAGGTGCGATCGCCCACCACCGCAATGTAGTCGTTGCGCGCTTCCCAAGGATCGCCCAATAGCGGTTCGCCAAAGGTTTCGTAAAGTACTGAGAGGCGATCGCGCAGCCAATCTAACGCCGATCTCAACGGCGCACGCCACTGCTGCTGCCAGCCGCCACCACCGCCACAGCCACAGTCCGTTTGCCATCTGTCTACGCCATGAGCACAGCTCCAAGCGGTAACTGGCTTGAGCTGCACTTCCCAAGTTGGCGGGCACAAGCTCAAATAGTGAGCGTAGCTCGTCACCTGCCAGCCCCGCGCCGGAAATTCGTAGGTAAGGGCGTAGGCCAATGCCTTTTCGGCTCCCGAACGGTGATGACCAAAGGTTTCGCCATCGGTCGCGACTGAAATCAGCTGCGATCGCCCCGCGTCACCCTTGTGCTGATCCCAATCCTGATCGCCACTGCTCTGCGGGTTTGCGCCCGACCACGGTCTCACTGCCTGACTCAACCGATCCGCAAAGTGCTGCGAAGAGCGCAAAATGTCATCAAAGCCCATATCGCCAGAAATTGGGCCATCGTAAAAGAAAATATCAATGTAGTTACGGCCATTGGGCAGCGGCGGCACAAAGCATCGGTAGGGCCGCGTCGGATCGATTTCACCACTGCCAACCACCTGCCAGTCATCAAAGCCATCGGCAAGGCCAAAGCGCCGACAGCACTGTGCTTGTGAAGGCGCTAACACAATGAATTGAATGCCTTCACTGATCAACACTTCTAGCGATCGCTGATCGACCGCCGTTTCAGCTAGCCACATGCCTTCCGGATCGCGGCCAAATCGCTTTTGAAAGTCAGCGATGCCCCAGCGCACCTGAGTGACCTGATCGCGAGGGTTTGCCAGCGGCAAAATGATGTGATTGTAGACCTGCGCTATAGCATTGCCATGACCCGAATGCCGCAAACAGCTCAGCCGGTCTGCCTCTAAAATTCGCTGATACGTCTCTAAATCGTGCCGCTCTAGCCAGCTCATTAGCGTCGGGCCGATGTTAAAGCTGATGTACTCATAGTTATTGACGATGCGCACCACTTCGCCCTGATCGCTTAAAATGCGCGCAAATGCGTTGGGCCGGTAGGACTCGTGCAAAATTCGCTCATTCCAGTCGTGAAAAGGCGCTGCGCTCGGCTGTCTGCCCACGACATCTAAGGATGGATGCTCACGCGGTGGCTGATAAAAGTGCCCATGAACGCAAATATGCACCCCCGTAGCTACCGATTTTTCAGGTTCATTCACAGTCTCAACAGCAGAGATTGAGTGAGGATTAACCATAAATAATTGTTGAATAAGGACAGATCAACAGCGCTTGAGAAACTGCCAGATAGCAGCGCGTTGATTGAGGCTGCAAAACAGGAAAAGTAAGCAATCCATAAAGCTAGCGACAGTGTAACTGATCCCCGCAAAGAACAGACTCAGAACAGACCGAAATAACCGTAAAGTACTCTCTTCTAAAATCATCTTTACATCGCTGATGGCGATACGGTTATCCTCACGGCTCTCCGGAGCGAACTGATCGTCGCAAACTTATAATGAGACCATCACCCCCTCACAGCCCCTTACAATTTCTGTGATTTTATGACGCAGCTCAATATTGATGCCCTGACTCAGCAGCTAGAGACCGGAGATCTCAAAACGCGTAAGCTAGCCCTAGCGGCCTTACGCGAGGTTCCAGCAAAGCAGGCGGTGCCGCTGATTAAAAAAGTGCTAGACGATAAAAATGAGCAGGTGCGCTCAATGGCGATTTTTGCGTTGGGGATCAAGCAGACTGATGAGTGCTATGCGCTATTGCTGAATATTTTAGAAACCGATCCCGACTATGGCCTTCGCGCTGATGCAGCGGGCGCACTGGGCTATTTGGAAGATCCGCGCGCGTTTGATCCCCTCGTTAAGGCGCTATACGAGGACGTGGATTGGCTGGTGCGCTTTAGTGCGGCGGTATCGCTAGGCAACCTGAAAAATCCGCAAGCTCATGACGCGCTGATTTCAGCGTTGGGTAGCAAGGAAGTGGTGATTCAACAGGCCGCGATCGCCGCTCTAGGCGAAATCAAAGACCTCAGCGCTATCGACCACATTTTGGCCTTTGCCCAATCTGAAGACTGGCTCGTGCGTCAGCGCTTAGCCGAAGCTTTGGGCAATCTTCAAAGTGACAAAAGCCTCTCAGCTCTGCGCTATCTCGCCAAAGACGATCATCCGCAGGTGTCTGAAGCTGCCCAGATTTCACTCGCCCGCATTGAAGACAATATTGAAGGCCGCATTGAAGACAAATAAGCCCTTATTCTAGGTATGCCTGAGCTATGCAAGAGCCGTATTGTTTTTGTACGCTGGCCGTCGGCGATCGCTACCGCCAGCACGCCGCCTTACTTGCTCAAGATCTGCTCTTACATGCGCCGCACGTGCCGCTACTGCTACTCACCGATCAGCCTGATGATTTTAAGGCATTTCCCAACGTTCAGGGGGTTCTGCATTATTTGCAAAGCGTTAAAGGCTACCACGACAAGCGCTTTGTGTTGATGGCGGCTTTAGATCGTTTTGAATCCTGCCTGTTTGTCGATGCAGATGTGCGGGTGCTAGGGCCATTGCCTGAGCAGATGGGGTTTATGTTCGGCATCGTCGCGAGATACGGCTGCGGCATTATTAAGCACAGTGCTGAAGGCAAGGTGCGGCCTGCTTTTAAGCTGATTCAATCGGTTGCTCAAGCGCTCAAACTCGATCTGACAGAGGTGCTTTGGTTTCATGAATTTATGTTCATGATCACTCGGCAACAGGGCAAAGAGAAAGATTTTTTTCTGGCCTGGGAGGCGATCGCTCACTACTTTCAAAGCCAAGGCATTCACGACGGTGAGGGCAGCGTTATGGGCCTTGCTGCTGCTCACTCAGGCTTTGATATCCATTTCCAAAGGCGTGATTTTTTTCCCTGCTTTAAAGACAACATCCAAAAGGAAAAAATCAAGGAAGGTAACGCCGATTTCCCGGCGATGGCAGCTGAATTTAAGACCCACCGAGAAATCGAATATCCGCAGCGATCGCTCTTCCAGAAGATCGCTAACCGCCTCAAGATACAAACAGCCTTCACCTACCGACTGCTAAAATTTCGCCTTCACGCCATCAGATCCGACCCCTGGCAAGCACTCATCTCAGCTCAAACCCACAAAAAATAAGCTGAATTTGGCCATCTTGAGCTTATTTTTGCCAAGCCTTAATTAGCTGAACCTCATTAAGTAAGTGCTTTTTTATACGTTGCTGGGCACCTTATGCTCGCACGCTGTGCTTTTTTATACGCGGCGTCATTAGCGTTTAAGGTCAACTATTATTATGGTCAATTTCAAGCTTTCTCAGGCTAATTCTCTTCAGCCACCTACGACTCAGCCCAGACTCAGACTACCCTGGCTGCTATGCGGCTGCGCAGGCTTATTCATGGGCAGCGTTTACTTGGCTCAAGTGGACTTGGGATCACCGATAGAAGCGCTACCTGAAGCCGCTACAGCCGAATAACTGGACGAATAACCCTTGCCCTTTTCGTTCCAACCCCGCTAGGTGGAGACTGTGGTGTGCCAAAACCCAACATCAATTACTCAACTAGCCGCTAACGTTGGGTTTCGGCTCTTAGCATCGCTCAACCTTTGCAGCCCTTATTCCATCCATTCGGTATGGAAGAATCCTTCCTTATCCGTCCGCTCGTAGGTATGCGCACCGAAGTAATCGCGCTGAGCCTGAGTCAGGTTTTGCGGCAATCGAATGCGACGATAGCTATCAAAGTAGTCTAGCGATGCGCTAAATGCCGGTACCGGGATGCCTACTTTCGCGGCAGTCGCAATCACTTCTCGCCAAGCGCTTTGTCTATCCAAAATCGTCTGCTTAAATTCAGGCGCTAATAGCAGATTAGGCAGCTTAGGATTTTGGTCATAGGCGGCTTTGATCTTGTTCAAAAAGGCCGCGCGAATAATACACCCCCCCTTCCAAATCCGGGCCATTTCTCCCAAATCAAGCTCGTAACCATTCAGCGCCGACGCCTTGCTCAACAGATCCATGCCCTGCGCATAAGAACAAATCTTTGAGCAGTAAAGCGCATCGCGAATTTTGTTGACAAACTCTTTTTTGTCGCCGTCAAAGCTAGCGGTTGGGCCCGTGAGCTGCTTGGCCGCGATCTCTCTTTCTTCTTTAATGGCCGACATTATTCGCGCATTCACTGCCGCAGTAATGGTCGGAATGCTGACGCCCACTTCCAGGGCGCTCATCACCGTCCAGCGTCCGGTGCCTTTTTGTCCGGCTTTATCGACGATTAGCTCAACGAGCGGCTTGCCGGTTTCATCGTCAGTTTTGGTGAAAATATCGGCTGTGATCTCAATTAAAAATGAATCTAACTCTTCAGTTTTGTTCCAAGCCGCAAAAGTCTCGTGCAGATCTTCTTGAGTCATGCCCAATACATTTTTCAGCAGATCGTAGGCTTCAGCAATCAGCTGCATATCGCCGTACTCAATGCCGTTGTGCACCATTTTAACAAAATGCCCTGATCCCCCTTTGCCAATGTAGGTAACACAGGGGCCGTCGTCTACTTGAGCGGCAATTTTGGTGACAATCGGCTCAATGGCATCGTAGGCGGCTTTGCTGCCACCGGGCATGAGGCTAGGGCCATTGAGCGCGCCTTCTTCACCGCCACTGACGCCCATGCCAATGAAATTAAAGCCAGCGGCTTCAAGATCTTTGACTCGGCGCTCGGTATCGTCATAGAGCGAGTTGCCGCCATCAATAATCATGTCATCCGGATCGAGCAACGGCTTGAGCTGCCCAATCACGGCATCTACTGGCTTACCGGCTTGCACCATGATCAAAATTCGTCGAGGCCGCTCTAAGGCATTGACAAACTCTTCTAAAGAGTAGGTTGCCACGACGTTTTTACCTTGGGCTCGTTTTTTTATAAAGGCGTCGGTTTTCTCGCGGGATCGGTTGTACACCGCGATGGGGAAGCCGTTGCGCTCGATGTTGAGGGCAATGTTTTCGCCCATGACCGCCAGACCAATTACACCAAAACTCTGTGTCATACACTCTCCATTAATTAGTCTTTTTCGTTGCTATTCGTTGCTATTTGAGGTCGCTGCTGCATTCAGCCGAACTATAAACCTTAAACATCAAAGTTTCAAATCATCTTCAAATCATTAGAAGCTGATATGACTTTAAACAACGCGGCGAGTTTTGCACATTAAGGAGAGAGGAAGTTTTTGTTAATGATGCCTACGTGCTGATTTTGTGCTGATTTTTGATCTCATGTGTGGTCTGACGTTTGGCAGCAGCCATCACGCCTTAGGGGCTACCTTGTGGATAGGTGGCTTGGTTTGGAAAAATCCGCTGGAGGGCGGCTTGGCGTTCGGCCACAGTACCTTCTGTGCTCAAGTTCCAGAGGGTTTCGTAAAAGAAGAAGGCGACGCCTGAGAAGTTGCGATCGCGCACCGCTTCTACCTGCTCAACAATTTGACGCATGGGCACCGAGCGGCCTCGCAAGCCGCTCAAAATCCCGATACTGGTGGGGATATGCGCCTTGGCAAAAAGCGTCGCATCTTGGCCCATTTCCCACACAAACCGGCCCAAATCATTGCGATAGAGCTGAATGATAAGCTCTTCGACGTAGCCTTTTTTCAGCCAAGAGTCCCAGTCTTGCAGGTAGTACTCATAAGCGAAGCTCTGTGGGTTAGGAGATACTGACATAACCGCTTGGGAACGCTGGCTTTTGAGGGTTCTAAACACCTCACCCATGAAGCCAGTAATTTTGTCGGCCCGCCAGCGCGTCCATTCAGCGTCTTTTTCATCCGCTGGCGGCGGATTGCCGTCATGCTCTTTTTGATAGAGCGCTACGGTGTAAGGATCATAGCCGTAGGCAACCGGTAAACCCATGTGATCATCTACTTGGAAACCGTCAATGTTGTAGTTTGCCGACAGTTCGGCGACTAGCTCCTTAATAAATCTTTGAACTTCGGGGTGAAAGGGATTGAGCCACACCCGCTGATGGTCGCCTTCGGCAGTGGTGAGCGTGCCGTCGATTTTTTGCGTGAGCCAGTCCGGGTGGCGCGCCGCGAGGGCAGAATCATCTGGGGCCATGAAGCCAAATTCAAACCAGGGGATCACTTTGAGATTGCGGCTGTGGGCAATTTCAATTAATTCTTTGAGCATGTCGCGATCGCCTTGAGCCGCTTCGAGCCGGGTTTGCCGCCCAATTTGGTCTAAGTCTGGATAAAGCCCTTGCTTAAATCCAGTCGTGCGCTCTGCCACAGCGCTTGGGTAGAGAGTATAGCCCCAGTTCCAGACGGTAGGATAGACCGTATTGAAGTTTAAATCGGCTAAGCGGTTGAGGGCGGGTTCGAGCTTGGCTCTGGAAAACAGGACATCGCTGTCGATGTTGGTCATCCAAACGCCGCGCAGTTCGCGGGTGGGCGCGGCGATCGCTGCCACCGGATTAAAGGCCACAACTTGACTGACTGGCACAGTCGCTACCGTCCGCGCGTTTGAACTAGCTCTACACAAAAAAGCCGATCCATCCGCAAGAGTAGTATTTCGCCGAGGCCGAAGCTGACGCATGGGGCCTGTCGGAGCAGCCCCTGGCTCATCGACAAGGTAGCCTGCTGCTAGCGCTGCGGCTACCCCCTCGCGGACTGTCGCCGGAATCAGTAGCGCATCGCGAAAACTCGCACTCAGCGACCGAGTGGCATCGGCCTGATAGGGCGTCGCCGAGCCTGATGTCAAAATTGCCAGCGCTTGCGCCCTACCCAGCAACTGCTCAGGTTGGCTGTCAGTTCCTAATGCTGCCATTAGCAGCGCCTCAGCTTCATTAGCCGCAGTATCAAAGCTCAAGCCTAAGTATTCATTAGCCGCCGCAAAGGTGCCCGGAAAGGCTTTGAGCACTGCCTTTGCATAAGCTGACTGCGTAAATGGACTGTTCGGATAGCTGCGATCCATTTGGTCAGGGGCCAGCACACCCTGGGAAATCAGCGACTGCACGCAAGGCTCTGCCCAATGCCCTGCCCAATAGCGAGAAGTTACCGGCGGTAGCACCTGAGCAACTGCTTGAGCGGCATTAAATCCAAACGAACCAAAACTACCGATGATCACTGAACTCAAAATGCTGGCTAAAAATGCCAGCACGAACCGCCGCCGCCGTTGACTCATTGCTTAACTACTAACTCCTGCTTAATGTTGACCGCTGATTTTGGCTTGATAGCCTTTTTGTATCAGCACGGCGACCACTTTGGGCGCGTGCTCTCCCTGAACTTCAATTGTGTTGTCTTTGACCGTACCACCCGAACCACACTGAGCTTTGAGGGTTTTGGCCAGTGCCTCAAGTGTCTCGATTTTGTGGGTGAAGCCGCTGATAACGGTGACGCTTTTACCTTTGCGGCCTTTGCGAGAAATTTGCACCGTCAGCTTTTGTTGAGCTGGTGGCAGATCTGGCATAGCCCGTTCGGTAGCCGCAGGGTTTAGCGCTGACTTAAATTCTGAGTAGACTACTCGATCAGTCACCGGATTGTGACTGGAGGTTGATTTGGTTTTTGCTGGGGAGCGATCGCCCTTAAATTTGCCATCTGATTTTGCCATCTGCTGTCATATGAGCCGCAATTGGCCCTAAAATTGCATCGCAGCCATCTTACTGCCTCATTGCGTTCAAATCTATTGCTGGCAAGTATCCCTGCAACCAGCCCTAAAAACAGCCAAGAGGCCCAATGCCTCCTCACAATGCCTACCTTCAGAGAGACAGCTACTAGCGGCCTGATAGGGTAGCTTCACTGAGATATATCTGGAGATAACCGCTGTGGTTCCTATTCGTGATGACAATCCCATCAGCATTACGCCCTACGTTACCTATGGGTTAGTCGCACTTAACGTGCTGGTGTTTTTGTACGAAATGACGCTGAGCCCACCGAATTTAGAAACCCTTTTCAACACGTTCGCGGTCGTGCCGAGTGAGCTTAGCACTAGCTTTCGCACGGGTTTTAGCTTTCCTCATGTGACCGAGTGGGGAACGCTAATTAGCGCTGAGTTTTTACATGCGGGGTTTTTACATGTGGGGGGCAATATGCTCTACCTGTGGATTTTTGGCAATAACGTTGAAGATCAGCTCGGCCACCTGAAGTTTTTTGTGTTTTACATCGCCTGCGGTGTGCTGGCCTCGCTGTGTCAGTGGTACGTAGCGCCTGATTCAATGGTGCCTTCATTGGGCGCAAGTGGCGCTATAGCAGGCGTGATGGGCGCATACATCTTCCGCTTTCCTAAAGTGCGAGTGCTCACCTTTATTCCGCTCTTTTTCATCTCTTTTCGGATTCCGGCGCTGCTGTTTTTGGGCTTTTGGTTTGTTGAGCAGGCGTTTTATGGCATTGCGAGTTTAGGGGTTTCTGCGGATGTCGGCATGAATGGCGGGGTGGCCTATTGGGCGCATGCGGGTGGCTTTGTATTTGGCGCACTGCTGGGCTACTGGCTGGGTTTGTTTGATAAGGCGGATGAGGCGATCATAGAAGAGGCGATCGCAGATGAGGCGAAGGAAACTAGCTACTGAGAAGCGCTATTGAGGCTGTGCCAAATGAAAATAAGTGAGTTGAAAATAAGTGAGCTGACCTGCATAATGCAAAAGCTCACTTGACAGCGCTGCTGCACCGCTAACCCTTTCTTCTCGATTATTTTTTAACTTAGGCTTCTTAACTTAGGCTTCTTAACTTAGGCTTCTTAACTTAGGCTTCTTAACTTTAGGACTGACGATGACTCTTCCCAATTTTTTGATTTTTGGTGTTCAAAAAGCGGGAACGACTTCCGTTTATACCTATTTATCTCAGCAGCCTCAAGTGTATATGAGCCCAGTGAAAGAGCCCGGGTTTATGGGGTGCGAAACCTCAAAGATGTCGGCAGCGGCAGCGGCTAAAGCTGTGCCCCAATTTACGCCGGGGGGACGAAAGCGAATTTTGACCCTTGCTGACTACGAATCGCTGTTTGACGGAGTAAGCGGCGAAGTTGCGATCGGCGAAATTTCGCCTAATTCCCTGTTTTGCTATCCAGACGCTGTGGCAGATATCAAGACATATGTGCCGGATGCTAAGCTCATAGCGATTTTACGAAATCCGGTTGAGCGGGCCTATTCAGACTATTTGATGAATGTGCGCGAGATTAGAGGAAACCTGAAGCCGCTAGGGGAGCAGGTGAAAACCAGTGCGACCACTTCACACACACTGTTAAAAGGGCTGTACTACGAAGGGATAAAGCATTTTTTAACCTCTTTTGAACCCAATCAAGTCAAGATATTTTTGTATGACGACTTGTGCCGAGATTCTTCTGGGCTGATGAGAGAACTATATGACTTTATTGGGGTCGATAATGGTTTTGAGCCGGATACTGCCCAGCGATCGCAAACCGCTCAAGTCCCTAAAAATCAGTCAATCAATCAGCTTTTGCGCACAGATAATCCGCTGCGCACCGCCGCTGCCAATCTGCTCAGAACGGTCGTCAGTGAGCAGCAGCGGCAAAAGCTACGGTCATATTTAATCAAGGCGAATTCGGCTGGCAAAGGAAAAATGCCGCTTTTAGAAGAAGATCGCCGACTGCTAGAAGATTATTACCGAGAAGACATTTTGCGCTTGCAAGATCTGCTCAAGTGGGATTTATCTTCGTGGCTACAGATCAGATCAGCCGCTGCTTAGCTAAGGCCGCAAAGACTGCCCCAAAAACTGCCCAGTAAACTCACGGGTGCGGGAATCATTTCACCGCGAAAATCTAGCAGTTGGACTAGCAGCAGGTAAGCTATGGCTAGCAGGACAGAAATGCCGCCGGTAACAATGGCTACAATTTTTGAGCGATCCATTGGCTTGTCGGGCTCCTCAGTGGGTTTGTCAGGTGGGTTCGTCAGACGGGTTGGTAAGTGCTGTCCTAACTATTGTTTGGGCGGCGATCGCTAGTCTAGTATTTTTGCGGTAGCAATATTGGGCGCTAGCCTGTATTTCTCTAAGGAAGATAGCCCTATGCTGATTAATAATAGCGTCACCCCTTTATGAACGTGGTTTCTTCTCGCCCTTCTCGCTCTACTCATTTGAATGGTTCTGCGGCCATAGCTCACCCGCCAGCTCACCCGCCTACCATCATCGAAACGACCGATCTGCGCAAGGTCTATCGCACTGGATTTTGGCTGAAAGCCGCGCCACCTTCGCTTAAGCAGTGCTCTTTAGAAATTTACAAAGGCGAAACCTTTGGCCTATTAGGCCCAAACGGTGCGGGTAAAACCACTTTGCTCAAGCTACTGCTCGGCATTATTCGCCCCACTGCCGGATCGGCGACGCTGATGGGTGAACCAGCGGGCAATAATGAAACCAAAGCGCGCATTGGCTATCTGCCTGAGAATCCTTATTTTTACGATTATTTAACGGGCTGGGAATTTTTGAGCTATACCGCAGGGCGCTTTGGCATTCGTGGCGAGGCAAAAAAACGACGGATTGCGCAGCTATTAGATCTCGTACAGCTAGATCGGCAGTCGGCAACGAAAAAGCAAATGCGCCGTTATTCTAAGGGAATGTTGCAGCGGGTAGGGATGGCTCAGGCGCTGATTAACGATCCTGAGATTGTGTTTTTAGACGAGCCGATGTCGGGGCTTGATCCGACTGGGCGCTATCAGGTGCGCGAGATTATTTTGTCGCTCAAAGCGCAGGGCAAGACGCTGTTTTTCAATAGCCATGTGCTGTCGGATGTAGAGATGATCTGCGATCGCATTGCCATTCTCGATCAGGGTGAAATTATCTGCCTGGGCGAAATCAAACAGCTCTTGGGCCAGCCGGATCACTACATTGTCAGAGGTCACGGCGGCAGTCTCGACATTTTAGACCGATGGCTGCAAGATATCACCTTTAACGCTGGCTATTGGCAAGGTATTCTCTACGAAAATCCGTTTGAATTTATGGCGACGGCAAGGCTAATGAATGCCCATATTGCTAAGCTAGAAGTGGCCAAGCCCACGCTAGAAGAGTTCTTTATCGCGCAAATTGGGCAGCGACGAGCAGCGGCTGAGCAAGCGGCGGCAGAACGAGCGCAGGCTAAAAAATCGACTCAGAAGAAGCGATCGCTTGGCAAACTCAGCCCTCAATAAAAACCACACAACTAATCACCGCACAATTAACCAACGACCGACAGCCCCTCAACTGCGATTGAAGGGGTATAGGTAGAGCCGCTCCAGCCAATGTCACTACCTAACGCGATTAGATTATTCAGCGCGGTATAGGCGTTGCCTGAAACCATCGTGTCTTTGACGCGGCCAATAATTTCACCGTTTCTGACCTGATAGCCCAGATCTAGATTAACGGCCAAATCTCCAGTAATGTCGCCGCCTTCACCCATGACCTGATCGATGATGATGGCGTCTTTTTGCGGCGCGATTAGGGCTTGCAAATCGGACTTGCCGGGTGTTACCAGCAAGTTTATTAGCCCAGGGGTAGGATAGTCGCCCAGTTCGGGGCGAATGCCGTTGCCAGTAGTGCCGTGAGCGCGATCGCAGTACCAGCTCTTCACAACGCCATTTTCAACAAACGTCAGCGGCTGAGTCAGCACCCCTTCGTCGTCAAAAGGGCAAAGGTAGGGGCCAACCGTCGGATCTTGACGCAAGGTAATCGCCGGATCGATTACCCGTTTACCCAGCTTTTTACGCCAGGGTGAAATGCCCTCTTTGACCCGCTTGCCATTGAGCGCGGAGCGCAGTGTATCCCACAAGAGCCAAGCCGCGCCGGGGGTGAAAATAATCGGCACCTGGCCAACTGTCGGCTCTACCGTTTGCTGCGCCCACACCAGGCGCTGAATGATGCTGTCAGCGACTGCGCCAATATCGAGCTGATGGCGGCTAAGTGTGCCATCGTTGACGCACAAAAAGTCGTCTTGCTGAATCAGTTCGGCGCTAATGAAGCCGCTCAGCGTGGTGTCTTGAAAGCTGTAATCGAGGCCGGTGGAGTTGATCAGGCGGATGTATTCGACATCGCAAGAGAATTCGGCTTCGCAAACGGCTTCAGGGATACTGGTACGGATTTGTGCGATCGCTCCTCGCCCCAAATCCACCAGCTTTTCGACCGCCATTGCCTGCCCTTTTTCCGGAAACGCCTGACGCTTGGCCGCTGCGGTGTCTGGGCTACCCGTCGATAAATCGGCTATCTCCGGTAGATTCAGCGTACTGATTGCCAGCGCTTTTTCCACCAGCGTTTTGGCATCAATGGGGCCGTAGCCAACGGCTAGTCCGGGCCTGCCGTCTCGCCATAGCCTGAGGGCAACCCCTTCTGACTGGCTTGTTTCTATTTGCTTGAGCCGGTTGCCTTCAAAGATAATGGGGCGAGAAAGCGTACTCGATTGATACACCTCAACAAGCTGCGCACCCGCTACTTTAGCTTCACTTAGCAGCATTTCTGGGAGATCTTTGGTGCTGGATATAATCTCTGCTGCTGTTTTTGAATCCATGATCTCGTCAGTTGGTCTAGTAATCTGGCTATGGCAAAGCGCCCAACGATGGCCGCTCAATTGCCTTTCGTCAGTCTACATGCCATTTGTGACCATTGATTAACTGTAGATCAAGCTACGGATCGAGCTATAGACCGTGATTTTCACTGACCAGTAAAGCAACCGGAAACTGAGCGAGCAAATCACCGACTAGCGGGGTGTCAGTTAGATCAATCGGCTGTTGGGTAATCCAATCTTGCCAGGTTGCCTGCTCACCTTGGGGGAGGGCTAAAGCCGTATCTCCCCACACTGCTTTACCCAAAGGCAGTGTATCTGGCTGCACCAGATCGGTCAAAAATCTTGGCACTACCGTAATCACCGTATGTTCGCCCTTGTGGCGGATAAAAGCCACCACATGATTCGCCTGCTCACCAGTAACCGTTAGCGGCTGATAGCGGCCGCTTCTAAACACATTGCGAAAATAGTTTCTAGCCGCCAAGCCACGCATCATCAAAAATAGCTTGATGCAGCCGTCTGTGCGGTTTTTGAGCAGATGCTTCATAAGCGTATTCGGCTGTTTTTGCCAGCGCTCTTGAATCGCCTGTAGACCTTTGAGGCGCTTAGGATAATCCACCGAGCGACGGTTGTCAGGATCGACCAAGCTGAAATCCCACAGCTCCGTACCCTGATAAAAGTCAGGTACACCGGGGGCAGTCAGTTTAATTAATAGCTGCGAAAGAGAGTTGTAAATACCATATTCAGCAATCCGCTTTTGGAACTGCTGAAGCTTATCGAGAAAAGCATTGTCTTTGCTAGGCGTCAGCAAGGTATCAACAAACTGCACATATCCGGCTTCGTAGTCAGCATCGGGCCGCAGCCAAGCGGTATGAACTTTGGCTTCGCGCACCGCTTTGACGACGTAATCTTTTACGCGCGTTTTGAATTCGGGTAGTTCTGCGTTATCGAAGGGGTAAGCGCCCACCAGGGTTTGATACAAGAAATACTCGTCGTTGGCATCGGGCACCGCCTGATCGCCAATCATCTGTTTTTTATCGGCGTTAAGTTCACTCCAGGTTTTAACCTGCGTTTCCCATTCATCCGGCAGTTCAGAAATGACGCTCAGGCGCGATCTGACATCTTCACTGCGCTTGGTGTCGTGAGTGGAGGTGGCATTGAGCGTATGCGGCCAGTGCTCTTGCTGATATTGGTTATAGTCATGAAATTCCTTTAAAGAAACGCCAAAGTGATCAGGCGCAGCGCCTACTTCATTGAGGCCAATGAATCTGTTGTACACATAAAACAGCGTATCTTCTACCCCTTTGGCCATTAGCGGGCCGGTGAACTGCTGCAATCGCATGACAAAATGCAGCCACTGCGATCGCTCTTCAACGGCCAAAGACTCTTCATAGCCCAGCATCAAAAACTTTTCAATCAGCTCTAGCTCATTCAATAGCTGTGGAATGCGCTTTCTAGCTTGAGCGATCGCCATCTGAATATACTTCAAATCACGCTTAGAGCTACCCTGCTGATTAATATACGTGCAGTAAACCGGGAAAGAAACCAGCACCTCTTGAATGGCTGCCTTCAGACCATTCGCCGTCAGGTCGCGGCCATAGCGATACTGACTAGCTACCTTTTTCAAAAAACGAGCGAGATTGTCAATATCACCGACTAAATTGGTATCTGCAATTAGCTGCTTTTTCTGCAAAAACAACTTGTCATACCCGTCTTTTACGCCGCTAAAACTCTTGTAGAAGCGAGTAAAGTCCTTTTGGTTCTGCTGTTGATAAAAAACACCGTTCACATAGTTCAAGAATTCATAGCCAGAAGTTCCCTGAATAGGCCAATGGCTTGGCAACCGTTCATCTCTTTCTAAAATCTTTTCAATGACGGTATAGACGCCATCCGTTTTCTCATACAGTTGCTGCAAATAGCCCTGCGGATCGTACAGTCCGTCAATATGATCGATGCGTAAGCCGTTGATTTTTTTGCTTCTAACCAAATCCTCAATCAGTGCATGGGTTTGATCAAACACTTTAGGATTATCAACCTTGAGACAAATCAGCTCGTTCACCGTAAAAAAGCGGCGATAGTTAAGCTCTTCTGCGCCTACCTTCCAAAAGGAGAGCCTGTAAAACTGTTGCAGCAGCAGCTTATCTAACAGATCAAAGCTTTGAGGCTTATCGACTTGCCCATTAAAAGCCTCAATGTTTTGATCAATAAAGGTTTTGATTTCACTGCTCGATTCGTACAGATCCCACAATAGGTATTTTACAAAGGTCGCCTGATCGCGCCGCTGCTGACCTTTCATCAAAGGAAAGGTATCTCTAACGGTATTGAGCACTCCCATTAGCTTGATGTAATCCGGATTCTGACGCCCCATTTGACGTCTTAGCCAGGAGATCTCATGCGTCAAAAAAAGCGCGTATGACTCGACTCTGACCGGAAAGTGAAGGCCATAGTAATTGACTTTCAGCCCATCGGCAACGTAGCTGAGCTGAATCTCGCCGCGCTCTAAGCATCGGTCATAAAAGTCTCCTAGCATCGGGGCCAGCACTTTGCCCTCAATATCTTCATAGGAGTGATCCCATTCGATGTCGAAGTAATCAACATACTGCGACTCTTGGCCGTGCTCCAGCACATCCATTAAATAGTGGTTTTGGCCGTCATAGGCCATATGGTTAGGCACAATGTCTTGCAGCCAGCCCATCCCGCGCTCTTGCAGTTCTTCTATCAGCGCCTCAAAATCGCCCAGCCCACCTAGCTCAGGATTAATTTGATTTTGATCGACAACATCGTAGCCGTGCTGACTGCCTCGGCGGGAAGTGAAAATAGGAGAGGCGTAAATGTCGGCAACACCGAGCTGATCAAGATATTCTACGATTGCTTTGGCTTGGTTGAAGCCAAAGTCAGGCGTGAATTGTAGGCGATAGGTAGCAACAGGGATTCGCATATAAAGTAGGGGCGGATCTAATGCCTGCCCAATATAGGACTCAGATTAGGACTCAGATAACGACTACCTTTAAGCAGGTTCAGCTCTATACAGAGCAATACTGCGGGCAGCAAACGGTAGCGATGAAGTGGTTTGAGCGGAAATAGTTTGAGGTAGCTCAGCGCTATTTTCAATCTGCTCATTTTTAGCGGGTTCGACAGACCATTGAGCCGCTGCTGAGCTGATTTGTAAGTGCCAAGTTTGAGTGCCTAAGGGTAGCTCAACTTTTGCCGTCTGCTCACCGAAATTCATAATACAGAGCAAGTTGCCGCTATCAAGGGTGCGTCGATAATAAAGCACATCGTTGGTGTGCTCAGTCATGATTTCAGCAGGCGTAGAAGGGATCATGATCTGGCATTGCCTGCGAACTTGAATGAGCTTTTGATAGAACTTTTGGAGGATAATTTGTGATGTGCGATCGCCTGCCCGATCGCCCGCCTGATCGCCCACTTGATCGCTACCGGCTGTAGTCGCCTCTGAATTTGGCGATAGCCAGTTCAGCGTAGACGTCTTAAACGCTTCTAGCCCAGCTGGATCAGGCGGCGTGCCCTCACTGTGAAAGGCTCTAAATTCTTCTTTACGACCTGTGCGAACGCCTTCTATAAGCTGGGGATCGCTGTGGTCTACAAAGTATAGGAAGGGGGCAGTTTCGCCATATTCTTCACCCATAAACAACAGCGGAATGTAGGGTGACAGTAAGGTGGCCCCGGCGGCGAGTTTGAGGCTATCGAACGAGATTAGGGTGGAGAAGCGATCGCCCATCATCCGGTTGCCCACCTGATCGTGGTTTTGATTGCACACCACAAACCGATGAGACGGCACATCTATCGCTGAATTGCCGTGCTGGCGACGGCGAAAAGGCGAATATTTACCATCATATGTAAAGCGGTTTTTGATCGCTGCCGCCAAGGTGTCTAAACTAGCAAAATCACTGTAGTAACCAATGGTTTCATCCGTCAGACGAGCATGAAGCGCATGGTGAAAGTCATCGCTCCACTGGGCATCGAGCTGATAGCCGCCTTGCTGAATAGATCGCACAAGACGAGGATCGTTGAGATCGCTTTCGGCAATCAAATACGGCGGATACGAATGCTGAGTACGGCCTCTGCTATCAGGCCCTTTAACGCTATCAGGCTCTTTAAATAGATCATCAACGGCTTCAGCAAGCTCTTGTAAGAAGTGCTTAGCGCCAAAGTCATAAATCGCATGGACAGCATCTAGCCGTAGCGCATCTATGTGATAGTCACGTAGCCAGCTCAGCGCATTTTCAATGAAGTAATTGCGCACGCCATCGCTGTAGGCATCGTCAAAGTTAATGGCACTGCCCCAAGGCGTTTGGTAGCGCTCGGTGGTATAGGAACCAAACTTGCCCGTGTAGTTGCCTTCAGGGCCAAAATGGTTGTACACCACGTCTAAAACAACCGCGAGTCCGTGGCTGTGGCAGGCATCGACTAGCTGCTTTAGCCCGGTTGGCCCGCCGTATGAGTTTTGTGCAGCGAACGTAAATACGCCGTCATAGCCCCAGTTTCGCGCCCCCGGGAATTGAGCAACGGGCATAATTTCAATAGCAGTGATGCCGAGCGCGACGAGATCTGGCAGACGGGCGATCACGGCTTCAAACGTGCCTTCGGGTGTAAATGTGCCGATATGCAGCTCATAAATAATGTAGTCCGTCAGCGAAACACCTTGCCAGTCATCATTTTGCCACTCAAACTGGCTGTGATCGACCACCTCAGATGGGCCATGAACGCCTTCAGGCTGATAGCTTGAAGCGGGATCAGGCCATGCTTCTTGACCGTTTAGCTGATAGCGGTAGCGGGTGCCCGCCGGTAAGTTGGGGGCGATCGCGTGCCAGTAACCAGCTTTATCCTGCATCATCGGCAAATACTGAGGTTCGCCTTTGCCGTCAGCACCGACTATTTCAACCGCTACCTGCTCTAGCAGCGGTGCCCAGACAGAGAACTCGCAGCCACTTAGCGATTCTCCGTTAGCAGCTTTACCAAATCTTGCGCCTACCTTCATGATGTTGCCCCTTAGCCCCTTGCAGCGTAAAAATATCCATTGCTTCGTCAGCCAAATCGCAATTTAGGCTGACGATTTAGCTGTCTGCTTTGAGACTTACCATACCAAAGTGATGGATCTTGCGCGGCTACCCATAGATAGAGCGATAGTATGGAGCGATCGCATCATTTCACTAACAGATAGCTTACAGATAGCCTAGATAGCCGGTAGAAAGCGAATGAATACATCAGATTCAGTCTCTTTGACAGAGCAAGACTTTTGACAAAGCAAGATTATAGTGCGCCCGCTAACCACAGTGCATCTAACGAATAAGCGCCAGGGCCAAAGACAATGATTAGCGTCAGCATCACCGTGAAAATTAGTGCTTTTTCCATACTGGGCGGCTCTCCTTTGCGGCCATCTGGCCCCTCATAATACTTGCCAAGCAGGTAGGGATCAGGCGCAACTAGCGGATCGCCATTAATGATTTCTAGCACTAATGCGTAGACCATAGACACTAAGATAGAGGCGCTGGCAAAAGGTGTCAGCACACCCAACATTAGCCCGGTGCCGCCAATCACCATAAAGCCTGCTGACAGCAAACAAAGCGGCAGCGGTGCCCCTAGCGCGGCTGCCCATACTTGCAGGTTTTGCAGCTTAGGTAAGCCATGTAAAATAAACAACAGACCGACTATTGCTCGAAAAACCAGCAGCATATAGCCCTGTGGCCCAACGATGAAGTCGGGGTATAGACTCGATATGAGTGCGATCGCAGCTTCCAAGAAAAACTCCCTAATTAAAAACTCAATTTTTGACAGTACGTAATATGCGTTTCTACCGCAGCGTCAATTCAGCTAGGGCTGAACCACTAGGGCTGAACCAACAGCACATTATGGCCATCTGGCCCACGCCACAGCGCCGCTCGTCGAAAGGGCATCACCGCTGGCAAATCAATCACTTTGGGCGAAACGAACTGTACACCCAGTTCTGTAGGCGCATCTTCAAGCGCTTCTACCGCAGCGTCAATGTCATCTACGGCTAGCTCAAAGTGCATATGCACTAAATCACTGGTCTGCTGGTCTATCGGAAAAGGTCTAGCTCCTGGCGGCGTCAGATAATCCAGAAATTCTACGCCTAATCGCCCTGTTTTTGGCGTTAATGACGTGACAATTACCTTGGCACTAAAGAGATTGTCCATCGTCTCTTGCTTAATGCCAATATTGGTAAAGCTACCTTGATGGGTGAGGCCCAACAGATCGCGGTATAGCCTTAAGCTGCGCTCAGTGCTGGCGATAGAAATCGCCGAGTGATCGATCCCTAAAAAGAGCGCATCTTTCGATTGCCAATAGTCTGGGCCTAATCCTGGGGGAAACTGCAACAGCTCTAGCGCATGGCCGTCTTCATCTCTAAACTTAAAAGCTTTAATGTCATTCGGCAGCGTTTGCGGTTCGGGTGAAATGGGACTAAAAGAGAACTTTTGAAGCTGCGCGTAGGCTTTGTCCATGTCGCTGACAATGATGGCAAAATGCTGAAACCACAGGTCGTTACTTTTGCTATCTGCCGGTACAGGCTTACTCTGCACGCCTAAAAATTCCATGAGACGAATGGTTTCTGAGCCTAGCTGCAATGACACGATGCGGACTTGAGCCTTGGGCACCCCATAGAGGTAGCTAGCCGTGTCGCCGCTGAGGACGGCATCAGCGGTCACGGTAAAATCAAAAGCTCCGGTAAAAAAATCACTCGCACGGCTAGCATCTGAAACCGTCAGGCCGATGGCCTGTACCGCTTGAACGCTCATGCTGGAAGGAGACGCCATAGTCAACAGTTCCTTAATTCTAGGCTCTTAATGTTTGGGCTCCTGCATTTTTACACATTACTGCTTTGCTTCGCCTATTCCTCCTGCCTAACGATATCTGACGGCTCACAATTTTGAGAATCAATCGTCACGTTTCAACTATTATTATGTTTCATGTTTCAACTGTCATGTTTCAACCAGGGTAGTTTTGACGCCTGCAATGATGCTGTCGGTCGCAAAGCCTAAGACTAAGGCAGTGATTTCTACTTCGCCGCAGCGGTAGACTTGCAGATTTTTGAGTGAGTTGGCCAATAGGGTTTTGAGGTGCTGTAGCTGGGCTATTTGAGCTTTGTCAGCGGCGGTGTGCCAGGGTTTTGGGGCTAAAGCCTGCTCAAAAAAAGACTCTATCTCCACGCTTTCCACACTATTTTCCACACCGATTGGCTCCGATGCCTCAGCCGCACAGCCAGCCAACTGAAGAACCACTGCCTCGGTGATTTCAGTCGGTTCAGCGGCCTCATCAGACTCATCAGACTGACTTTGGCTGGCTGCTTGCCACACCATTTCAACTGGATAATCTGCTTCACTGCTCCACCACAAATCGTCACAGGCAGCTTCTAGCTGAGCTTTAAACTCTTCAGCAATCATCGCCGTTATCTATCTCTCTGATTGTCTATACTCTCTACAGTCGCCATTAAGCTCTCGCTACCGTATCATTCATAGATCAATTCAACCAGCTAAGCCAACCCAGATTTTTATTCCTTCATTTCCTCTGCTATGCGCATTCTTATTTGGCTTCGCAACGACCTTCGCCTACATGACCACGAGCCGCTTCATCGGGCGCTAGCGCAAAATGCAGACGTTGTTTTTCTTTATTGCTTTGATCCTCGTCAGTTTGGTGAAACTGCGTTTGGATTTCCGAAAACAGGCGCTTATCGGGCTAAGTTTTTAATTGAAACCGTGGCTGATTTACGGCGATCGCTGCGATCGCGCGGCAGTGATTTAATCATTCGCCAAGGAAAGCCAGAAGAAGAGATTGTGGCGCTAGTTGAAACGCTGAATATCGATAGTTTGTGTTGGCACGAGGAAGCGACTGCGGAAGAAACCAATGTTGAGAACAAAGTAAAACAAGCGCTGCGATCGCGCGGCACAGCCTTTAAAACCTATTGGGGAACAACGCTATATCATCCGGATGATTTGCCCTTTGAGATATTAGAACTGCCGGAGATATTTATTCAGTTTCGTAAGGCGGTAGAGAAAGAGGTTCAGGTGCGTGAGATTTTTCAAGCGCCCGCCCAACTGCCGACCTTGCCTGAAAACATTGAACCGGGTGAGTTGCCGACGCTGAGTGACTTTGGATTGGCTGAACGTTCGACTGATCCGAGAGGCGTCTTAGCCTTTAAAGGAGGTGAGACAAAAGCTCTGGCACGGTTGCAGCACTATTTTTGGGATACGAACTGCCTTTCATCCTACAAAGAAACGCGCAATGGGATGCTGGGCGCTGATTATTCGTCTAAGTTTTCGGCTTGGCTGGCAAATGGATCGCTGTCGCCGCGTCAGGTATATGCAGAGGTGCAGCGGTATGAGCGCGATCGCCAAAAGAACAATTCGACCTACTGGATGATTTTTGAGCTGATGTGGCGAGATTATTTTCGCTTTGTCTGTGTGAAATATGGCGCTAAAGTATTTCGTAAAGGCGGCATTCGCAATCTGCCCATCGCATGGCAGCAAGACTGGGCAAGATTTGATCTGTGGCGTGAGGGTGAAACGGGCTATCCGCTGATTGATGCCAATATGCAAGAGATTGCCGCGACCGGCTTTATGTCTAACCGAGGGCGACAAAATGTGGCCAGCTTTTTGACCAAAAATTTGGGGATTGATTGGCGCTGGGGTGCAGAATGGTTTGAGTCGCTGTTGATTGACTACGACGTGTGCAGCAATTGGGGAAATTGGAACTACACAGCAGGCGTAGGCAATGACGCTCGCGGCTTTCGCTATTTCAACATTCCAAAACAGTCTAAAGACTATGACCCGAATGGAGACTATGTAAAGCACTGGCTACCGGCTTTGGTGAATTTGCCCGCGAATAAAGTGCATTCACCTTGGAAACTACAGCCAGTAGAACAAAAGCGCTTTGAAGTACGCTTGGGCGTCGATTATCCTAATTCGGTTGTAGATTTGCAGAAATCTGTTGACGCCAATCAGCAGAAGTATGAAGCGGCGTGGACAGAGAAAAAGTAGCGCTTGGTGAAGGAATCACGTTGTATTACACTGATATCGAGGAAACTTCCTGTTTTCAACAACTGGCTCTGCTAAGTCCCTTTTAATTCTCTTGAGCTTAACCGATGAGTAATTACATTAGCCGCCGTGACTATGCTGATACCTTTGGGCCAACGGTGGGCGATCGCGTTCGTCTAGCCGACACCGAACTTTTCATCGAAGTAGAACAAGACCTCACCACCTACGGCGGCACCTACTACGGCGATGAAGTTAAGTTCGGAGGCGGCAAAGTGATTCGCGATGGCATGGGTCAATCGCCAATTGCTAGAGCCGATGGCGCTGTCGATACGGTGATTACCAATGCGCTAATTCTCGACTGGTGGGGCATTATCAAAGCCGATATCGGCATTAAAGACGGCCATATCGCCAAGATTGGCAAAGCAGGCAACCCCTACACCCAGAACGATATTGATATTATTATCGGCCCCGGCACCGAAATTATTGCGGGCGAGGGCAAAATTCTCACCGCTGGCGCGATCGATTCTCACATTCACTTCATCTGTCCGCAGCAGATAGAAGTTGCCATAGCTTCCGGCGTAACGACCATGCTCGGTGGCGGCACTGGCCCCGCTACCGGCACTTTGGCGACAACCTGCACTCCCGGCGCGTGGAACATTCACCGCATGTTAGAAGCTGCTGAAGCTTTCCCGGTGAATCTTGGCTTTATGGGCAAAGGCAATGCTAGTCAGCCCGACGCTCTGATCGAACAGATCAACGCCGGAGCCATGACCCTGAAGCTGCATGAAGACTGGGGCACTACCGCCGCTACAATTGATACCTGTCTTTCAGTCGCCGATAGCTACGATGTGCAAGTCGCGATTCACACCGATTCTCTCAACGAAGCGGGCTTTGTTGAAACCACAATTGCCGCCTTTAAAGATAGAGTCATTCACACCTTTCATACCGAAGGCGCAGGCGGCGGGCATTCGCCTGACATCTTGAAAGTGTGCGGTTACAACAATGTGCTGCCCGCTTCGACCAATCCGACTCGCCCTTACACCATCAACACCTTCGACGAACACAAAGACATGCTGATGGTGTGCCATCACCTCGATAAAAATATTCCAGAAGATGTCAAATTTGCCGAGTCTCGCATTCGCCGTGAAACCATTGCCGCTGAAGATTTGCTGCACGATATGGGGGCAATGAGCATGATGTCGTCTGATTCTCAAGCGATGGGCCGCGTGGGTGAAGTAATTACGCGCACCTGGCAAACAGCGCACAAAATGAAGGTGCAGAAAGGGTTGCTGCCAGATCCTGAAAATACAGATGAAACCCACGACAATTTTCGCGCCAAGCGGTACGTGGCTAAGTACACCATTAATCCGGCCTTAGCACACGGCATTTCGCACTGTGTAGGCTCTGTCGAAGCGGGCAAGCTGGCCGATTTGTGCCTATGGAGTCCGACGTTTTTTGGCGTTAAGCCCGATCTGGTTATCAAAGGGGGCTTTATCGCTTGGGCGCAAATGGGTGATGCCAATGCCAGCATTTCAACGCCGGGGCCAGTGCATATGCGGCCCATGTTTGGCAGCTACGGCAAGGCTATAGCCAGCACGGCCTACACGTTTGTTTCCCAGGCGGCGATGGATCAAGATATTGCCAGTCAGCTAGGGCTCAATCCGTCGCGCTTGCGGCCTGTATTCAATACGCGCCAAGTGAAAAAGTCAGATCTCAAGCTCAACAGCCTCCTGCCCAATATCGAGGTGAAGCCTGAAACGTTTGAGGTGAGAGTAGATGGCAAGCTGCTGACCTGTGAGCCCGCAGCCGTGCTGCCGATGGCGCAGCGGTACTTTTTGTTTTGATCCTCAGCGCCCTCTATTTTTCCTACCTGTCTTTTGCCTACCTCTATTTTCCCCAGTAGTTGTGCCGAACCCACTGGTACATATCGTCTTTGGATTCGGTGAAAATCGTTTGACCTGATTGAGGATTATAAGCGTACCAGCTCACAATGCCGTTGGTATCAACGCTTTGATCAATCTGAACTTTATTCCATTCGCTGAGGGTTTTGGTAAAGCCCGTCCATAGTTGATGAATGCGATCGCTCATCGAAACCGGCTGCGCGATGGTGGTTAGCTGCGCATACTCACGCTCCAAGTCGGCAATTAAGCGCTGATCCTGGTGGGCATTGGCAACTTCTAGGCGGCGAGTGAGCAGCGCCAGCAGGTTAGCTCTATGCGTCGAGCGCAAATCAGTAGAAAAGGTCATGAAAATAGCTCCTTATGTAGCTCCTCAATAGGAGTGGTGTTCCTTCTATTATAGGCAAATTTAGGGGAATTTAAAAATTACAGTATATTTTGATACAAAATTAAGCTTAATTCTAAAAAATAGAAACTGTTTAAACTGCCAAAAAGATACCCTGATCGCTCGGCCATTTGGATCAGGGCTTGAGCGATCAGGGTATGAATCAGGAGTCTAAGGAAACAAAGAAAAGTGCCGATAGTCGGGCTTATAGCCTTTCAGCCGCGTGGCCTAGCATCCACGGGCGACTGCCTTGCTTAGCGCTTTGATTTTTGGGCTTAGCAGGCTCTCCTTGGCGCTTGATTATACGGGGATCGGGCGAACCGACTTTAGCCAGCAAGCTACTGGAACTTAAGCTGATATTCGGCGCTGTGAAAATGCGAGTCGCGGCCAACTCGCAGTCTGGGCAAGCTTTTGGCTTTTGGGTTTCGGCCATGCTGTGCCACATCTCAAATGGGCCACAGCTTTTACAGTGATAGTCATACAGCGGCATTAAAATATCTCCTAATTTAAAACCCAATAGCGGCATACGAGTTCATCCGCACGCCGCTATATACGTTGCTACAGCCCACTATGTAGGCAGCATCGGCTTATCAAAGATTGCTGTCGGAATCGCCAGCGTACAGCAGGCATTTGGAATATCGACAATGCCGCTAATGCGTCCTTCGACGGGCGCACAGCTTAGCAGCAGATACGCCTGCTCACCCGTATAGCCAAACTTTTTGAGATACGCTATTGCATTCAAACAAGCCTGCCGGTAGGCAATGTGCGCATCCAGGTAATACTGTTTGCCGGTAAACTCATCGACTGAGATCCCTTCAAACACCAGATACTCCGAATAGTGCGGCTCCACCGGGCCGGGTTTAAAGATGGGATTCACCATCGCATATTTATCGACCCCGCCTTTGATAATGTCTACATGAACATCAATGAAGCCAGACATCTCAATAGCGCCGCAAAAAGAAATTTCACCATCTCCTTGAGAAAAGTGAATATCGCCCATTGACAGCTTAGCTCCTTCTACATACACCGGAAAGTAAATGCGGGTGCCTCTGGAGAGGTTCTTAATGTCGCAGTTGCCGCCATGCTCTCTCGGCGGAACCGTCCGCGCGCCTTCGGCGGCCACTCGACCATAATCAGCAGAAGGCAGCTGACCGAGCACCGCATTAGTGGGGTTAGGCAACGCTGCTAGTACGGGCTCACTCCCCGAAAGTCCGGTTCCATAAGTGCGTAAGTCGGGGGCGCTATTGACTAGCTCGGCTTCACGCTTGTTCCATTTATTCAACAGTTCTTGCGAGGGCGCACAGCCAATCAGTCCGGGGTGCGTAATTCCCGCAAATTTTACGCCTGGGATATGCCTGGAAGAGGTGTAGATGCCCTGAAAATCCCAAATGGCTTTGGCCGCGTTGGGATAGTGATCGGTCAAAAATCCGCCGCCATTATTCTTGGCAAAAATGCCGGTAAAGCCCCACTCATCGCCTTGAAGTGCGCCAATATCGACCAGATCAACCACTAAAATGTCTCCAGGCTGTGCGCCGTTGACCCAAATCGGGCCGCTGAGCATATGCACCTTGGTGAGATCTACATCTCGAACATCATCGGGGCTATCGTCATTTTTGATTTGGCCGTCAGTCCAGTCTTTGCACTCAATCCGGAAGACATCTCCCGGATTGACCGAAGCCACGGCTGGAATGTCGGGATGCCACCGATTATGACCGGGCAACTCTTGCTCTGACATGGGCTTAGTCAGATCGATTTTAAAGAGAGTTTTGGGCATGAGATCTACTCCTCTAAGTAGCTAGATGCGCTCAGCACTCAGTTCAACATTGTTCAACCCTTAAAGCTCAACTCTTAAATAAGGTGAGTGACCAGCAAGAGATTTTCACTCGAACTTTGTTGAATAAAGCCTTGGATGAAACGCATCTAAAAAACAAGCGGATAAAGTATATTTATCCAACAGAACCATATCTTTAATGACGGGGCTAAATATGTTGCGCCTGCTACAAAAACAGAGTTTAGCTGACCTTACACTGCCAAGTATTCTTTCAGCAAACTATCGCTAAGCTGGGCTGTCGTACCTTTTTCGACAATCACACCCTTTTTCATGATGAAGAACTTTTGAGCTAGCTTTCGAGCAAACTCAATCTTTTGCTCAACAACAACAATTGTGATGCCTTTTTCTTTGTTAATCCGGCGTAGAGTATCTTCAATCTCTTGCACAATCGACGGCTGAATGCCTTCGGTCGGTTCGTCTAGCAGCATGATTTTGGGTTCGCACATGAGGCCACGGGCGATCGCTAACTGCTGCTGCTGCCCGCCGCTCAGCAAGCCACCCTGCCGATTCAAATGCTCGTTCAGCATCGGAAAAAAGTCAAAAATCTCCGAAGGGACGCCGTTCCCTTTGGTTCTGGCTCTTTTGCCACTGGCGCTGAGCCCCATCTTCAAGTTATCCAATACAGATAGATACGGAATAATCTCTCGGCCCTGGGGAATGTAGGCAATGCCTTCTCTAGCCCGCTGATAGGTCGCAGTGCGGGTGATGTCTCGACCGGCAAAAGAGATGCTGCCACTCTCTAGCGCATTCAGGCCAATGACGCTGCGCAATAGCGTCGTTTTGCCCACGCCATTGCGTCCGAGCAGGCAGGCAATATCGCC
>QBMP01000060.1:0-7401 GCA_003242115.1 Phormidesmis priestleyi
AATCTCTCTACCGTTGGCGCTTTAGACAGACTCCTAAAACCTGAAAAGTCGTAAGCACCAATTCTAGATCTATCTGGGAGCGGGTGGCAGAGCTGGACTATGTGCTGACGCCGGGGCGCTATGTGGGCCTAGCTGAAGAAGAGGATGATTTTGATTTCACGGAGCGGTTTACGGCGCTGAAGGCGGAGTTTGAGGCGCAGTTACAGGAAGAGGCGGCGCTGAATGAGGCGATCTCGCTCAACCTATCGCGGGTAAAGCTGCCATGACGCTGATAGAGCAAATTCAGCAGGGCGAGAGCAAGACGCTGGAGCTAAAGGCTCAACTGCCCCGGCATGACCAGATCGCGAAGACGGTGGTGGCGTTTGCTAATACCAGCGGCGGCAAGCTGGTGATCGGGGTGGATGATGAGCGGCAGGTGGTGGGGCTGGCTGAAGGGGATGTTTTAGATTTGCAGGATCGGGTGGCTTCGATTGTGTTTGACCGCTGCGCTCCAGCGATTTTACCGGAGATTTATAGTGCGAATGTGCGGGGTCGTCTGGTGCTGGTGGTGGAGGTGTTTCGGGGGAATTTGCTGCCTTACTACCTGAAGGCGGCGGGGAAGAACGAAGGAACGTATCTGCGGATCGGAGCGACGAATCGACGGGCGGATTTCGAGCATATTCTAGAGCTGGAGCGGCAGAAGCGAAGTCAGAGTTTTGATGAGGAGGTTTGCCGGGAGCAGGCGCTTTCTGAACTAGACTTAACGCCGTTGATGGCGCGGTTTGCGGAGCGGGGGAAGCCGCTGACGGAGGAGAAGCTAAGAAATTTGAAGCTGGTGCAGATGGAGCAGGGGGAGCTATGGCCGACGCAGGGGCTGATGATTTTGCTGGGGCGCTTTCCGCATGTGGTGATGAAGTGTGCACGGTTTCGGGGGACGGATATGAGCGTCTTTTTCGATTAGGCATCTTGATACTCCTATCAAAAACGTAAGGTCTGGATATTTCCGGCTGCAAGTTGCTCAAACTGAGCCAGTGTTTCCGGGGCATCTGGAAATAGGTATAGCTTATTGTCCTGCTGCCGATTTACCTGAATCGTTCCATTGTGAATGCGGTCGTAGATCCAGGATATGGATAGATTCAGTTTATGAGCAACTTGGGTGACCGTCAGGTAGCCAGGAATCTGCCGAGGATGAGATTGATGAGGTTTAATCATAATGCCCTGCTGGAGCCGGATACGTTTGACCGTACTGGGCAATAACGTATCTTGTGATGAGGGAGAGCGAAAGCCTTGTTTTGTGAGCCGTTCAGCAATCACTTTGTCATCTATGCCCTGCTGGCTAAGGGCCACGATTTCAGTTTCTACCTCATCTTTGTTCGTCAGTTCAGCCCATGACCCAACAGGAATCGGCAAATCGACCGTTGTGGCCTCTCCGCCTTTCCAAACGATGCGAGTATGCACCGTATCACGACCAACTCGATGTACGACAACTTTATCAATCAAACACCGTAGCAGCGCCTTTTTCTGAGCTTGTGTCAAAACGTCTGTGGGCCAGATTTCAGGTAGTTTTGTACCAATTTCAGAAAACGCTGCTTTAAGGGCCGCTGGCAAGGTGATAGCCGCAGGGGAAGTGGGTTGTGGCCTGTCGCTATTCTCAGCATTCTGAAGTTCACCCAAGGCTGTTTCCCAACGTTGTTCTAACTCAGTCGCGACGAGCCGATTATCAGGGTCAACTTGATTGAATCGTCGCTCTGCCAAAGCTACTTCGTATTGTAACCTTTCTAACTGTTGTTTGTGCGCATGATCAAGTCTCTCTTCTGACTTTTGTCGAACTTTTATAGCCTGTTCATAAGCATCCAGTTCTATGGGTGAAAGCGCTTCAAAGAAGGCATTGACGACATAGTTGTCGACGATATCCGCCGGGATATACTGACAAACGGGGATCCTATACTGTTGCCGTAAATAGTTGCAGATATACCGGGTGACATGTTTGTATTGCACCACCATTTTATGGCCACATTCGCCACAGTAGACGATGCCATGTAACAGCGCTGCGCCGTTGCGCGGAATACCTCTTGATTTGTTCCGGTCGTACTCCAGATAATTATCCATGAGCTGAGCCTGAATTCGCTTGTAAGTAAGCCAGTCTATATAGGCAGGATACTTATCATTGACCCGGATTTTCCACTCTTCCATGGGCAAGGTTTTGAGATGGATTTTGCTGGGATTGGCGGGGTCTCTGATGGTCTGGGTGCGACCATAGACGAAGGCACCCGCATAGGCCGGATTTTTCAGCATCGAAATCACAGCCGCCAGGGACGGTTGACGCCAGACAATCGTCCCAAAGCGATCACGTCGAGGCAGGGTGAGGTGCTGACGGTTGAAGGCGCACAAGACTTGCGCTGCTGCTTTGACCTCTAAAAACGTTGAAAATACCAGACTAATGCGGTCTTGAACCTCCCGATTGGGGTCTTTGTGGACAACACCGGCTTCATCACGAACCAAGCCGACGGGTAGCGTCAAGGCTAAGTCGCCGCGCTTTGCTTTATTGAGTAGGCCTGCGGTGAGCCGCACCCGAATGGTGTACAGCTCAACTTCAGAAATTTGGCCTTTCAAACCCAACAGCAGCCGTCCGTTGGGACTACTCGGGTTATAAACACTATCGTGATCTGCTATCAAACAACTTTTATAACCACACAAATCCAGCAAGGGATACCAATCCGAACAGTTGCGCGACAGGCGCGTCACGTCATAGGACAGGATGACGCCGACTTGACCGAGAGTGACCTGCGCAATCAAGTCTTTGAACCCACTGCGATGCTCAGCGGTGGATGCCGTTGTGCCTAAATCACTATCAATCACTTCAATCCGCTCGCTCGCCCAACCGAGATCCTGGGCTCGTTGGGCGAGCGCATACTGTAGGCGTAGACTCTCTTGGTTGTTGATCGGCTGATGAGGGCTCGATTGACGCACATAGATCAGGGCTTTTCGCGCTACGTGCGCCGGGGTTACCAGTTCTGATGTAAGCATGGATTACCTCCTGGAAGATGACGGTAAGGTCGTTTCGGATATCGGCTTGCCGGTCTGGGCTGAGTCGGTGCCAGACCGCTTTTGGGGAGATGGACATAAGGCCTCCCAGTTTTCGATTAGGGTGACAAACTCGCTCACACTTTCCATCGTGAGCTTTATCCCCAATCTCGGTTGGCCGGGAGCCGCTTGTGTGACTGATAAAGGAATTCGTAAGCGCATATCATCGCGATAAGACGCCGCAACGTATGCTTTTCCAGGGCTGGGCTTGCCGATATAGAGCACCTGAAACCGGCGACCGAACAGCGGGTGCATCGGATCTGTGATCTCAATTTCAGTCAGCGAGCTGTCTGGTGGGTTCTTGAAAGGGGGTTCAACTAATGGGTTCGTTGACGCTGGGTAGACACCGGGTGAGCTTCCTGATAGGCCGCGTTAAAACTCGGTAGAAGACGCTCAAAGGCTACACGGTTCATGCCGATCATTGCTCGTATGAGTCGGTCATTTTTGAAGATGCGATTGATATCGAGCATAGCGATGAATCGGGTTGAACCGCAAAAGAACCTTGACGCTATCTTAGCTTCTTATTTCACAACAGGTCTACTAAGGGAGACATCGGTAGGAAAATTTTTTACTGGCTAACTTTTTGAAATAGAGCCGCTTCGGGCGTCTTCATAGCTGATAAATCCAGTTCAAAGAAGCGAGCAGCATTTTCTCCCATAATTTTGCGAATGGCAGTCTCTGGTAAAGACGAAGATTGAAAGCGGCTCACTGCCGCTGTCCAATTGCAGTCAAAATGAGGATAGTCAGTTCCCCAGCAAAGGTGATCTGCCCCAACAATTTCTGAGAGCATTGTGGTTGTGCTTTCATCGGACTGGACTTGAATTAAACACTGTCGCTGAAAATACTCGGTCGGACGTAGTTTACAGTGAGGGATCATCCAACCCATGCGCTCATAGTGAGCGTCCATGCGCTCAAGCCAGTACGGGAGCCACCCACCGCCAGATTCTAAAAAAATCACCTTGAGCTGAGGAAATCTCTCTAGCACTCCGCCCAGAATAATCTCCATACAAGCTAGCTGCTGCTCCATTGGGTGAGAGGCCATATGGCGATAAACAAGGTTTTCAAAGCGATCATGGCCGATTGCCGCAATCCCTGGCATAAAGCCGCCTTCGTGAATGCCAACCGGACAGTTAAGCGATTGCGCTGCCTCCCAGATAAGGTCGTAGTCGGGGTGATCGAGGTTGCGATCACGCAGCGGATTAGGTCGGGTAAAAACCCCTTTAAAGCCTAGCTCATTAACCACATAGTGCATCTCTTTAACTGCTAGTTCGGGCTCTTGAAAAGGAATTGCCCCAATTCCAATTAAGCGATGAGGAGCCATCTTGCGGTAGTCAGCTAGCCAGTTGTTGTATGCCCGACATACTGCTGCTGCCAAGCGACTGTCTTTAATGCCGGTATAGCGCAATCCAACTGTTGGATACAGCATGGCAATATCAACGCCTTCTTTGTCCATATCTTGAAGCCGAGCCGCCGCTTGAAAGCCACCGGGTTGTTGATCTTCCCAGCGCTGGCTAGCTACGGTATCTTGAAGCTTGGTGCCGACATTGCGCCCGCCTAAGCCAGTACCCTTGGGCCGAGGGGGCTGGAATCCTTCGATCATAAACTGTTGTTCTCCCGATTCATCTTCGTAAAATCGAGGCGCTAACGGCAACAGATCCTTGTCTTCTATATAGTTTGGCCAAAGATCGATAGGCTCTAAAATGTGGCTGTCGGTGTCGATTACAATACTGTTGTTCATAGCTTTTGCAGAGTTGTGGAGAGCGAGTTGTTTTTAAGTGGAGACGGTAGATGCACAGCTTGATAAACGATTGAGTGCAGGGGTGCAAGTTCCTTCTATATCGACAATGGCTAGACGGATGCCGCTGTGATCGCTAATGCAAGCCTCATAAGCTAGCCGAGACGAATCAAACGATTTAACTCGTAGCTGTAGCCGCAGAGGACCGAGCAAAGGCTGCGTTCCATAGCGGGCCAGGCGGCCAATACGGGTAGGTAGCGGAGTAGTATTGTGTAAAACCCTAGCCCAAACAATCGCAAGCTGAGGCACCACATCAACTAGTCCCGGATCAAACAACCAGGTATCAGCCGCCGCATTATGCGCTACGAAGTGTTGGGGATGACTGGGTAAAACCTGGGCATCGATGCCGACTGAGCTGAGAGCATTGATGGCGATCACAAGCTGAAAAGTGCTGCCGTGGAAAAGATAGTTTCGGTAGGCGGTTGGGGCTGCTAGCGGCTGTCCCTGAATAGCTGGCCACAGTGCTGGTGGCGGCGCTACGACAGTGGGCTCTAGCTGCACGGTCGCTCTGTAGCAAGGCCGTCCACTTGGGTCCGCTAAAATTTCGGCCAGTACCGCCAATGAAAGCGGATCCGCGTGGCTAGAAGCCTTAGCACAGAAGCGGACAGAGACTCCTTCCGGCGGCACCGTAATGCCGCTGAGAACCCTGAGATCTTTGAGCGCTGTCACCGTTTGATCTGGCCAAGCTGCTTGCACAAATTCGGCCAGCCACTCCGCCGCCGCTGCCGCTGGCAGTACTGGCTTCTCGTCTAAACAGTGGTCTGCTAAATAGGGATCGCTTGCTAGCGAGAACGTATGTCTCAGCGTCATCTGGCTGTCAGGTTGAAGCTGAGGCACCTGCCGAATAAACGGCAGCGTGCTTTTGTTCGCAGGTTCTAATGACGCTTCAGGCAAGGTTACCGGATCGATCTCCGCCCATGGCCCTTCTCCGGCAACGATTTCAACCTCATCAAGCGAGCCGTAGAGCAGTTCTTGGTGAAAAAATTCACAGCCTGCTTGCTGGGAAATGGGAATGATTCCCCGCTCTCGAAACTGACGCTTCACTCCCTCTGAGGCCATCCCAGCAATATCCCAAGGCCCCCAGTTGATAGACACAACTCGCGTCTGAGGGCAGCACCAGCGCATTTGCCAAGCCAGTCGGTTTACGACTTCGTTAGCAGCGGCATAATCGCTCTGGCCCCGACTCCCGTATCGACCAGCCACTGAGCTGAAAAATACCATCAACTTTAGGCCGTCGGGCCGCAGCTCTCGCGCCAAGGTAAATGCACTGTCTGCTTTGGTATCAAACACCTGGGCAAAAGACGCGGGCAGTTTATCTATTAGCAGTTTGTCGGCAATCAGCCCCGCCCCATGAATCACGCCATCTAAGCGATCATAGCGGTGATATATATCTTGAATGAGAGCGCTAAATGCTGCTCCATCAGCGACATCGACAGATCGATAGTCCACCTGCGCCTGCTGCCGAAAATAGGCAAGGTTAGCACGTGCAGTCCGTTCGTTGAGCAGCGTTTGCAAAGATTTTTCCAAGACGGCGGGCGATGGCATTTGCCCTTGAGCGCGGGCGCGGGTCAGTAGCTGCTGTCGAATTTGTGAGCTGTCGTACAGGTTTTGAGTATCTGGGGATTCAGCAGCAGGTTCAGGCGATCGCCCCACAATTACTAGCGTCATCCCGGGCACTAAGACCCGCTTCATTACCTCGGCGGTGATGCCGCGACAACCGCCAGTAACCAGCGTCACCCAGTCAGCAGTCGGCGCATGACTAGGCGCTAGATCGCGATCCGATTTTTTGTCTCGCTGTACCAATGGCACAGCTACTGTCTGAAAGGCCCAGCGCCCGGTCGCAGTCAGCCCGATTTCTACCGGCCCATTCAAATGGCCCAGTTCAGCGACGATCTGCTTACTCAAGGTCTCGACAGGCAGGGCCAGATCGCAGTCTAGTGCCCGGCAGCACAGGTTAGACCACTCTTGGCTGAGGGTTTTGAGCAGGCCCGTATGGCCACCGCTGCTGGCGGCGCTGCTGGGTGTGGGATGCGGCGACCGCTCAAACTGACCGCCTAAGCCAGAGGCCGCCAAGACCACCGGCCGCTCAGCCTCTTGCAGATCGTCAGCGCAGATTTGCAAGAGGTGAAAAAGCGCTTTTGTACTGAGCTGAGTTTGCTGTTGCCAGTCGGCCAAGGCCACCGGTTGGGGCAGATGCAGCGGCGCTAAATGTACAATGCCCTGCACTGCGCCTGCTGAACGCGCTTGCGCCACGGCAGCTTGGAGCGCTTCGGCATTCTCGGTGGCTGCCAGTTTCACGACTGTAGCGCCCTGGGCTTTCAGCGCTTGAGCGACCAGTGAGGCAACGCCTAGGATATCTTCTGTGATGAGATACAGTCCTGTCACCGCACCCCTTTCACCCCTTGGCAAAGGGGCAGGTACAGGCTGCATGACAAATCGCGGCAGAGGAAGGTTAGCTGCCGCTGAGGACTTTCCCAGGCGGTCGGCCTCCTGAAAATCTGGGGAAAGCTTAAGTACTCTATCGACCACGCCTGTAAGCGTTT
>QBMP01000060.1:7411-9061 GCA_003242115.1 Phormidesmis priestleyi
TTTGATGCGCGTTAAGGTTTCCATTTGCCCCTGAAGCTCCTTGGCTAAGGCGGACGGCAAGATTTTTTGCAGGCTTCCCAAAATCTCTACCCGCTTAATGGAGTCAATCCCTAATTCGGCTTCAATGTCTTGATCGAGGCCGAGCATATCGGTGGGGTAGCCGGTGCGATCGCTCACCAACTCTAAAAGCTGCTGGGTAAGACTCTCGCGGCTTAAAGCTGTTTCTGACTTGGCGATAGGAGTCGGCGCTACCTGAAGAGTTTGCACAGCAGGGGTCGGAACCGGCAGTTCTGCTGGGGGCTTTACAGCAGGGGTAACCAGTGGCACTGGAGATAGATTCTCTACCCCGCTAGGAGGCGTTCTCAACTGAATCTGAGCTTGAGGCGGCTGAGGCGGCGAAGCCGTTGTCAGAACACTGGTGGCGAGTGAAGGTAATAGGGTAGGTGGCGCAGTTACTAGCGAAGTCAGAGGAGCCGAACTATCGCCGCTCAAAAACTGGCTCATCACCCGTTCTTGAGACAACAAAAACTGCTGCATCGTTGACTGGTAGCTATGAAAGGCAGCCAGACGGAGATCTGAAGACGGCGGCATTGAGATAGTCGGTTGCTGATCAAGCTGACCGTTGGTGTAATTGTTACCGTGATCGTCACTATGTCCATTGGTATGGCTGTTCGTGTAGATAGAAGCTCCGTTGGTATGGCCAGAAGAGCCATGACGAGCAGGATAATTAGAGTGAAGCATAGGCTGCAAAGTACTCCGAGTAGCAGGGGTAAAGGAAATATGAAAAGGCTCAACAGACGCACTAGAGGGGCTGACCTGAGCAGCAGCTACCGGAGAGTGTGGCTGAACGCTGTTGGCAGAAGCCCTTTTGGTTTCTGCGCTGTAGGTCAAAGTGGGCAGCAAGCCGGTACGACCAACTGGCTGCGACTGAGGCCGGATGCTGCCGCCATTGACTAGCCAGCTATGGGCCGGGAGCGGCGGCGGGCAGGTCGTACTGACGAGTTGTTTCAGGTTGAGGGTGTGGACAGCGCGATCACGGTACAGCTCAGTCAATTGCACCGGCACCCCCGCCACTGCAAGCTGCCCTAGACCCGTCAGCAGGCCGCTGAGTTCTTCGCCTCGGCTATCAAGGGCAATCACGGTGGCATCGGCGCGATCTGCCAAAATCTGGCGGCTGAGATTGCTCAGAATGCTCTTAGGCCCAAGCTCCAAAAATACTCGCACCTCGTCTGCATAAAGCGCTTCAATTTGACCAAGGAAGTTGACCGGGCTGGTCATGTGCTGAGAGAGTTGGCGGCGAATGGCCTCCGGGTCGCTAGGGTAGGGCTGCGCGGTAGCGTTGCTGTATACCGGAATTTGACTAGGGCTGAGAGAGACTTGAGCGATCACTTCTGCTAGCGCCACTTCAGCAGGAGCCACTAGGGGCGAGTGAAAAGCGCCCGATACTGGCAGCAGTTGGGCCAAGGTGCCGTCTGCGTTGATGCGAGCAGCGATCACCTTGACCTGATCAGTCGGGCCAGAAATCACCGTTTGCAAGGGCGCGTTCAGATTCGCAATCACAACATCTGGATAGGAGTGAATCCACTGCTTGACCTCGCTGGCCGCTGCCTGCACCGCCACCATTGCCCCCGGCCGCTCAGATGCTTGTGC
>QBMP01000060.1:9071-17687 GCA_003242115.1 Phormidesmis priestleyi
TGAAGCGCCCGCGCTCTGCCGACAACTGCAAAAATTCCTGTGGTGAGATTACCCCCGCTGCATACAAGGCGGTGTACTCGCCATAGCTATGGCCGCAGGCGGCGGCTGGCAACACTTTCAAGCGACGAGCCAAGCCGATTAGGCCCATCTCAACGGCCCCAATTGCAGGCTGGGCAATGCGGGTGTCGGTGAGCTGCTGCTTTTGCCCGGTCTGCTCAGAGTCAGTAAAAGCGCCCGCTGGCAGTACATACTGACTCAGCGGCTGAGCAAACTGACCTTGAAGGAGGCGATCTGCATCCTCTAGGGCGGCGCGCAACTCTGTGAGATAAAGGCTAGCTGCCCTGCACATCTGCGGATATTGGGCTCCCTGCCCCGGAAATAAAAAGGCGACGGCTGGTGCGACCGCTGGCGTTTGTAAATTGAGGTGAATATGGGAAGGTAGAGATTGGGCACGGCCTGCCGTCTGATCTGCTAGCTGGCTGGCAACTGTTTGCAGAGCTGCTTGCAAGTGCGCTAGGTCTGAGACTACGATGCTGAGGCTGGCAGAGCCTGTAGCCCCCTCGAACTTTTGGGCGTAGCTATAGGCCAAATCCTTGAGAGCAGGTGCCGCGCCTGCTAAGAGCGCTTGCTGAAGCTGGTGCACTTCGGCAAGCAGACTTTGTGAATTGCGGCTGCGCCAAACCAGCAGCTCTTGAGGCCAGTACTCCCCGCCTAGAGGCGCGGATACCTGTACAGGTGGCTCTTCTAAGAGCGCGTGAAAATTGGTTCCGCCAAAGCCGAAAGCGCTGACGCCTGCTCGACGGGGATGATGGGGCGAAGACAGCCAGGGCTGCGCTGCTGACAGCAGGCACACTGGGCTTTCTGCTGCGGTAATTGACGCTAGAGGCTGGGTGACACCCGCATGGCCGGGGCGAACCTGATAGTACAGTGCTAGGGCTGCTTTGATCAGTCCGGAGACGCCCGCCGCAGCTTTGGTATGGCCAATTAAGCTTTTGACTGAGCCTAGGGCACAGGCATCCGGCGCAGCCTGGCTCTCACGCAAAATGGTAGAAATAGTCTCTAGCTCAGCTTGGTCGCCCGCAATTGTGCCAGTGCCGTGGGCTTCATATAGCCCTAGGGTGGCCGGGGAAACTTGGGTGCGCTGATATACGCGCCGCATTGCCCGCTGCTGCCCTTGAGAGCGCGGAGCGGTCATGCCCAAAGCTTTACCATCGCTCGATCCTTCCACTGCTTTGATGATGGCGTAGATGCGATCGCCATCCCGTTCTGCATCAGCTTTGCGCTTGAGCACCACTACCGCTAGCCCTTCACTGATCGTAATCCCGTCAGCAGCTTGATCAAATGGCCGAGGTTGCCCTGTCGGTGAAAGCGCCTGGGTTTTGCTAAAGCACATGTAGGCGAGGGGATTTTGCACAGTATCTATCCCGCCAGCAATCACGATGTTGCTGCGACCGCTCTCTAGGTCTTTAACTGCCAAGCTAATCGCGGCCAAAGAAGAGGCACAGGCCGCATCGACGATGTAGTTAGAGCCACCCAAATCAAACCGGTTCGCCACCCGGCAGCAGCCCCGGAAAAGATTCTTCGGTCCATTCCGGCAGTCGATTCCAGGTGTGCTCGCTCGGATTTTCCACCACCAGCGGCAGCCCTGAGCGTACCGCATACTGCTGACCCAAATCTCCGACACCACCGCCGGCCCCTAAAATCACGCTGGTGTTTTCTCGGTCGAAGTCGCCATCTGCATAGCCAGCATCTGCCAAAGCTCGGCGCACTACCTCTAGGGTGAGCAACTGCATCGGCTCAATTGAGCGCAGAGAAGTCGGCGGAATGCCAAATTGAATGGGATCGAAGGGAACGTCGTCGAGGAAGCCGCCCCAGTGCGAATAGATTTTGTCGCGCGCTTGCTGATCGGAGTCGAAATAGAGCCGCCAGTCCCAGCGATCGCGCGGAATTTCGGTTAAAGCCGCCGTTTGCGCCACAATATTGCGCCAAAAAACATCGGGCGATTGAGCCTGTGGGAGCAAAGTAGCGATGCCGACAATGGCAATGTCTTGAGCGACTAGAGCAGTGGGCACAGCCGCCTCAGGCAATGCGTCAAGCGCTGCTGCTAGGTAGTCTTTGCCACTGGCAATTTCCTCATGAAGCTGTGCCAGCGTGGTGGTTTGATTGCGCAGCGTCACGACCTGCCCAATCATGTACATGCCGTCTTGCTGCTGTACGGGCACGGGCACCGGACTGAGCGAATCGCCTTGGCGAACGACGCCTTTCGAAGCGATTCGCAGCCGTCCTAGAGTGAGATCTTCCAGCGCATTTTTGACTTCTTCAGGTGACTTTTGCTGCTGCTGTAGCTGTCGCCGGGTCTGATAAAATTCTCGGGCAAACGGCGTGATTGCGCAGCGACTGGCATGGCCAGGGCCGGTCTCTAGATCGGTGGTTTCTTCACAGGCCAAGGCAACCTGCTGAAATTCTTCAACAATTGCCCCACAGCGCACCGCTTCTTCTGTAAATAGGTAGGCAGTGCCCATCAGCGCACCAACTTTCATGCCTCGGCTTGCCAGCGGCGCAGCCATCGCGGCCACCATCGCGGCTGATCGCCCGTCGTGAATGCCGCCTGCGAACAGCACGTGAATGTCAGCGTCTGCGCCGGGGGGCACTTCGGCTAGCAGCGTTTCAATGGCGCTTTCCCACAGCACCAAACTGCTTAGCGGGCCAATGTGGCCACCGCATTCGCGCCCTTCAAACACAAATCGGCGCGCGCCTTGTTCTAGAAACAGCTTGAGCAAAGCCGCCGTTGGCACGTGCAGATAGGTCGCAATGCCTTCTGATTCTAACTGAATTGCTTGGTCGGGTCTGCCGCCTGCAATCAGCGCAAACTTTGGCTTGATTGCTCTAACCGCCTGAAGCTGCTCAACTCGTAGCTGATGCGGGACAAAGCCTAAAATACCAACGCCCCAGGGGCGATCGCCCAGCAGCGATTGAGTCTCTTGAAGCAAAAGCTTGACCTGAGCGCCCTTCATCAGGGCGAGCGCCAGCATTGGCAAGCCTCCCGCTTGAGACACACTATCAGCAAAGCTCGCAGAGTCGCTAACTCGCGTCATGGGCCCTTGCACGAGTGGGTAGCGAGTGCCGTGAGACTGCGCTAAGGGAGACTCAGGCTGGAGTGGCTGACAGCGCTGAGCGATCTTTAAGTGCGCCTGAGTGCTTTGCTGAATTGCCTGAATCAGCTTACCTGTGGTGCGGTAGCGCTGACGAAACGAGGCCGCTAACCCGGCTGCTTGCCCCATTGGCCAAGCGGTTTGCTGAGGATCTTGCCAGCCTAGCAGCGCTTGTGCCTGCTGCTGCCATTGCTGCCGCTGCTCTTCGGGAGAATCTAGCGTAAGTTCTAGCTGAGTGGCTAGCGCCTGCAAGGCAGCAACCGGTTTTAGTCCGGGACGACTAAAGACACGGCAGCTCCAACCGAGGCGATCGCCCACCAAAACTGCCTCTTGACCGTTGACTTTGCTTAGCCATTGCCTGTGCTCCTCTGACAAAGGAGACTCAGGCATCAGCCAAAGCTGATCGTCGAGCACTACGCCCGCTGCCCCTGCTGCTCGACAGGCCGCTGCGGTATGCACGCCCACGCCACCTTGAACGTAGACCGGTAGCTGCGTTCGAGCCAGCAGCTTTTGAGTTAGTAAAAACGCCGAGTCCGAGCTACTCCAGCCGCCGCTTTCGTGTCCTCGTGCGATCAGGGCGTCCACCGCTGGCCATTGCTCAAGCAATTCGAGCTGTTTGGCGTCGGTGATCTCTAGCAATAGGCGGCGCTGGGAAAGTCGGGGATAAGCGGCGATCGCCTCACTTGCAGTTGTTTGCCTGACCAAGCTTAAGATCAGCCAGTGAGGCACATCCTGTAAAAGTGCTAGCACCGCAGCGGGCAAAATTTCCCCTATTATTATCCGAATGCCAATGCTGCCGGGATAGTCGGCAGCAGCACTCACCAGCATCTTCAAATTGCGAATAGCCTGTTCAGCCTGTTCAGGGGCAGCGCACCATTCCCAATCTAGAATGCCGATCCCGCCGGCGCGCACGGCGGCGATTGCTAGCTTTACTTGCAACAAACCTGCTGGTACTACAACAAAGCATAAAAATGAGTGAGATTCACGCTCTTTGAAAGCGGAGGGTGCAGGTATAACCATAGTTATCTCTTTTGAGGATGTTCTACTGAGAATGCCTATAAAAAGCAGTTTTCATCGGCTACCCAGCCAAATTATCGAGTAGGCACCTAAATATCGCGGATGTCCTTTGGATGTTGCATCTGCGACTTATTTAAACATGCCTTACAAAAAGCGAGACACGCCCCACAAAGAGCGTCTATACAGATTCGCGACCATTAAATAATTGAACAGCTCAACCCAAAAGTTCAAGCTTTAGAAAATTATTCTCACACCCCAGAAATTAGCCCCAAGCGTGACGAAAGATCGAAGCGATCTAACAATAACTCAATTTTTAGTAGTAAACCCAAATTTATATAAAAATTGAAAGTTAAGGCTTCGCTGCACCGATAGACTTTGTTGCATCAATATTCTAGGACCCTTGGCACAGAAGAATTGCCAATAGCCAATATTAAGGTAGCTAATAAGAAAACTTTGGTTTGCAGGGCTTTGCCGTATTGGGGCAACAAAGCCTTACTAATAGTCTAAGTATTATTGAGGTTATTAAATCAAGTTTAGGTAAACTCCATCCGTTTACTAAAAATCACGCAGCTATGCTGTGTTGTAAAATACTTTGAAATTTATATATAACTTGAATACGCTGTTGCTTTGGCCCAAAGTGGTCTCTGCGGGCTGCCCCAGGGACTGGCTACTCTAGAGACATTGTGAATTTTTTAACCACTTACTGACAAAAGGCTCTTCCTTGAGTATACTGAATTTTTATAATCTAAAGCTTGTCCTTTTGAACACGTCGGTATAGACATTCGGTCAAAACAGCTGCTAAATAGGGGCACCCCTGCGGTACGCTTTTTGCTGTTTTCCCGAGAAGATGGCCTGTTCAAGTACTTTACTTTTTTGATATGCCATGAAAATAAGCAGCCAGCAAGAGATGGTTAAGGGGTTGGAGCCTCATCCTGGCCGGAGGCTTCAAATGGATTTTTCCTGGGTCATGTTAGTGCGCCATCTCACCCAAAATCCCAAGGCTCTAGAGCAGTTTTACCATGCTCGCATAGCGCCTCAGGTGATGGCCTGCACTTCCACTTCCGTTCCACTGACTACTCAAGCACCCCCTGTAGTGACCACTCGTCCCATTCCTAGGCTGCGAGCAGAGGAAGTATCGCCAGCGGACTTTAAGGAGCTTTTCAAATATCCCTTCCCTGTCGTGATCGAAAACTTTGCTGGCGAGTCATATGCGGTAAAGCACTGGTCTCCCGAATATTTTCGAGATAAATATGGCGATATTCAGGTGCCTTTCTTCAAGGGCAAAGAATATTGGAACATTGAGCAGGGTAGTATGGCTGAACTCATTGACGATATTCTGGCGGGCGGTAAAGAGCGCAAGTACGTCAACAATATTGCTGATATATTTCACACCATTCCAGAATTGCAAGCAGCCCTGCCAATTGATAAGTTTGCGGCCTTTATGGGTGATCGAAAGCACAACAAAACCCAGATTTTTCTAGGCGGGACGGCGACGGGAACCGGCCTTCACTGCGCTAATAAGTTCAACTTATTTGTCATGATTTACGGACAAAAACGGTGGACTTTTGTTCATCCTAAGCATTCACCATGGCTCTATCCCACCTCACAAAAAAACTTTCAGTTTGTCCATGCGCCCATCAGTGCTACTTATCAATATGACCCTGAACGCTATCCCCTGATCGGCAGTGTGCCTAGATATACCACCGTTCTCAACCCCGGAGATGTGCTCGTCAATCCGCCCTGGTGGTGGCATGCTGTAGAGAATCTGAGCGCCTCCTCCATTGGCGTTGCCACCCGCTGGATGACCGACTGGGAGTCAGTTGATGGCTGGAAGACAAATCCCTTGTTCAGCGCTCTAGAGAAACTCAGCCCTCACTATTGGAAATTTGCGATTAAGTATTATCTGCTGGGCATTGCACGGCGTGACAGTGACGGCAGTCTGTCTCACTAAAATACCTGAAACAGACTTTAAACAGTGTTTTCTACCCCTAGAACTGTTCTTTTTATACCTAGACTATTTAGCTTGAAAAATATTTAGTGAGTATCCGGAAAGCCTCTGAGAGAGGATGTACCAGTTTTATATCTTGATCGCGCTTTTGGAAGCTATGGACTTTAAACGCTGTGATATTCTCATCCTAGGTTCTAGATTTTGTTTTATAGGCACCAGGCATGACACTACGTCAAAATTTTCTTTTGCCTTTGCCAAGGTCAATAATCAATAATTTAAGGCGCTAGCTGGGAAAACTTGAGCGCCTGTTAATTTTCTGCAACTGTGATCATGTCTGAGGCTAAAAGAGATTCATATGTTGGTAGCTACCGATAACGTTCAAGCCCTTGATGTTCAAACTAAAATCATTGCGTTGATTCAAGCGTTGGCACAAGATTACGACTTAGATGAGCCGATTGAGCCGACGACTGCTTTGGTCGCTGACTTAGGCTTTGCTTCTTTAGACTTTGTTCAGCTTGTTGTCGATATTGAAGCCGCCTTTAACCGCAAGCTAGGGTTTCAAGCACTGCTAGTCGAAGCGGGTAGCTATATAGAAGATATTCAGGTCGGTGCGCTGACCACGTTTGTTCAACAGCAGTTGCATTCCGATCCGGCACAGCAAGTAGCTCCAGGGGATTTGTTCAAGAAAGCTGAAAAATCTACTAAAGCTGAAAAACCCAAAGAAGCTGAAAGATCTGAAAGATCTGAAAAAGCAGTGAACGCTGATGTTGTCACTCGGTTTCGCCAAACCATTCGGGCTCGGCAGATTGTCGCCGATGATAGCGGCAAAAATGCTCAGGCTATTTTTGTACTGTGCCCGCCTCGATCGGGCTCTACGCTGTTGCGAGTAATGCTAGCAGGGCATCCTCAGCTCTTTTCTCCGCCCGAACTTTATTTGCTGATGTACAACGACTTGGCTCAGCGTCGAACGGAGCTAGCGAGGGAGGCCAATAGTCATCTTCTAGAAGGAACTATCCGCAGCATTGTCGAACTCAAAGGGGTGAGTGTAGAGACCGCCGAGCAGATGATGGCTGACTATGAGCAGCAGCAGATGAGCACAAAGCAGTTCTATCGGTTGCTGCAGGAATGGATGGGCGATCGCCGCTTGGTCGATAAAACACCTTTGTATCCGCTCGATCCCGGCATTCTGTCGCGGGCTGAGACTGACTTTGTGGATCCTTTATATATTCACTTGGTGCGCCATCCCTACGGCACCATTCGCTCTTATGAAGAATCTAAGCTAGATCGATTTGTCCCCGCTATGTACGAAAACCCTTTCGAGCGGCGGCAGCTCGCTGAACTGACCTGGCTAGTGAGTCACCAAAACATTACGAACTTTTTGCAAAAGGTGCCGCAGCAGCGCTGGCTACAGCTTAGCTTTGAAGATCTAGTCAGCCAGCCAGGGACGGCAATTGGCAACCTTTGTGATTTTCTAGGGTTAGCAGTCGATCCTGTCATGCTAGAGCCTTACACTCACAGCCAGCAGCGGATGCTATCGGGTTCAAGAGATCTTACTCGAATGCCGGGAGACTTGAAGTTTCATTTACACAAGAGCATTGATGCCGCCGCAGCCTGTCGCTGGCAACAATTTTTCACTGACGATTTTTTAGCAGATATGACTTGGCAGATGGCCGAGTCTTTGGGCTATAGCGCAGCAGAGGTACATCAACTAGCGGGCTTCTAGTTTTTGGTCTTTCGTTTTTGGTCTCTAGTCTTTATAAAGTGAAAACTTAATTCACAAGCCAGATGGAACGTTCTCCAACTATCAGTCCTAGCCTGTTCAGCCGACGAGCCACCTTGATTACGCAGGCGGGAGCCTCGTGGCAACAACGGCAGCAGAGTCAGCCGCGACAGCCACCGCCGGCAGTCCAAAGCTGGGTGTTTCACTCCGAACGTCAGCAGGCATTTGATCCGCATCAGCCCAGCGGCCTCTTACTGTTGGATCGTTCCAAGCAGCTTCAGCTAAAAAGCCCAGGGACCACTCCTTCGCTTCTAGCTGCTTACATCAAGGTGAAAGCTCAAGAATCAATTACTACTTGCTTTCAGGGCGGCCTAGAATTTTACTTTGTGATTTGCGGAGAGGGGCGCAGTGAGTGGGGCGGCGGGGTGATCGCTTGGCAACCAGGAGATCTGTTCTTTCTGCCGGGGGGAAGCCGCATTCACCATCAGGCGGCTGACTCAGACGCGCTGGTTTACGCGCTGACCGACGAACCACTCGCTCGATTTTTAGGCTTGCAGGCAGGGCAAAACAAATTTGAGCCGATTCACTACCTCGCTAAAGATGTGCAAGCGGCTCAAGCAGCCGCGATTGAGCACACCCGCAAGAGCGGGGTCATGCACTTTGGGCGAAAGCAAGGGCAGGCAGAAGAGTTCGTATACAGCTCTTTTTTGCCGACCTGGAAGTGGATTGTTCCGGGTGAACATCAGCGTCCTCATTGCCATGCAGCAGTTGCCGTGCAG
>QBMP01000061.1:0-462 GCA_003242115.1 Phormidesmis priestleyi
GCAGTGGATACGGCGAGCTGGGTAGAGCTGGTGGTGACGCTGCATTTTGTGCAGCGCGGGTTAATTATTTGGTTTGATCAGCAGCCCTATAGTGCTAAGGCGGGCAAGCAGCTTTCTTACAGCACGGCGCTGATTTTTGCGGCAATTTGGGGGCGGCTGGCGCAGGGCTTTCGCAGCAGCGGGGCGAGTTTTTCTTCGAGCGCTTATCAGGCGCTGGGCAGTGGCAGCTTTCAGCTAATGCTACAGATTTTGCGGACGTTTTCTCAAAGGGATGATTTTCCTTTGTATGGTGGGGTGTTTGCGTCTTTTTCGGGAGACTATTTGCAAGATACGCTGAGCTATTTTAGTGAGCCGCTGAGCCAAGTGGAGGGCACGCAGGAGAAAGCGCGAATTTTGACGCTGCTGGGCTATTCGCGGCAAATGCTGGGCCGTTCACAGGAGGCCAGGGAATTTTATGAGCGA
>QBMP01000061.1:472-4812 GCA_003242115.1 Phormidesmis priestleyi
GGAGATCTGGCCTGTGAAACCGCCGATCTGTGTCATTTGGCCCGCAATGCGGCACTCGATCAAGACTATGAAAAGGGAATAGCTCAAGCGCAGCGGGCGCTGATTTTGGCTCGGCAAAGGGGCGATCGCGTGGGTGAGGCCAATGCGCTGGTGAACTTGGGCTACGCGCAGGTGCTGCAAGGGCGGGCGAATGATGTGGCCGATGCGCAGAGGTATGACGGGGCGATCGCCTATCTCAATCAAGGTTTGGCGCTGGCGATTAAGCAGGGAGATTTTCAGTCTCAGGCGCTGGCTTACAACAGCTTGGGGATTGGCTACGTGATTTGCGATCGCCCCCAAGAAGGGCTCGATAGCCTGATGAAAGGCGCAGAAGCCGTCAAAAGCTCAGGCAATATTTATCTGCAAGGGCTGTACACGCTCTACACCGCCGAAGCCCATCACGCCCTCAAACACTCTGAAGAAGCCGTGTATTTTGGAGCAATTGCAATGCATTTGCTAGAGCGCATTGGCTCACAAGATTGGCGACAGGCGGCTGGTTTGCTCTCGATTTTGCAGGGGCAGCTAGGCGAAGCCGCATTTGAGAAAATTTTAGAGAAATACCGCCGTCAGCTCATGCCGATTATGAGCATGGAAGGCTACGACAATTTGCTGAATCTGTTGGCAACATACCGAGCAGGTTAATGGTTTAAACTCATGCCGACCTATTTGCACTAGACCGACAGATTCTCAGCATTTCATTGCCGCCTGGCTGAAGTTCGTAGCCTACTTTTTCGATTTGGCACTGGTGGCCAGATGCTTTGAGATGCGCGATCGCCTGCTCAAGATAAGGAGACTTTTCCTGAGCGAGCGTTAGCAGCGGAAAGATTCTCACTTCTGGGCTAACACGCAGCATTTCATCAATGGCGGCAAGATGAAATGCTGCGTCTAGCTGATCAGAATACAAAAAGAGAAAGTGTGAGCTTAGGCTTAATTCATAACGATCATCGGGATCGGTGAGTGTCGGCAGTTCGCCAACGCGATAGCGACCGGCTATTTTACCGACTTCGTAGTCCGCATAAAAGCGCTCTGTTACTTCAATGCGGTGAGTTTTCAGGGCTTCGGCAGAGGCGTGATATCCCCATACCCAATCGTTGGGGGTGGCTTTGATTTGGGTGATGATGCCATCGAGGACGGCGTAGAAGCGATCGCGAATTTCTTTCCCACTAAATCCATATAGCGGATCAATCGATTGAATCTGATAGCCGCGCTCAGTTCCTTCAGCATTGAAGCTAGCAGGCCCATCAGCAACGCTCAAAATCGACTTCTGCAAATCTGCTTCGCTCAGCGAAAACATTTTCACATACTCATCAAAAGAGCGGCCAAAAGGCACCACTTGTTCTAATTTCATCGCCATCAAAAAGATCCCCCTTAGCCGCTAAACGCTGGTTTCTTCCGGAACAACTTTTGCGGCGGCTGAGGTTTTAGCTGTCTTTTTAGCCGCAGCCGTTCGCGTAGTTTTATTAGCTGTTTTAGCTGTCTTTTTAGTCTCACTGTCCTTTGTGGTAGCTGCCTTTTTCTCGGTCGCCTTTTTCTCAATCGCCTTTTTCTCGGTCGTCTTTTTTGTAGAGGCTTTCTTGGCTGTACTCTTTTTTGTCGTACTTTTTTTCTTTTTCACCGTGTCACCTTTTTCGGCTAGCAGGGCGATCGCTTCCTCTACACTCACCTCTTCAGGCTTTTTACCTTCCGGCACCGAAGCATTCACCTTGCCGTGCTTAATGTATGGCCCATATGGCCCGTCATATACACTGATGGGCTCGTCATCAGCCGGATGCTTCCCAATTTCGTGAATGGGCGTTACCGCCTTACGGCCTCGGCCCGTTTTTGGCTGAGCTAATATCTCCAAAGCTCTATCGAGTGCTACTGTCAGCATATCGTCATCACCTTTCAGTGAGCGATAGTCATCTTTACCGTCTTCTTTGCCCTTGCTATGCACAATATAAGGCCCAAATCGCCCTAAGTTGGCCTTAATGCTGTTACCCGTTTCCGGATGAACCCCCAGCAAACGCGGCAAGCTCAACAGCGACACCGCCATCGCCTGATCCACATCTTCCGCCTTCACACCTTTGGGCAAAGACGTGCGCTTTGGCTTTTTATTATCATCCGTCGCATCGCCGAGCTGCACATAGGGGCCAAATCGCCCAATCAAAATGTACATCGGCTCCCCGGTTTCAGGATGCAGGCCAATTTTCTCTGGCCCTTCCGTCTTCTGCTTCAGTAAAACCTCAACCTGCGCATCGTCGAGATCCGCCGGACTCACCCCTTCCGGGATAGAGGCTCTCACCGTCTCATCGCCTCTTTCTAGCTCAACATAGGCTCCATGCTTTCCAATCCGAACCTTCGCCGCCAAATCATTGAGATCCACCGTTCGAGCCTCGGTAGGATCAATCTTGTCCTGACGCTGCTCCACCTGATTCGCAAGGCCCTCAGTCCCGCCGTAAAACGATTTTAAGTAGGGCAACCATTCCGCATGACCCGTCGAAATTTCGTCCAGAGTCTGCTCCATGTTGGCGGTAAAGTGCACATCGACCAGATCAGGAAAATGCTCTTCGAGCAGCTCGGTAACGGCAAAAGCGGTAAAAGCGGGCACCAAGCTGTTGTTAACAAGCTCAGCGTAGCGCCGAGCAATCACGGTACTAATCACCGTCGCGTAGGTGCTAGGGCGACCAATGCCTTCTTTTTCCAGAGTTTTAACCAACGCCGCTTCGGTGTAACGCGCAGGCGGTTGAGTTTCGTGGCCAATGGCATCTAAACCCGCGCAGTCTAAAGCATCACCGGCTTTCATCGCGGGCAAAACAACTTCCTGACTTTCAAGCGCCTCATCAGGATTATCAGATCCCTCCACATACGCCCGAAAAAATCCAGGAAAATCAATCCGCTTGCCCGTCGCTTTAAAAACGGCGTCCTCTACATCAATTTGAACCGTGATGTTAGTTTGGCGGGCATCGGCCATTTGAGTCGCTACCGTGCGCTTCCAGATCAGGTCGTACAGCCTCAGTTCGCGCTCTTTAAGCGGCGTATCTTGCGGCGTACGAAACACTTCACCAGAGGGGCGAATAGCTTCGTGAGCTTCCTGTGCGCCCTTGCTCGTGGTCGAGAACTGGCGCGGCTTAGGGCTGAGATAGTCTTTGCCGTATTTGGTTTCAACGCAGCGGCGGGCAGCCGCTATAGCTTGCGAAGACAAGCTCGTCGAATCTGTCCGCATATAGGTAATAAAGCCTTTTTCGTAAAGCCCTTGGGCCGTGCGCATCGTGTCTTTGGCAGAGAGCCCTAGCTTACGGTTAGCCTCTTGCTGAAGGGTCGAGGTGATAAAAGGCGGGGCGGGTTTGCGAGTATTGGGCCGCTCTTCCAGGTTGGAAACTTTCCAGCTACTGGACTCTAGCCGAACTTGCAGTGTCCTAGCTTCACCTTCATTTAGCAGCAAAACGTTCCGACCGGCTTTCACTTGCCCAGTCGATTCATCAAAGTCGCTGCCATTGGCAACGCGAGTGCCGCCGACTGAAACTAGCTTGGCATCAAAGGACGTTTTACTCTTTAAAAGCGCTGCCTTCAGATCCCAGTAAGATCCGCGCCGAAAAGCCCGTCTAGCCCGCTCACGTTCGACCAAAAGGCGCACTGAAACCGACTGCACCCGGCCAGCAGAGAGGCCAAAAGCAATTTTTTTCCACAGCAGCGGCGAAACGGTGTAGCCCACCAGCCGATCTAAAATACGGCGAGTCTCTTGGGCGTGCACGAGCTTGTCATCAATCGTGCGGCAGTTGGTGAGCGCAGCTTGAATGGCTTCTTGCGTAATTTCATGAAAGACCATGCGCTTAGTCGGCACTTTCGGCTTTAGCACTTCCATCAGATGCCAGCTAATGCTTTCGCCCTCACGGTCCTCATCTGTGGCCAAAACCAGCTCATCCGCATCTTTGAGCGCGTCTTTGAGCGTTTTGACGACCTTCTTTTTGTCCGCTGGCACAATGTAGAGCGGCTCAAAGTCGGCTTCGGTATTGACGCCAATTTGAGCCCATTTTTCCTTTTTGACCTTAGCCGGAATTTCTTTGGCCGACTTGGGCAAATCGCGAATATGGCCCATTGAAGCCTCTACCCGATAGCCCTTAGGCAGGTAGTTGCGAATGGTTTTGGCTTTAGTGGGCGACTCGACAATGACAAGCGTAGACATGAGTGCTGTGCAGTTTAACTGGGGTGGACTGTCTAAAAATGGACTATCTGAAAATGGACTGTCTGAGGCAGACGCTGAGGAGTAAGGCTTAGGCGTTTTTAGCAGCGTTCCCAAGTAGATACCTGGAAATATCTGAAAA
>QBMP01000061.1:4888-7835 GCA_003242115.1 Phormidesmis priestleyi
TCAAAAGGGGCCGATTCGTCTACCCCTTCTGTTTTGCATTGCTTAACCTCATTTGGCCTAGTTTGGCTTTTAAGATCAAGCTAACGAAGATCAGTTAATCGTGCAAACCTTAGTAAATCCCTAGCGGCGTCATAGATTTTGCCATAGTTCTTGTTATAACGCTGCTAGGCAGAATTTGAACTGTTAATTTTTTTTGAGGAAGATGTGGCAAGTGCCGATGATTGAGGTGAAATTCTTCTTGCTAACGTTGGGATTAACTGAAAATACAAGGTAAGCTTTCAATTGGAAACTCTTATCTGCCCTCTTGATTGGGCCGCTGATTGATGGACTTTGCCAATATTGCCGCTCAGCTCAATGCGGGCATCATTCTGCCAGAAGGAATTGTAATTATCACCATTATGGCGATTGTGGTGACAGATATTATCGGGGGTCGGGGGGTGAGCCGTTGGCTGCCTTATGTCGCGATTTCTGGCCTACTCGCCGCCGTCGTCAGCCTTTACTACCAGTGGGGAGCCGCCGATCCCATCTCATTTTTAGGCGCATTCAATGGCGACGATTTGAGCATTGTTTTTCGAGGCATCATCGCCCTGTCAGCGATAGTGACAGTCCCGATGTGCATTCGCTACATTGAGCAATCGGGCACAGCGCTTGCAGAGTTTTTAGCGATTTTACTCGCCGCCACACTCGGCGGCATGTTCCTCTCAGGAGCCGATGAGTTAGTCACCATTTTCGTCTCTTTAGAAACGCTCAGTATCTCGTCCTATCTGCTCACGGGCTACATGAAGCGCGATCCCCGCTCCAATGAAGCGGCCCTCAAATATTTGTTGATTGGCGCAGCGAGTGCGGCCATTTTTCTATACGGTATGTCGCTGCTATACGGCCTTTCGGGTGGCGAAACCAACCTCAGCCTGATTGCAACTCGCATCGCTGCCGATAACGCCGAAGCCCCCATTGGTCTGATTATCGCGCTGGTCTTTGTGATTGCTGGGATCGCCTTTAAAGTAGCCGCCGTCCCTTTTCACCAGTGGACACCGGATGTGTACGAAGGGTCACCCACACCTGTAGTAGCCTTTCTCTCAGTTGGCTCCAAAACAGCGGGTTTTGCGCTTGCTATCCGTCTCTTGCTCACCGCCTTTCCCATGGTGGCTGAGCAGTGGCGGTTTGTCTTTGCGGCCTTGGCGATTTTGAGCATGATTCTTGGTAATGTTGTTGCCCTCGCTCAAACCAGCATGAAGCGGCTATTAGCCTATTCATCTATCGGGCAGGCCGGGATCGTAATGATCGGCCTGATCATCGGCACCGATGCAGGCTATTCGAGCTTGGTGTTCTACCTGTTCATCTACTTATTTATGAACCTAGGTGCGTTCACCTGCGTCATTTTGTTCTCACTGCGCACTGGCACCGACCAAATCAGCGAATACAGCGGCCTCTACCAAAAGGATCCGCTGCTGACGCTGTGCCTGAGCATTTGTTTACTGTCTTTGGGCGGTATTCCGCCGCTGGCAGGCTTTTTTGGCAAAATCTACATTTTCTGGGCAGGTTGGCAGGCTGGGGCATATACCCTTGTGCTAGTAGGCCTGATTACCAGCGTTATTTCTATTTACTACTACATTCGAGTCGTGAAAATGATGGTGGTTAAAGAACCACAGGAAATGTCTGATGTGGTGAAAGCCTATGCCGTTAGTGACTGGACGCTGCCAGGAATGCGGCCTTTGCAGGTGAGCTTAGTGCTAGCTGTGACTGTGACGGCACTTTCGGGCGTATTAGCCAACCCGCTGTTGACTTTGGCCAATAGCGCAGTTGCGCGCACGCCTTTACTACAGCGCTCAGTGCTACTGCGCAATGCAGAGCTAGAGCTACTGGCTGAAGAGTTTGACTATTTGCAAAGCCCTGTTGCTGCTGTTTCTCCTGCTGCTAAAGTAGCTATCTCCGAATAACTATCTCTGAAGCGCTGAATCGGCATCGATCAACAGACATCAAGCCATCAGGGCGTATTCCTCATCGTCCTGATGGCTTCGTTGTTTGGACAGAATATTTTTGATGTGCTTTTTCACGGTGTTTTGGCTGATCCAAAGGGCTCTTGAAATTTCACTATAATCAAGGCCACGTAGGCGTAGCTGCCAAACTTCACTTTCGCGCTCTGTTAAATGAAGCAACGCCGCATCAGAAAGCGCCTTATTGTAGATAGATTGCTGGCGATCTTCTAAAACGATGAGTAAATAGGGTACTTGGGTGATTTGAATATTTTGTACTCGAATGCGGATAGCGCCCAAGTTAGGCAAAATAATGTCGGCATCAAGGCCATTTTTCTGAAAAGTAAGCAGATTTAGGTTGGGCAGCACGGGCTGGCAAACTCGCCAAATTTCAGTCGGGAGGGCTTCGGCTTTGGCTTTTAGGAGGCTGCAAATGCGCTGGGCAGGGGCATTAATTTTTTCAATCTCGCCCATTTGATTGGCGATAATAAATCCATCTTGCAAATTTTCGAGCGCGGCGCGGAGGATTGTAAAGTCGGCAGCGTCTGATTTAACGGGAGTAATTACTTTAACAGAAGAACTGGGTTCAACAGGTTCAACAGGCTTAAGCGAGGAGCGTTTCATAAGCTTTATGGCGTAACGCGGTACGTTAAGTCATCAGATACCGCATGAGTGATTCTGCCGAGAATTGCAGCACTTTACGTTTTCTTTACCTATGTTTTCACTTACTTCACCAATAAACCGGCCAAAAATAAACCGGCCAAAAATAAACCCGCCCAAAACAAACTGACCTGAAAAAATGAACCGGCGTAGCCCGTCTGGGTACTCTGTAAGTGAACTCAAGAGCTTGCTATGGCGCTGTCAACGGTTTCGAGTCAAGATTTAAGCCAAGATTTATCAGAGCTGCCAGCTCAGGCAATTTATCAGCGCCTTGCCGACAATATTCAGCAGGTAGTGAAGGGTCAGGCGGCAGC
>QBMP01000061.1:7877-15786 GCA_003242115.1 Phormidesmis priestleyi
CGCCTGATCTGCTGCCGTCTGACATTTTGGGCGTTTCGATGCTCGATATAGAAAAGCGCAGCTTTCATTTTCACGATGGGCCAATTTTTGCCAATATCGTGCTGGCCGATGAAATTAACCGGGCCTCACCGCGTACGCAATCAGCCATGCTAGAGGCGATGGCCGAAGCTCAGGTGAGTGTAGATGGCACGCTCAAAAAGCTCCACGATCCTTTTTTTGTGATTGCGACTCAAAACCCGCTGGACGCGCGAGGCACGTACCCGCTGCCGGAAGCGCAGATGGATCGCTTTGCCTTGCAGTTTCGGTTGGGCTATCTGTCTGCGGCTGATGAAGTGGAGATTTTGTCGGATCAAATTGAGGCGCATCCGATTGAGCAATTGCAGCCTTGTGTGACGCTAGCGGATGTGTTGAGGCTGAAGCAGCAGGTCAAGCAGGTGCGCATCAGTGCAGAGCTGAAGCGCTATGTAGTGGATATTGTAAATGCGACTCGTCAAGCAGAAGGGGTACAGCTTGGGGCGAGTCCGCGCGGATCGCTAGCGCTGATGAAAGTAGCGCAGGCAATGGCACTGTTTGATGGCTACGATTTTGTCACGCCTGATCATATTCAAGAAATTGCGGGGCCGGTGTTGGCGCATCGGCTGGTGATGGATTCGCAGGCTAGGTTTTCGGGGCAAACGGCAGAGAGGGTAGTGGCTGATATTGTGCAGACGCTCGTCGTTCCGGCTTGAGTGCGGGCGTTTGCACAGGGTATTTGGACGGATGCCTAGATTGATGTCTGGGCTAGTTGACGATAGGAACTTTCGATGAAGCGAGGGATTTATCGCTTATTGCGGCTGAGTCATACTGTGCAGCAGTGGTGGGTTCAGCGGTTAACATTGAGCGGGCTGTGGCTACTGGGCGGCATTTTTATGTTTGGTGTGATTGGGCTGGATGTTAAGCGCAGCTTGTCTTACCAGGTGTTTGCGTTTGGGGTGGCGCTGATGGGCGTTGCGGTTGTTTCTAGCCAATTGGGATCTGCTAGACTCCACTCTGCGAAATTAAGGGCGGTGCGCAGTCTGCCTCGGTTTGGTACGGTCGGGGTGCCGCTGCGGTATGGGGTGCGGTTGCATAATGTGAGCGCTAAACGACTGCGGGATCTGAGTTTGACGGAAAGGTTTGGGGATAGTTTTCCTGATTTTTTAGATTTTCAACGGATTATTCGCGGTTCAACTCATCCCAAAGTGCGGCGAAAAGTTTGGCTAAAGCTGCTGGCACAAAGGCAGTGGGCGTTTGCTCCGGCAATAGCTCTGCCATTATTAGCAGCCAAACAAGAAACAGCGGTGGTTGCCGAAATCATGCCGCTGCGGCGAGGACTGCTGCGCTTTCAGGGACTGACCATCGCCTGTACTGATCCGCTGGGCTTGGTCAATCGCGGCGCAATGCTTGATGTACCGCAGTCTGTTTTAATTTTGCCGCAGCGCTATCAGCTGCCAGTGATTCCGCTGCCGGGGGCGAGACGGTATCAGGCGGGTGAGCGATCGCTTACAACAGCCATTGGTGATTCAGAAGAATTCCGAGCGCTGCGGGCCTATCGTCCGGGCGATTCGGTGCGCAATCTGCACTGGAAAAGCTGGGCCAAAACGGGCAAGCCCGTGATTAAAGAGCACCAAGCTGAAGATGCGGTTCGCCATGCGCTGATTGTGGATACGTTTCAAAGAGCGGATGAGGATGAGTGGAAAAGTGAGGGCATGGAAGCGGCGATCGCGATCGCGGCCTCATTTGCCTGCGATCTTCAAACCCAAACTGCTTTAATTGATCGGCTTTTTATGGGCACGACTGCTCACCACTTGGACGATGGATTTAGTCAGGCGGAGCAGATTTTGACCGTATTGGCCGCAGCCGAACCCTGTCGGGATCAAGACTTTAGCGACTTACTAGCAGTGGTGCAGAAAAATATGTCGCGGCTGCATGGCTGCATTGCGGTGTTTTTGGATTGGGATGGCGATCGCCGCACCCTGATTGGGCAGCTAGAGGCAGCGGGCATTGCGGTGTTGGTGCTGGTGATTGCAGGCGCTAGCGGCCTGAGTGAAATGCCCGATGTGATCTGCTTACGGCATCCGCAAAGCCGCCTTCAGGTGCTGGCGATAGACAATATCCAGGCGGGGCTATGGGCGCTATGAAAGCTGAGGCAAGCGCTGACGGTAAATCGTGGGATGGGTTGGCGAGTTTGTGTAGTTTAGCGATCGCCCTTTGGGGCTGGCAAACCGGGCTTTGGTGGCTAGCACTGCCGATGATCGTGGGCCTAGAATCGCGGCATGTTGCGACTCAGCGGTGGGAAATTTCGCTAAGCGATCTCAAAGAAGTGGCCAAGCTCTGCGGGGTGATTTTATCGATTCTGTCGGTGGTTTCGGTCATTCTTGAAAAAGAAGCCTTTATCTATAGCCTGATTCAGTGGCTACCGGTGGCGGCGTTTCCGTTAGCACTCGCTCAAACCTACGCTCTCGGCATTCAAGTACTGCTCGGCGAAGGCTTCTCAAAAGCCTATTTGCAGCATCAGGGTCGCTATCGGCAGCAGCGCTCGATCAATCTGTACTACTTTTACTTTGCGATTTGCCTGTTAGCGGCTAGCGCTGCTGATAGCAACCGCTTTAGCTTTTATGGCTTTGCCACTGTCTTAGTGGCGCTGCTGCTCTATGCGCATAGGCCCAAGCGCTCAGCCCCAATTATATGGCTGCTGCTGTTCTGTTTATCCGCAGGCTTAGGTTTTGTTGGCCACGTGCAAATCTCTCATCTTCAGCAGCGCCTAGAAGAACAAATGATCGCGATGCTGAGCGACTTTGCCAGCGGTGCAATTAGCCCCGAAAGCAACACCACCCGCATGGGCTCAGTTGGCAAGCTTAAACTATCGAGTAAAATCGCTTTCAGGGTTTCAACAGATTCAGCGTCAGTGTCTCCGAAAGATCCCAGTCTTTTTCCCTTATTATTGCGAGAGGCTACTTATAACCGCTATCAGCTATCGACCTGGGGCGCAACCGATGCCCTCTTTAAGCCCGTACCGGCTGCGCCGACAAAAGGCACTTGGCAACTGGCTCCCACTCACCCACAAGATATCTCGATTACGATTGCTGACAACCTGAAGCGAGGCAAAGGAGTCTTGACCTTACCTAGCGCCACCACCGAAATTCGACAGCTAAACGTCACTGAAATGCAGAAAAATCAGTACGGCACCGTGCAGGTAGATGCAACCGGCAATGCCACCTACCAGGTGCGGTTCGACCCAGATGCAGGCGCAACCGATGCCCCGCCGACAGAAACCGATCTACAAATTCCGATTGCCGACAGTGCGGCCATTGCGCAAACCCTCCAGCGCCTTGCAGTTGAAAACAAATCGAACTCAGAGATTATCAGCCAAGTGGCTGCTTATTTTCAAACCTTTAAGTATTCGCTCGATCTCATTCGCACAGATGGCACCGCGCCCCCAATTTCAGACTTTTTGCTCAATACCCAAGCGGGCCACTGCGAATACTTTGCTAGTGCAACAGCGCTGCTATTGCGAGGGGCAGGCATTCCGGCCCGCTACGTGGTTGGCTATTCGGTGCATGAATTTAGCCCGCTAGAGCGGCAGTATATTGTGCGCAGTCGCGATGCTCATGCCTGGACGCTGGTGTACTTTAACGGCGCTTGGCAAGCGGTAGATACGACTCCGCCTGACTGGAGATCGCAAGAAAAAGAACAGGCTTCTTCCTGGCAAATATTTTCCGATTTTGCTGCGTTTTTAAGCTTTCAGTTCCAGATCAAACTTCGTCAGCTTAGAGACCTCAGCCCACCGGAAATCATGCTGCTGCTGACCCCGCTTTTTGGCTTTTTGCTGTGGAAATCTTTTCACCGATTTAAAGGGCGTCGGGCCAACCCATTAGAAGATGAGTCGAAGAATGAATGGCTGCCGTCGATTCAAAATGGATTAGATTCTGAATTCTATGAGATTGCGCAGCAGCTGGAAGAGAGAGATTTGGCGCGATCGCCCTCAGAATCGCTCTTACAGTGGAGCCTTAGATTAAATGCACTCTTATCCGAAGCAGAGCAAAACACCTTCTCATCGGCCCTAGCGCTACACTACCGCTATCGCTTCGATCCTCAAGGATTGACGCCAGCAGAAAGAGCGCAACTTACAGCCCTTAGTCAAAATTGGCTGAGCCGTTACCATTGAGGGTTATTTCACGCTCAATGATTTCTTTGACAAGCTCTGGTAATTCCTTGTCGATAGCGATCGCTCTTTGCTTAAGTCTTTCGTAAATCTCAATATCGTCATTTTCCCAAAGGAGGTCTATTCTTCTGACTTGCCGCATTGCAATATGCTCATAACTTTCTGGATATGCCCAGTAGCACGACAGGCAAATCGCCTTATCTTTGACGCCATTCCAATTTTCACACTGTTCGCATGACCAGGATTTAGCTCGATTAGCAGAACCACAAAGCAGCATAAAATTTTCTGGCTCTAAATCTGGTTCACCATCAATTTCAAAAGGGACACGGTGATCAATTTGCAGTTCACGCTTATTCATCTCCTCCAGATAAATGAAACATTTGCTGCCATATTTTTTAATCAACGCCTCTTTAATCTGCTTAGATAAACCTGTTCTTCCGGCAAGGCGAGTGAATCTTGCCTTGCTAATGTCTCCAAATCGGTACGCAGCTATTTTTCTGCCGTCACTTCCGGTAACACGAAAAGTCTCCAACGGAACACCATTTTCTCTAACATCTCTAGCTGCTCGCGGAGGATGGTTGTAACCGTAGGTTTCCTTTAAGTCTTCAGTTGTAATAAATCCGTATTGCAGGATGTGATCAATCACTGCCTTTGGTCTTTTGGCGGTGATTGATCGGCAGAGTTTCAAAAAGTCATCTGGTAGCTGCTGCAAATTCTCCATGTTTTTCCAAGAGAGTCAGTTGCTTCGGCGAATTGCCAATTTTTTTGTCAGTATAGTTAAACTCTCTAACACTGGATAAACTTCTAAATAAGCTTGGTGATAAGTACAAAGATTCGACTGTGGTCTCTGCCTTACCCAGTAGCGTAGACTGTGACGATCTTCCTACTTCGATTTCAATTCTTTCAAGATTTAAGCTGGAAGGAAGAAACTTTCCAAAAGCCTTATTGCCTAGTTTGCCGTCGTAGCTGACGGCAAATGTAGCTTCTTTTTGATTTAACTGTTCAATCGCTAATACAAAGTCATCGAAATTTATTCCTGACAGATATCTCGAATCTCTATTTCCGCATACCCCTTGATAAGGGGGATCCATATATATGAAATCACCATCCTGACTGCCATCTAAGACCTCTCGATAATCCAAGCTCGTAAACTGACATTTGCCCTTTAACAGGTTAGATACGCCTGCTATATTTTTCCTCATTGTCTCAGGCCGTGTTCCTTTCCGCCGTTTATCTGGGCTTTGGTTGAACAGCCCTCTGGAATTATACCGAACTGAACCTTTAACACATCGTGCCAGCAAATATAAGAATAACTTTTCATCGTTGGTTTGATTGAATTTTGACCTGACTTCAAAATAGTGAGCTATGGAATCAGTATGCTGCTCATTCCATAGCTTTGAGTAGAAATCTGCGATCTCATTCGGGTTTTCTATCGCTAGCTCTAGTAGTTTTATTAAAGGCTGATTGAGATCATTCAGCCAAAAATTGTGGGAAATTTGATTGGCAGATGCCGCCACGCTGATTGCGGCAGTTCCCGCAAAGGGCTCTACTAATCTATTGATCTTTTTGGGCAAAAACTGAAGGATATACGTCGCTAAATTTCTTTTGCTACCTTGATATTGGACGAAATGAGGTAGATTTGCCATCGCCATACAAGAACAAGTGATCTTACGCTTCACCTTATCACAATAGACAAGCTTGCCACTTAAGGGCACTGGTTCCGCGATGTGGATAGCAGCTTTTTGACAGAAAACAAACACCTATGCGAATTTTCATCGGAGATGAATACCTAAAATGAGTTCAGACGTAATTCTAAGGAGATAAAATCTTGTAAAGTATTAAATTGCGTACAATTAACCCGTACTAACCTCACATTTAGTAGCAACCTGCGTCTGCATAATTACGTAATCCAAAGTGATTCTCGTTTTTTTAAGACGATCAGCCGATCAAAAGGCACAAATATAGCCGCAGGGTTGCGTTAGGGTATGGGTGTAATCAGTCGCCAATGACTGGACAACGACCGGCAGATACTATCGATAATTAATGACTAATTTGCTTGAGAACGCTGCACCTATGGATTGGCTAAATCGACTGCCGCGCTGGATGATCTGGGGGCTAGCTTTGCCCCTACTAGCTCTCAATGGCTGGGTGGCGCTACAGATTTTTGCCTATTTTCGCTCACAGCTGACTGTTTTTTTGTCGGCGACGCTGCTGTCGTTTGTGCTGAACTATCCGGTGCAGCTACTTTCGCGCTTTAGGCTGCGGCGATCGCTGGCAATTTTATTAGTCTTATTAATCACCATTGCGGTATTGGGCTTGCTGGGCGTTTTGCTGGTTCCGCCATTGGTTGAGCAGGTCAACGAACTGGCCGGACGCCTGCCAAGCTGGTTGGATTCGAGCACTTCACAGCTCACCGCCATTCAAAACTGGGCCATCAGCCTCAATTTACCGCTCGATCTGACTCAGCTATCGGATCAGCTTCAGGGCAAGATCACCACACAAATTCAAAGTCTTAGCGCTGGGGTGCTATCGCTATTGCCCGATGCCATTAGCGGGGTCGTCGATTTGGGTCTGACGGTGGTGCTGACTTTTTACTTACTGCTGCACGGTGAGCGGCTGTGGAACGGCATTTTTGAATGGCTGCCCACCAGCTGGAATGAGCGCGCTAGACCGCTGATTCGGCAAAATTTCCAAAATTATTTCTTGGGCCAAATTACCGTGGCGCTGCTGATGGGCACGGCCATGACGATTGCCTTTGTCGTCATTCGGGTGCCGTTTGGTCTACTGTTTGGCATTGCGGTTGGGGTAGCGGCGATTTTTCCTTTTGGGCCTTCGCTGAGCATTGCCATCATCAGCTTTTTGACTGCGCTGAAGAGCATTTGGCTAGGGGTACGGGTGGTGGCGGTAGCGGCTGTGATTGATCAGATTGTGGAAAACGTGATTGCACCTCAGCTCATTGGCGGCTTTGTGGGTCTAAACCCCGTCTGGATTTTGGTTTCTTTGTTAGTCGGCACCAAAATCGCTGGGTTCTTAGGGCTGATTGTCGCGGTGCCGGTCGCTAGTTCTATTAAAAGCATTTTTGAAGCTAGCAAAATACCGCCTTCTCCACCCGAATCTGAGGCCGCTACCGGCTCTACCGATGAGGCCCAAGACGTTGCTTCAGAGACCGCAACCCTGGCTTCTGCTTAAAGATTTTGCTAGAGACAGTTTTTGCTAGTTTTTGTCGGGGGCGATCGCCTTCAAGACACCCGCATCGGCACCGAAAGCTGCGTTTTGCCTGCGCTAGAGCGATGCGTCAAATCCATTAGTAGCTGAGTGTAAACGCCTTCCTGCATCCCCGGCGCGCTTTCACAGCCCGCATCAATGCAGTTCACCCAGTGATTGACGACCCGCACAAACGGAGCAATGCGCCCGTCAGCAAAGGCTTTAGGAAAGGCAAAGCGGTCGGGCGTGAGGATTTCTGTGAGATTAGTGCCTGCCTCACTCGCAAAAACTTTAAAGCCATTGACATAATCAGTTTGGCTAGCGTTGCCCATGACTAGCGTTCCTTTGTCGCCATACACTTCTATCCAATGGCCGCGTCCGGCGTAGCTGACGGCGCTGAGCGTGATTTGGCAGAGGGTGCCATCAGCGAGGGTGAGCGCGATCGCACAGATATCGTCAGAATCGACCGGCTTCAGCTCGCCCGTTTGCGGATCAGGTCGCTGCGCGATCGCTGTGCTGAGG
>QBMP01000061.1:15796-17515 GCA_003242115.1 Phormidesmis priestleyi
GTGCTGAGGGTCGCGCTAATGCTGACAGCAGGGCCAAACAGCCAGTTGATGTAGTCAAAGGTGTGAGAGCCAATCGATCCGAGTGCGCCGCCGCCGAGCTGCTTTTGCGCGTACCAGTCCCAAGCCCGCTGCGGATTAGCACGACTAGAAGCCAGCCAGTCAATTTTGATCAGGCGCTTTTGACCGACAATGTTTTGGCTTAACAGCTCAGCGAAATGCTGCCACTCAGGTATATAGCGAAACTCAAAGTCGGGTGTCACAATGACGTTGTGCTCAGCGGCTAAAGTTTGGAGGTGCTCGGCCTCACCGACCGCAAGCGTGACGGGTTTTTCTAACAGGAGGTGCTTACCGGCTTGAATAATCGCTTTGGCCATCTCGTAATGGGCAAATGGCGGCGTCGCTAACGTGACTGCCTGCACGCTCGGTTGCGCGAGAATTTCACTCAGGCGATCGCTGGCAAAGCCGATGCCATGCTGATCGGCAACGCTTTGAGCTTTGGCGCTAGAACCATTCCACACCGCCACTACTTCAGTGCGATGGTGCGCTTGCAAACCTGGAATATGCACCTTTTGCCCAAAGCCTGTGCCAACTACCGCGACGCCTATTGATGCTGGGGCCACAAAAATGCCTCTGAATGCCTACTTTTAACAGCCTACAGGGAACTGGCCTATCTAGTTTTCCGCTGCCTCTCCCGCTGTTCCCAAAATGAATCCTCTCAAATAAATTCACTCAAGCATGAACAATACTGAACGCATCTTATCGGGCATCGCCGGAAATCCTTGGGTGGGTCTGCAAAAAGCTGATGAACGCTGGAGTGCCTATAAACAAGGCCCGCGATCCATCCCGACAGTCGTCACTGAGCAATCAGCGCCACTAGCCGCAGAGATTGACTACGACGTGGCGATTTGCGGCGGTACGCTGGGGATTTTGCTGGGAGCGGCACTAGCGGTTAAGGGCTGGCGAGTGGCTGTGCTAGAGCGCCAAGCACTGCGCGGTCGCGATCAGGAGTGGAATATTTCGCGGCGTGAGCTAGATACCTTTGTATCGCTGGATCTGTTGAGCGAAGATGAGTTAGAGAACGCGATCGCCTCTCAATACAACCCTGGCCGCATCTCCTTTACCGGCGGCGACGAGCTATGGATTCAAGACGTTCTCAACATTGGCGTCGATCCGGTTTATTTGCTCGAAACCCTCAAACAAAAATTTCTCGCCAATGGCGGCACACTGCTAGAGCACACTGCCTTTCAGTCGGCCACAGTCTATCGCAACGGTGTCAGCATTCAGACCGTACCGTCATCCGTACCGTCATCCGAGCCTCAAACCGTGACCAGCCGACTGCTCATCGATGCGATGGGTCACTTTTCACCGATGGTGCAGCAGGCGCGCCAAGGCCAACCGCCAGACGCGGTGTGTATGGTCGTCGGCACCTGCGCCCAAGGCTATGAGCACAATCAAACCGGCGATCTGATTGCATCTTTTACCCCCATTCAAAATCAGTGCCAGTACTTCTGGGAAGCCTTTCCGGCCCGCGATGGCCGCACCACCTATCTATTTACCTATTTAGATGCTCACCCAAGTCGGCCTAGCCTGACCGCTTTGTTTGAAGACTATTTCGCCCTGCTGCCCGACTATCAAAACGTCTCGCTCAATCAGCTCGACTTTGTTCGCGCCCTGTTTGGCTTTTTTCCCTGCTACAAAGACAGCCCCTTGCAGTATCCC
>QBMP01000062.1:0-2475 GCA_003242115.1 Phormidesmis priestleyi
ACGTTTACAATTATCTTGCCGCTGCGGTGGCAGCCGGAACTGGCCTAACTATTGCCGACGGTCTCAACAATTATCAATAATTATCTAAAACGATTATCTAAAACGGAGCGCCGGTCAACTACCCAGCGCTGAAAGCGCGGGCTTGGGGGGATCATCCCTGAATTAAACAGTTGACTGCCACATTGAGCCGATAGTTGTCACAGACGTACAGGTGCTTCCCCAGCCTGTACCGCTCTAAGCCTAGAAGTCATAGGCGCGGTGTAATGGCCGGACATACAGCTATCGGTGTGGGAGGGGACTTAAACCATTTGCGAGATTATCTCTATGCGAATCCCAGTACAAAATCCAGACGGCACCCCGGCGATGCCTACCAAGCCCGCTAGGGCTAGAAAGTGGCTAGAGCAGGGCACAGCCGTCAAGCGTTGGTCAGATACCGGCGTCTTCTACGTGCAGCTAGTCGCGGAGCCTTCGGGCACGAAGACTCAACCTATCGTAGTCGGCATTGACCCCGGCCAACTGTATTCAGGCATCGGGGTACAGTCAGCCAAGGCCACCTTATTTATGGCGCATCTAGTCTTGCCATTCGAGACAGTCAAAAAGCGAATGGGACAACGCGCCATGATGCGTCGTACCCGCCGGGGTCGCCGCATTAACCGCAATGTTTTGTTTGTAGAGCGCAATCATCGTGAGAAGCGCTTTGATAATCGAGTGGGCCGTAAGGTTCCGCCAAGTATCAAAGCGAACCGGCAGCTAGAGTTGCGCGTGGTCACTGAGCTTTGCCGTATTCTGCCAATCGCGAAGATTGTGTATGAGTATGTCAAAGCGCGGGGCAATAAAGGATTTTCACCTGTCATGGTTGGTCAGCGAGTAATGTTGGACTGGCTAGAAAAGCTGGCACCCGTCACTACTATTCTTGGATGGGAGACAGCTAATATCCGCAACCAGCTACACCTAGAAAAGACAAAGAACAAAAAAGCGCAAACGCCAGCGGCTCACGCCGTTGACGGTGTTACACTGGCCTGCTCTGAGTTCATCAGCTATGAGAAGTATCACCGCTACGGTGAAGATGGTGCGATGTGGAAAGGGGCGGTGCAGCTCACCGAATCTTTGTTCAAGGTCATCCGTCGCCCGCCAGTTAGCCGCCGCCAACTGCATCTATTTCAGCCAGCTAAAGGTGGTAAGCGCCGCGCCTACGGTGGCACGGTCACTCGGCACGGGTTGAGGAAGGGTGACCTAGTTTCGGCTGAGATGGGTGGCAGGCAGTATACCGGCTGGGTCAGCGGTGACACTGCCAAGCAGGTATCAGTTAGCGATATCAATTGGAAACGATTAGGACAGTTCACTGCTTCTAAAGTTCAACTCATTCAACGAAGTACTGGGCTGCTGGCTTCGGGGGCTTCGAGCCCCACTCAACCAGCCCTTATCCCTCCCACCGCTTAAAGCGGGGGTATCTCAGGAAAATAAAGATGACTTCCCCTGATCTAATTGTGTTTGATTTTGATGGGGTGATTTGCGACGGCCTGATGGAATACTTTCAGACGGCGTGGCGGGCCTATTGCCAGCTCTTTACCCCCAATGAACCAACAGATGAAGCCGCGCAGCCGCCCGCTGGCCTTGCTGAGCAGTTTTATCCTCTGCGGCCCGTGATTGAAACCGGCTGGGAAATGCCGGTGCTGATTCAGGCTCTGGTGCAGGGTGCTAGCTCAGCGCAAATAATTGAGCAGTGGCCGCAGATGGCGCTGCCTTATTTGGCAGTAGCGGGCCTGAGCAAAGCTCAATCGGTGCAAGCCCTAGACGGGGTGCGAGATGTTTGGATTCAGCAGGATTTGGCTGGCTGGCTGGGGCTGCATCGCTTTTATCCCGGTCTGATCGAGCGCTTGAAAGAACTGCTAGCGCTCGATCTGCCGGTTTATATTGCGAGTACCAAAGAGGGGCGATTTATTCAGGCTTTGCTAGCTCAGAGCGGTTTGGATTTTCCGACGGAGCGAATTTTGGGCAAAGAGGTCAAGCGGCCAAAGTATGAGACGTTGCGGCAGCTCAAAGCAATCTATGCGGTGACTCATATTTGGTTTATAGAAGATCGCTTACCCGCGCTGGTGGGTGTGGCTGAGCAGGATGACTTGAGTGATGTGCAGCTTTTCTTGGCAGACTGGGGCTACAACTTGGAGAGCGATCGCGCGATCGCCGCTCAAGATCCCCGAATTCATCTATTATCGTTGGAGCAGATAGTACAAAAGTTCGATCAGTGGTTCTAATCAGTGGTTCTAACTTGAGGCTGACTCGGCAGGAGCTGGATTTTCGATGCTCGATTTGACCAAACTCGCTCGCCAAATGCAGGGCATTAGCGATCACCTCACGCAGGAAGCAGAGGCGTCCAAGCGGCGGATAGAGATTGCCCAAGGGCTGATGAGCAGTGCAATCAATCGGCAAGCGGTGATGGTGGCTCAGCTAGATCAGTATCGCGATCGCCTAATC
>QBMP01000062.1:2485-2941 GCA_003242115.1 Phormidesmis priestleyi
GAATACGCGCATAGCCATCCAAACTGCCCCCGCCGCGCACACGGTCATTTCTGCCGACGGCTCTCAAATTTCACCGAGTCACCACGAAATCGCCTACTGCTATTTGCTCAACATCAGCAGGATAATCATTCACTATGGCCAGAGCCGCTACCCGCTGCTCGACAGCCTGCCTGAAGTGATCTATCGCCCTGAAGATCTCTACGCCTCACGGCAATGGGGGATCAGCACCGAAGAATGGATGGGCTACCGGCGCACTGCTGCCGAAGCGGTGATGCTCGGTGAATTGGGCCAAGAAGTAGCCGCCCATCAAGATGCCGATGTTCCGGCCTTGGCGATGACCGATGGCTCTTTGATCTACTGGTTTTTGGAGCAAATTCCGGCCAAAGCCCGCGATCAGATTTTGCTCCCGGTGCTAGAGTCCTGGCAACAGCTACGCCAATCAAACGTGCCGGTCAT
>QBMP01000062.1:2951-7739 GCA_003242115.1 Phormidesmis priestleyi
CAGGCTTGCCCTTACGAGTCTCCCGATTGTCTTCAGCACTGCGAAGCCGACCGGGGCCAAACGCCCTGCAATGCGTTTTTGCCGCTGCGCGATGTCACCTTGTGGGCAACGGCGCTATCGCCCGGTGAGCGCGGCCCCTTGTGGAAAAGTTCAGCCGATATTTTGAGCTGCTATGGCGATCATGCCGTGTACTTTTGCTATGTGCATGTGGGCGCAGAAGTAGCGCGGGTGGAATTTCCGCAGTGGGTCGCTGAAGATAAAGATTTGCTCGATACGGCCTTGAGCCTGATGCTGGCACAGGTGCAAAAAGGATTTGGCTATCCGGTAGCACTCGCCGAAGCGCACAATCAGGCAGTAGTCAGAGGAGGCGATCGCACTCGCTTCTTCATGCTGTTAGAACAACAAATGATCCGCTCTGGGCTCAAAAATGTCGGCACCTCATTTAAAGAAGCCCGCAAACGCGGCAGCATTGCCTAGACTCGCTAACAATTCTCCTCTTTCCGACCGGGTTGAGAGTTTAGGTTGAGAATTTACGATTACAGTTCAGTCTAAGAGCCAATTCATGATGCTTTTTGTGGTCAGAGTTACGCTGTTGGCAAATCGGGGAACGGGTAAAGGCTTAGACTCATCTTGGCTCTCCATATCGAATACTCGTAGCGGACATTCTAGGCTGTGGATGAAAATAGTTTGCTCGTCGGGATCAATTAGCCAGCCGAGTTGGGTGCCATGCTTAAGACAGTAGAGAATATTTTTGGTGACTTTGGTTTGGCTCTGAGCCGGTGAGAGAATTTCAATCACCCAGTCTGGAGAAGTTGTGAATTGGTTGGCAATGGTGCCATCGGCATTGCGAGGAATGTGTTGGCTGATAAATACTGAAATATCAGGAACAACAGATCTACCGCCAAATGAACAGCGCAATTCTGGGAAAGCTCGCCCAATACGCTCAGGCTTGAGTGCCATTTCTACCGCCATGGTCAGATCGCGCTGAATGGTACTGTGTTTTCCTTGAGGCATAGGTTTGGCAATCATCTTGCCATCTATAAATTCGCTAGCAGGTTTGGTTTCAGGCAGCGCCAAAAAGGCGTCGAGAGTAAGGGGCCGAGCAGGTGCTTGAACCATAGCAAGGAATGGGCAACATCGTGCTTATTGTAGCTTATGGAATTTGAGTGGTGCGTTTATGTAAAGGACAGAGAAAAAAGCCTAATTGTGGGAGATTTACCTGTAGAACTTCTAAAAAGGGTGATTATTCTTCATCCTTTACGAAATAGCACTACCTCTAGCGAGACGATTTAGCTAAGTGACTTTAGCTAAGTGACTTTAGATGAGTGACATTAGCTGAGTGACTTCTCTAAGAATGTCATCAGCGCATTCCAAGATTGAATGTCAGCCTTGGCGTTGTAGCGAGAGCTTTCTCTATCGGCTGTCCATACGGTGAAGGCATGACGAGCCCCGCCGTAGACTTCCATGTCATAGTCTACGCCTGCTGTGTTGAGCTGATCGGCAAGGGCGGCAACTTGCGTCATGGGTGCAACCGGATCGTCGCTGCCGTGCAAAATCAACAGTGACCCGGTGACTGCGCTGTAGTCTTGGCCTTCGGGCGTTTCTAAGCCGCCGTGAAAGCTGACAAAGCCGTCTAGATCAGCCCCTGCACGGGCGAATTCTAGGACTGAAGCGCCACCAAAGCAATAGCCAATGGCAACGACTTTTTCAGGATCAACGCCTGCCATGCCTTGAGCTTGGGCCAAGCCTGCAAACAGTCGCTGACGCATAGCCACGCGATCGCCATACAGCTTTCCACTTTGCGCCTGAGCTTCTTCAGTGGTAGTAGGGCGCACGCCTTGCCCGTACAGATCCACTGCAAAAGCGGCGTATCCTCTTTCCGCTAGCATCTGGACTCGACGCTGTTCATACTCATCAATGCCATCCCAATCGTGCACCAGCAAAACAACCGGCTGCTGATCGCCAAAGCCAGTATTAAGGGCAAAGTAACCTTCGTAAGGCTGACCCTCGATTTCGTAAACGACTGATTCGGCAATGATATCGGCCTTAGCGCCTGCGGCGGTTAGCCCGATCACACTAGCCACTGTCACGCAAAGCAACAAACCCAGCAAAAACAATCTTCTCAGCATACGGAATCCGGACTCCTGATTAAAGTTGAGATTGTTGCGCTTTTTTCAAACAGAAACCCTCTGTCTTTAGATAGAGTAAGCGTGAAGAGTCAGGCGGCTGTTTTGCTGGTTTTACGGCATTACGAGGAAATTAAGCGCTTTCTTGAGTAGAGAGATCAGCGGTTTTAACAGAGAGGGTTTGGGTGCTAGAGCCTCTTCTAAGCGTCACCGACAAAAACTCTCCGACTTTTACTTCATCCACCCGGCTCTGGAGCTGATCGGCCCGCTTTACCGGCATTCCAGCGATTTTCGTAATGACGTCACCTCGGCGCAGTCCGGCCTCAGCCGCAGGCGTATTAGGCAATACCCGCACAACCAACACGCCATCGGTTATGGGCAATTCAATCGCACTATTGGGATCTTCGTTGTTCATTTTGGCCATATCAGGCGTCAGCGTAGCGATTTGTACGCCCAGATAAGGATGGGCAATGCGCTCCCCTTTCGCCAAACTAGCCTGGATGGCTTTGGCCTTGTTGATCGGAATCGCAAAACCAATGCCCATTGCATCGGCGCGAATGGCGGTATTGATGCCGATCACTTCGCCTTGAGCGTTCAGCAATGGCCCGCCAGAGTTGCCAGGATTGATCGCCGCATCTGTTTGAATAAAGTCGATGCGCTTGTCAGGAATGCCGACTGCCGCGCTAGAGCGCTTGAGGGTGCTAACAATACCTAACGTAACGGTATTATCTAGGCCCAGTGGATTGCCAACTGCGATCGCCCAGTCACCTACCTCTACATCATCCGAATCACCCAGTCGAGAAACGGGCAGATCTTCGCCAGCGGGATCTATCCGTACCACCGCCAAATCCGTCACTGCATCCACGCCTTCAACCAAACCTTCAAACGAGCGCCCATCTTTTAGCGTTACCGTCACCAAATCCGCTCCATCCACGACATGGGCATTCGTGAGAATATCACCGCTGTTGTTGATGATAAATCCTGAGCCTTGGCCTCTGAGCCGCTCTTCTTGCGGAATGTTTTGAAAGCCGCCGCCTCTACCGCCAAACGAGCCGCGAAAGAACGGATCGTCGTAAAACATATCCGGCACATTGCGGGTAACTGTGCGCTCAGTGTCGATTCGCACCACGGCCCCACCGACCGTGCGCACCGCATTGGCTACAAAGCTTTCCGCAGAAAGCACGCTCGCAACTGGAGAGGGCCGAGACTGAGCTTCTGGGGCAATCGTTGTTTGCGTACTGGCCTGACTGTTAGCCTGAGTTTGGGCCTGAGTTTGGGCCTGAGCACTGACTGGCAGTATCCAGAGGCTATTCGTTAAGAGTAGGGTTACAGCCACCGCAACAATATGTCTGAAAACTAGACCCACTGATGGCAAGCTTGCTGGAAAAATCATCGGATTCCTCGCTGATAAATAGCTGATGATGAGTGGCATGGGCTAAAGCGCTAGCAATCGTCACAAAACGGGATAAGACGATCTGGCCTTTCGCTATATTTTGCCAGTTCTCTCAAAAGTGTGGAGTGTGAATTGTGCCCTTGGAGGTACGGATTACGCCTATGGGCGGATCAAAAATAGTTGAATAGCAGCGTCTATAATGACTGCGCCTATAGATTTGACTTGTGAGCGGGTCAGATATTAGTTAACTTGATTGAGAAAATTTATTAAGAAAATTTATTGAGAAACCTTGATATAGTTTCGGGTGATTTGTGAGTTTTAGATGAGTCTTTCAAGAGGAGTTAGGAGTTGGTGAGTGATGCATTTGGGGGTTGGAGCGAAGGCAAAGGGCGGGTGCGATCGCTCATGTTCGTCGGCCAACTTGCCCTGTTAACCCTGCTCTCTAGCTGTAGCAGCTTTCCCAATTCTTACGAAGCCCGCTTAGCCGATCACCTCAGTGCCACCGGAGCCAAAATGTATGGCGCATACTGGTGCCCGCACTGCGCCGCGCAAAAGGAATATTTTGGCGCGGCGGCGGGGCAATTGCCCTACGTAGAATGTGACCCCGAAGGCTTTAACGCCCAGCCGGATCTGTGCCAAGCGGAAGGCATAGAAGCCTACCCAACTTGGATCATTGATGGGCAGCGCTACCTCGGCAGCCAGACGTTAGGCAAGCTAGCTCGGCTATCTGGCTTGGAGGGTGAAGCGATACCAGGCGATCGCTTCCAGGGCAATCTAGATCCGCCCTCAGACAACTCCTTAGACAACCCCTCCGGCAACCCCTCAGACAACTACAGCCCAGCGCAGTAAAGCAGAACGCAATCCAATCGAATCTATGCTGCCCTTTAGCCTGGAACCATCACGATGAGAAACAGTCGATTTGGTCAATGCGCTCAAACGTGAACTAAACGTGAACTAGAAGAAACATTAGCGATACTGACGCTCGATCAGCTAGCGACGGCATAGTCAACGAGCTGAAGGATTTTTTGTCTGAGCGTATCTAGGCCCAAGCGATGCGTGATAGAGATGAAAACGGCTTGTGGGTATTCGTCTTTGGCGAGTTCAAGCGCGTCAGTATCGGTGCTGTCTAGCTTATTAAACACCAGCAAAATTGGCCCTGGCGCAATCGGCATTTGGCCCAGCAATCCCATGACTGAATGAATGTGATCTTGCCAAGCAGGGTGGCTGGCATCGACGACATGAATCAGCGCATCGGCTTCGGTGACTTCT
>QBMP01000062.1:7749-17395 GCA_003242115.1 Phormidesmis priestleyi
CTTCTAGGGTGGCGCGAAAGGCATCCATCAAGGCGGGCGGCAAGTCTTGAATGAAGCCTACCGTGTCGGTGAGTACCAGCGATTTGGGTTCGTGGGTGTCGTCCTCGTGAATGGTGATGCGGCGCGTGGTCGGATCAAGCGTGGCAAAGAGCTGATCGGCGGCGTAGACTTCGGCGTCGGTGAGGTGGTTGAGCAAGGTGGATTTACCCGCGTTGGTGTAGCCGATGATGGCGATGGAAGGCACGGACTGCTGCTGACGGCGTTGGCGCAGCCGAGCGCGATGCTCTTGGAGCTGATCGACTTCTTTTTGCAGGCGGCTAATGCGCTTTTGAATGGTACGGCGCTCGGTTTCAAGCTTGGTTTCACCGGGGCCTCGGGTGCCTATACCACCGCCTAACCGAGACATGCCTTGGCCTCTGCCCGTGAGGCGAGGAAGCTGATATTCCAATTGGGCTAGCTCTACTTGCAGCTTACCTGCACCTGATTTGGCTCTTTGGGCGAAGATATCGAGAATTAGCTCGGTGCGATCTACTACGCGGACGCCGACTTGAGCTTCTAGGTTACGGATTTGGGCCGGGGAGAGATCGCGATCGCACACAATCAAGTTCGCCCCCACCGTCTGCACCAGCAGCGCAATTTCATCGACTTTACCCGCGCCGATGACGGTTCTGGGGTGTGGGTGCGATCGCTTTTGTCTCACCGTATGCAGCACATCACCGCCCGCCGTTTCTACCAGCCGAGCCACCTCTTGCAGGCGATTATTAAAGCTCGTCTCATCCATTCTTTCGGTCATCAGCCCGATAATCAGCACCCGATCATGGTCAGCATCCACCTGCTGCGCCACAAATACCCGCCGAAATTCTTCCTCTAAGCCCTCAGCCAGCGCCAAAAAGTTTTGCTCATCTAATTCATCCAGCGTCAGCGGCTCAGAAATAGACCACTGCACCTCCGGATGCGGCACCAAATGCGCCAAATAGCCCTCGCGAATGTAGCCAGACGCGCCTCCACCCTTGAGCTCAAAGCCCCCGCCCGTGAGCGTCAGCAATGCCATCGCATCGAGTCGCTGAATGGCCATTGCCGTCAGCACACTATGGTTAGGCGGCTCTACCTTGAGCTGAGTCGCAATGCAGCGAATTCCGCACAGTCTTTCTGCCCCGTAGCGCGGCAGCTCTAGCACCGGAATCTGAGTTTTGTGTGGGCTGCCGACCCCCACTCGAATCACATGACCGCGCCTGTCTACATAGGCGCACACCGCTTGGTTAATCTCTGTGCTAATCGCCGCCAATCGCTGCGCAAACTCAGGTGTCGTGATGCGATCTATCGGGATGCGCTGGTGGTAAATTTTCTTGAGCGCCTTAATCTGGCTCGTTTTCAAGCCTTTTAGCTCACCGTACAATTTTTCTATGGGTTCACTCCTAATAATAGATACAGGGCAGATACAGGAAAGATGCAAGGGGTTGATTTCGCCCTTTCACATAGTACAATTGTTAGTACGCTGGCAAGGCAATATCTACGATGTTAGAAGAATCTAAGCCTAGTTTCCTAATGTTTCCGGTTAGCTATCGGCAAATAAGATAGTTTTAAAGCCGCTTTTCAAGGCTGGAATTGATATTTGTCAATGATTCTATCTATCTGCTCTAGTCACTCGGATGTGAAGGCGCTATTATGATGCCTTAATTTATACTTTGCTTTGGCACTGGCTTGAAGTTCCCGATTACTTTTAGAATTGCGAACTTCACTTAGCCCAGACTTAAACCCGGCTTAGCCCAGACTTAGACAAGTCAGCTAAAGGTCGATTGATACTAATAATTGATCGGCCGATGCGCCAAAGCAAAATCGCAGTTCAATGTTGTTAACCTCAATAACCTAATTAATTGTCATGGACACAGAACTGAAAACAGATGAAAGCGTCTTTGCTGACAGCAGTCAGACCAATGGAATCCCAAATGATACCTCAAGTGCGGATACTTCAACGACAGAAACGGTTGAGCAAGTTAAGCGAGTGACGGCTCAGCTAGTGGATAAACTCGGCGATCTTGACAAGTACTTCGGTGAGTTTGTGCGAGAGTACAAGCGTCCTTTGATTGCTTTGGGCTTATTTTTTGGCCTATTTTTGTCGATTAAGCTGACTTTGGCAATCTTATCGGCTATTAACGATGTGCCGGTGCTTGCGCCTACGTTTGAGCTGATTGGATTACTTTATAGCGGCTGGTTTGTTTACCGTTATCTGCTCAAAGCCTCTAACCGCAGTGAGCTAGCCAGCGAAATGGAAGCGCTCAAAGACCAGATTTTGGGTCGAGCTTCTCAGCTCTAGATCATCCATAAGCCCTAATGTGTAAAGCGTCTGTGACTTAACTCAAAGCCATAGGCGCTTTTTCGTTACTTCTGGCAGAAATCCGAACCTTGACCCTGCCTGTCGTCTTTCGAGGGAGGCTCTTATACTAGAGAAAAATGATCTAGCGGTGTGAAGGTCAAATTAATGTGGCTGAAAAACCGATGAGGTAAGGGTTTGTGGAACTGAACAACGACGTAATGAAGGCAGTGGAATCTCTGGACTACCGGGTGACGGTAGGGGATGTCGCGGCGCGATCCGGGCTGAATGTAGAAGTGGCGCAGCAGGGATTATTGGCGCTTGCTTCTGAGACTCAAGGGCACATGCAGGTGTCAGAGGCGGGTGAGATTGCTTACGAATTTTCGCGCAATTTTCGGGGTGTGCTGCGCAATAAGTACTGGCAGTTGCGGCTGCAAGAATTGGCGGCAAAAGTTTGGCGAGTGGCGTTTTATCTCATTCGCGTGTCTTTTGGGGTGGTGTTGATGCTGTCGATTGCCATCATTACGATCGCTATTTTCGCCCTAATGATTGCGGCTAGTTCACAAGGTGGTTCGCAGGGCGATCGCAATGATCGTCGCGGCGGTTTTGGCGGTGGCTTTGGCATTTCGCCGTTCAATTTTTTCTATCTATTTAACTTTAACCAGGGCCGAGGCCGCAGGCGCTATCCAAATTCCTCTGTTGGCGGCCAAAAAGGCAGCGTCCCTTCCGGCGAAAAGCTTCCGTTTTTAGAAGCGATCTTTTCCTTCTTGTTTGGCGATCCTGATCCGAACGCGGATCTCGATAAGCGGCGCTGGAGCACGATTGGAAATGTGATTACTAATAACGGTGGGGCTCTAGCTGCTGAGCAAGTTATTCCCTATTTAGATGATTTAGGCTCAGGCTCTGACAAAGAATATGAAGACTACATGCTGCCGGTGCTAACCCGCTTTAATGGTCAGCCGGAAGTCAGCCCGAAAGGCGAGATGGTCTATTACTTTCCGGAGCTTCAGGTGTCAGCAATACAGCGAGGCACTGCTGCTGTCAGCGCGTATTTAAAGGAAACCAATCGCAAGTTCACTCAGGCAACTTCTGATCAGGTGATGATTTCAATTGGCTTAGGATCTGCCAACATCATCGGTGCGCTGGTGCTGTCCAATATGCTTTCAAGCGTTCCTGCCGGTGCGGCCTTGCCTGCTGTGGTTGTGTTTGCGCAGTCTATTTTGGGGCTGCTGCTGGCATATGGGGTGGCGTTTTTGGTGATACCGTTGGTTCGCTACTACTGGGTGAAAAGGCAAAATGCTCAGATCGAGCGGCGTAATCAGGAGCGGCAATTGCGGGCAGAATCGGTCAATCAGTTAGGCGCAAGCTTTAAAGAGAAGCTGGCCTTTGCGCGTCAGTTTGCGGCTCAAAAAGTGCTGAAATCGGAAGATGTGGTGTATGACACCGAGAGTGATTTGGCCGAGCAGGAGCGCGATCGCGATGCGCAGTTAGAGGCAGACTTTCGCCGTCGGCTCAACGAAACTTAACGAAGCTTTAGTCTTGTCAGCCAGTGTCAATCACAGCAATTCTGATCTGTTAGGCTAAGCCCATGCTCAGTTCAATAGCTTGGCCTAACGAATGGCCTGGATACTTGGATCAACCGCGTTCAAGTTGAAACTTTTGCAGAAGTAGCGATCGCGCAACTACACGCTGATTTTCGATCAGTTCATCACTCGATCCAATCAGGAATCTGTGCCCGAACCGATGAGCCTACTAGGATTTTCTGTAGCGCTAGGTGCAGCGGGCTGGGTACTCAAGTGTTAGCCGTCAGCAGAGAAGGCTAACCACTGGGAGTTATGGCTCTGGGAAGTGCCGTTGCCTGACTAACATTGCGACCCGCGATCGCAAAGACAACCCTCATCAGCGAAGGTACTCCGAAGCCAACTTGGGCAGCAAAGTTGGGCAGAGAGATCTATCCACCCTGTCAGGTGTAAGACATTACCCTGACTTTACATTTCGCTGTCTGAGAAGTACCTCAAGCTAATTCTGGGCAGATTGGGTGGGTTAACCTAACGCTCACGCACGACATATTGCGCCGCTGTTTGATCCGCGATCGGGGCTGCTTTGCCCTGACTGACCAATGCCTGATGGATCAAGGCAGCCACCTCACCGCGCGTTGCCGGTTGGGTAGGGTTCAATACTCGTTGATCAGGATAGTTAACAACAATTCCGGCTACGGTGGTTGCCGCAACATCATCTACAGCATATGGAGGAATCTGAGCGGCATCCTGATAATAATCACTTACTGCTAAAGAAGCTGGGCGTCGTGAAGTGTTGCTGCTTACGGGTTGAGAACTGGCTGCGGCAGTTGCTCTAGCTGGTGTTGCCATCAACGGCTGCATCAACGTGGTCATGGCGAGGGGAAACATGAGGGGTTTCACAGCCCGTCTCCGGGGTGTAGCCTGTGCTGGGGCTGAGGTGGCAGAGGCTGCAACAGGTTTACTACTGTCGGCTGTGACTGTCGGCAAATTTAGGTTCCGAGCCAGCGAAACCAACACCTCAACCTTGGTAACAGGCTGATTTGGGCGAAACTCTCCACCCGGATAACCTTTCATAAACCCCATTTCATAGGCATCTTCAATCGCTGGGCTTGCCCAATAGCCCTGGGGAACATCTTTGTAAACACTACCGCTGGCGATCTGCCGCTCTGAACTCTGAGAGAACGCTTTATGCAAAATTGCAGCAAATTCGTCGCGAGCGACAGGTTGTTCAGGGCGGTAGGTATTGTCAGGATAGCCCGTCACAATGTTGCGCTCTGCTAAGTTTTGGATAAAAGGCTGCGCCCAATAATTTTGTGTGTCAGGAAAGCTGGTATTCGTAGGTACAGCCGCCCTTGCCGACTCAGGAACACCCACAAAGTCAGGCGAGAGTGCGCCTGTTGCAATCCCAAGTGTAAGCATGGTGATGCTAAACACCGAATTATATCGAGAATGAAAATTCATTAGTGGTCTTCTTACATTTGTTGGTCAATTTATAAGAAGCTTACCCGTCAATCTGATTCGAGTCATGTATCCTCTGAAGGAGATTAAACACTAGCATCCACTATCTGTTATCTGTATACTCTGAGTTGTAGCTATCATGAGATCAATGGTACTGGCTCAAGCGGAAAAGGTGTAAAAAGGCTGCAAGGGCTGGCCTACTTAAGCAATTAAACTCTCCTTCGAGAGTACGGTGTTCTAGTTTCCTAATGCTGTCCGCCTAATGCTGTCCGAAGTACTGTCAAACATCTACATCTTCATAGAGGGCCGAAAACGTGTCTGTGAAGTCAACACTTTCTAGGGCAAACTTTTCTGTTTCTGGTGTGTAAGATTGCAGCACCCAAAGCCCTGCTTCATTACGATGAAAGCACTCAACTCTCTGGTGGCGAGTATTGATTAAAACATACTCTTCTAAGCTCTCTAACGTTTGATAGTCAATGAATTTATCACCCCGATCAAACGCCTCCGTAGATTTAGACAACACTTCTACAATGAGCTTAGGAAAGCGCTTATGATCCGAATTTTCCTGATCGCGAGGGTCACAAGTTACCATCACATCGGGATAATAAAAGCGGTTACGAGCGTCGATGTGAGCCTTCATATCAGAAATGTAAACCCGACAGCTCGTTCCTCGCACGTGGCTACGCAGCAGCGTTGCCAGATTGAGCGAAATCGTAACGTGAGCGTCACTGGCTCCGGCCATAGCATAGACTTCGCCATCAATGTACTCGTGCTTGACAGCACTTTCGGCCTCTAGGTACAAATACTCGTCGGGTGTGAGATATTGAGGGGAAGCAATCATGAGCTTATTTTTCGATTCAGATCTACTGCCTTTAGAATAGCTCAAGCTAATTCTGTTGAGCAGTTCAATAGGCTCGTACGCCGTGCTTGAGCAATAGCCTGGGCAGAACATCATCAAGATTTTGAACGTCTTTGTCTTGCAGCTCAATCAAATTGAAATCGTACTTTTTGTATAGTTCAATTTTATTTTGCTTTCTAGCTAAATATTTAGGGTCGTTTTCATAGCCCCAATACTCGATGTATACCCTGCCCGTTGGAATATAAAAGTCGGAGTATACGTCTTCTTCGATGGGGAGCTTTCTTTCATAGGCATGGACGATTTCGGCCATGTATAGCCAGTTGTCGATTAGCATTTCAGCTTTTGACCTGACAAAATGACCATCCGCGCTGCGATGCTCTGCTTTAAATTTATCTCTAAAGCCAATTTCTTCTGTTTGGGCTGTACTTTTCAAGATAGGTGCATTGTCTGTTGCTTTGATGGCTGTTTCTTTGATATCTGTGCCTTTGACTTGGGCGATGGTTTCGGTGAGTGCCTTGGACTGTGCGATCGCTTCTGGCCAACGAACGTAGGGAATGCCTGACTTTTGATCTTCAGATTGAAGGCCACCTTGTTTTAAACCTTGGTCTGTAATCAGCCAGCCTTTAAGACCTTTTTTGACCCAGCCGAGTTCGGAGAGAATGAAGTTTGTTTTATTCGCCGATAGCTCAAACTCACCTCCTAAGGCTGTTGCGGTAAGGAGTTTAACGGGGCCATTTTGCTCCGCTGTTTGGGTGAGTCGTTCGATAGGGCCATTTGCCTCTGCTGTTGGGACGAGACAGATGTCGATCGCCTCTGGCCAGACGATGTATTGGCCGTATTGTTTAGAGACTTTGTATGCACCACCCTTTTGCTGGCCTTCGAGAGTGAGCGCCCACGATTCGCTTTCTTTTTGAATAAGATTTAAAGCGAGTAGACGGCGAAAGAGTTCTTTGGGTGAGATTTCGAGTTTTTTGGCCAGGGCGGTGGTTGACAGCAGGTTCATGAAAGGTAGTTCGCACAACATCTATGGCTGTAGGGTTCCCGTTTGTTTCGCTGCGAGCGAAGCCTAGTGGACGAAATGAGAATTTTATCCACTACCGTAGCTCTCGGTGTTGCTGATTCAGAGTATGAATTGAATGATGTCAGCGCTATTGTTACCCGTTAGTTATCCAGTAAAGCGATCGCAGTGCTTTGATAGTAGTGCTCTAAGATTTGTTCGTAAGTCCAGCCCCGTTCGGCGAGGCTGCGTGCGCCCCACTGGCTCAAGCCGACGCCGTGACCAAAGCCAAAGCCGGTGACGGTGACGCGGCCTGCATTGGCATCGAGGCGAATGGTGAAGCGGGTGCTGCGAAGCTGTAGGGCGGTGCGGATGTCGCTGCCTTTAAGGGTTTGGGTGCCGCGATCGCCCGTGATGCTAATTGAATTGACTCGGCCTCGGGTGGTGAGCCGAGGCGTGCCAATGCTGCGCACCGTGCCGACTGTGCTCACCTTGTTGCTAAAGTCACTGAGGCTAAAGGTCTGCTCCCAGCTATAGACTGGCGCACTTTGGTCGTAGTCTTCTACGCCGCGCAGGTAAGGCACATCGCTACTCCAAACCTCGCTGGCGTTTTCGGTATGGCCACCCGAAGAAGAGTGGAAAATCGCTTCAATGACCTGACCGTTGTAGGTAACGACCTGATTTTTGGTGCTATCGACGGCGCTGATGGTGCTGGGGCTTTCTTGCGCGAGTCCTTTGTAGGCTTGGTAGGTTGTGGTGGCATCGACTTCGTACAGCGGGTTTCGGGAGCGGGATCGCTTGTAAAGCGCGTAAGAGCGAGCCGCTACGGCCTGAGACTGCAAGGCGGCTTGAGGCCAGCTAGTGGGCATCTCACTGCCGACGACGCTGTATAGATACTTTTCTAAATTGACGTAATTAATTGCCGTTAGCTTGCCGCTCTCTAGCGTGACGAGCACCCGACCGCGATACCACTTGTCGCCAATCCAGACGACGCCATCAGCCGAGGGCTCTAGCCAAAATGCGCTTGATTCTGACAGGGTTTGGCTACCGTTGGTGAGATCGACGTGATTGGCGTCGGCCTTGACGGTGATGCTTTGCAGTTCGGGAAGCTGATAGAGCGGTTTGCCGCTGCCGTCGCGAACTAGGCCAGTGGTGGAGCTACCGACATTGACCGCGCTGACCCCTTGAGAAATGGCAACTCGCAGTTCTACGGCGGCTTGGGCCGGAAGTACGAGCGCTAACCACAGCAATAAACCGCCCAACCAACGTAAGGGCCAGCCTAAGGGCCGGTGCAATGGGAATGTCGAATGAGTGGGGGCGCGATCGCGCCTTTTCGGCTCAGCAGGAACAGACGGCGCAAGCGCCAAACGCAAAAACCAGTTTTTTGCAAAGGCAGCGGTTTGTAGGGATGCGGTTTGCACAGAGGTGGTTTGCACAGAGGCGGTTTGCGTAGACATGTAGGGGCGGCCAAATAGCTGGACTAACGGGAACGAGATGTCGGAGACGATAATTTGGAATTAAGATATCAAATTAAATTAGGATATCTGTCAGCTTTCCCAACTTTCTCTGAAATTTGAAAGCGCATAAATAAACTTAGTGTCAGTTTGTGAGGTGACCTTGCCGTGGAGTTGCCGTGAGGCGATCGCAGCCACGCAAATCCGCTTGAATCCTTATCGGGGCGCTTGCAGCAATCCTGATCGCCTGTACAGATCTTCCAATCGGGCCATAATCTTTTCGCCATACAGCGGATCTGCCGCCCACAGATTGCTGAGCTGCCCGACCAAAGGAGCCACCCCGCGTTTGACAAAATCAAAGCGTGGATCGACTTGTTCGCGGGCTAGCGGCTCGGTGCTGGCGTAGGCTTTGAGATGCTGAATTTGGGCCCTAACGCCAATGCGGGCGCTGCTAAAGCTGGCTAAGTTGCCTGCGCCATCGGCAAGCTGCGCGAAGTTGTTCTGCGTGGGACGCACCAAGCCAGGGAAGCGCAAAAAGTCGGTTTCGACGCACATTTGGCAAAAGGCAATGTCGTAGTCTACGCCTTCGATGGTGGCTTCTTCTCGGTAGATTTTGGGCAGGTCGGAGAAGCTCTCCAAGGCTTTGTCATTCTCGGTACGCAGAAAAGTGGTGAGGTTGTATTCAGTCGCGCTGCCGTGGCTCATGATTAGATCGATCGTGCCGGGGCAGATGTTCAGCGCCGAAGCGGGCGTAATTTTCAGTGTGCGGGTGGCCGCGTCCCAGCCAATGCCCACGCTGAAAGGTTTGAGATCTACAGCCTTGACATAAACTGCGCCGCGATAGCGAACCCGACGAATTTCGTCATTGCGGGAAAGATCGATGCCTAAACGATCCGCGAGGTCAATCGGGATGTAGGCGTTGCCGCTGATGATGATGCCTTTTTCGCCGTAAGCGCCGCTATTGATTTCAATGTTAATGGTGGGATAGTCAGGAACGGCGGGTTCGGCTGGCGTTGGGCTACTGCCGGTAATGGCTTTACTCCAGGC
>QBMP01000063.1:0-5656 GCA_003242115.1 Phormidesmis priestleyi
AGGGTTCTAATTTCGGGTAGGGCCTGATAGCTCGCGCCACAAATCAGCTTGAACCAGCGGCCCGAACGTAGCGATTCTAGGGGCGCTGGCAAACATGAGGTGGGTAATAGATGGCTAGGCGGCAACAGCTTCGGTGAGGGGGAACCAGGTGAAGGCGCGATCGCCGCCCATTTCTAGCACCACTTTCACTCGTGGCTCCAGCGTTGGCAGCGTGGTCAAAAATTCAACTTCCTGGTTAGAAAGAATGTGGCCTTCAATAATCCACAGCAATAGACCTTTGGATTTTGGCAAGAGGCTCTCCAAGCGGTAGCTGACAACGGGGGGAATGAAGTAGCGATCGCCCGTCGCCGAGGCATCCAGATTTTTCTTACCCAAGTGGGGCGGACGCACCCCATGCACATCTAATAAATAGGCCGACAAATCACCCAGTCCACGCGCTGATAGATGAGTGCACTCGTAGCCAGCAGCGCGCACCCGTCGCCGATACCGGCCCTCATGCCCTCCTTCCAGCGGCATCCGAACGCCCAGCGCCCCGGCTTTTTCTAGATCACGAGTGAACTTATTAAATGCAATCAGTGCCATAGCAGGTAAAGCGTAGAGAGGACACGAAATAATAGTACTGCATATTATTGAGGTATGATACTGGCCGTTCGTTTGCAGCGCTTAGTGCGCATTAATGAGCAGGCTTTTTCATGAAAAGTTTTTAATAGACACGCTCAGAAAAGTGTGTATAATAAGAAGCCGCCGGTAAACGGATACTAGGGGAAATAAGTGCGGCTGTTTTTAAGCAGCAAGCGCTTCTAAAGAAGTTGTTTCTAATTTACGTAACGAACGCATCCCCCAAGTCTTAGGCGCAAAGATAAGGCAAGTTTTGAGAGACCTGTTTGACCCTCGATTTTTGAATCTATGAGAAGACCTTGAAAAAGCTTCTTATCTCGATTTGCTAGTTTAAGGCCATTTAGTCGAGTCTCTAGGCAAAGAGCCCTGTCGATTGTTTTCCAGTGTGGCTAGCAACCGTAAAAAGTTTCGCTAACGGCAGCTTGGAGTTTTTCTCTAAGAGGCAGTTAGCGGTTTGGCTTGCGTTGGTTAGCCAGTATTAATTGCTGGTATGTCAAAAAACCCTGAGCGAGTGGTGAAAGCCATCGCGCTTGGGGCGTTGTGAAGCGGAGTCTAGATTTAGTGGCTGTCGGTATTCTTGGTACCAAACTTGGTATGACCCAGGTGTTTGACGAAATTGGTAATGCCATTCCAGTGACCGTCATTCAGGCTGGCCCTTGCGTAATCACGCAAATTAAAACAAAAAAAACAGACGGTTACTCGTCTGTACAAATCGGCTACGGCGAGGTCAAAGAGAAGGCGCTTAATCGCCCCAAGCTCGGCCATCTCAAGAAGTCTGGTGCCACGCCTGTGCGTCACCTGCGTGAGTACCGAGTCGCAGAAACCAGCGAATTTGAGATTGGTCAGTCGCTAGCGGCTAGCTTGTTTGAGGCCGGTCAGCTAATAGATGTGAGCGGTACCAGCATCGGTAAGGGGTTTGCAGGCAACCAAAAGCGCAATAACTTTAGACGCGGCCCAATGTCCCACGGCTCTAAAAATCACCGCGCCCCTGGTTCAACGGGTGCCGGTACTACGCCGGGTCGTGTGTATCCCGGCAAGAAGATGGCCGGTCAAATGGGAAACGAAAGAGTGACCATTCGCAAGCTCAGCGTGTTTCGGGTGGATGGCGATCGCAATCTTTTACTCGTCAAAGGCGGCGTTCCTGGCAAAGCCGGTTCACTGCTAAGCATTGTGCCTGCAACCATCGTCGGACAGCAGTAGGTCGCGCAGCAAGGCGGCAAGTAAGTTAGGCGCTCCAGCTAGAGCAAAAGACTAGAGCAGAGAGCAACGAAGGTAGTCAGGCGCTGGCCAGCAGCTCAAAAAAAGAATTGTCAGGCGATAGAGATCAAAGGATAGACCATGGTTGATTGTGTAGTTAAAAATTGGCAGGGCGAAGAGGCCGGTACCGCCACCGTAGACTCCAAAGTGGCCGTAGCTGAAAATGCCTCTCATATTGTGCATCGGGCGCTCGTGCGGCAAATCAATAACGGTCGGCAGGGCAATGCTTCATCCAAAACTCGCGCCGAAGTGCGTGGCGGTGGACGCAAGCCCTGGAAACAGAAGGGCACTGGTAGAGCCAGAGCCGGATCTATCCGTTCTCCGCTATGGCGTGGCGGCGGCGTCATTTTTGGCCCTAAGCCTCGTGACTACAGCACCAAAATGAACCGGAAAGAGCGCCGTCTCGCGCTTCGTACCGCGTTTCAAGGTTGCGCTGATGGCATCCTAGTCGTTGAAGACTTTAGCAGTGAGCTAGCCCAGCCCAAAACTAAAGAAATGCTGGCAGCGATCGCTCGTTGGGGCATTGATCCCGACAGCAAGATTTTAATCATCGACACCGAAAAAACTGACATATTGAATCGATCTGTGCGCAACATCCCCAATATCAAGCTGATTGCGGCAACTAGCCTCAACATTTACGACATTTTGAACGCTGATAGCCTCGTGGTCACAGCATCTGCTCTGGAGAAGATTAAGGAGGTCTACGGTGAGTAAACGAATCGAAGCATACGAGTTACCGGATATTATCCGCAAACCTCTGATTACCGAAAAAGCCACCATCGCTTTAGAGAACAATCAGTACACCTTTGAAGTCTCGCCCAAAGCCACCAAGCCACAGATAAAAACCGCGATTGAAGCCCTGTTTGAAGTCACGGTCACGGGTATCAACACCCAGAACCCACCGCGTAAAAAGCGCCGCGTCGGTCAATTTATCGGCCACCGAGCTGCCTACAAGCGCGCAGTCGTGACCCTTGCGGAAGGTGACTCAATAACGCTCTTCCCAGACGTATAAAGGCGCACAAGCCGGGCATGTAGAGCGGACTTTACAAACGGACAGCTTCACGCGATCCCCCCGCAATTTTTCCTAGACCACAGCAGTAACCACAGCGACATAGTATAGCCATGGGCATTCGCTCTTATCGACCTCTTACACCTGGCACGCGCGAGCGTACCGTCTCCGACTTCTCTGTAATCACCACAGATAAGCCTGAGAAATCACTTACCTACTCGGTGCATCGCCTCAAAGGCCGCAACAACCGGGGCGTCATCACCTGTCGTCATCGCGGTGGCGGTCACAAGCGCCTGTACCGCGAAATCGATTTTCGTCGCGACAAGCGCAACATTCCGGCGAAAGTAGCCACCATTGAATACGATCCCAACCGCAATGCTCGAATTGCCTTGGTGAACTACGAAGATGGCGAAAAGCGCTACATTCTTCACCCATTAGGGTTAGAAGTTGGCACCACTATCATTGCTAGTGAAGACGCTCCCTTTGAAGTCGGCAACGCCTTACCTCTACACCGCATTCCATTAGGCACCACCGTTCACAATGTTGAACTGGTTGCTGGCAAAGGCGGCCAAATGGTTCGTGCGGCTGGTTCAGGGGCACAGCTCGTCGCCAAAGAAGGTGGCTATGTCACCCTTAAGCTGCCTTCGAGTGAAGTCAGGATGGTTCGCCGTGAGTGCTACGCCACTATTGGCCAAGTCGGCAACATTGAGCACCGCAACTTGACCTTGGGCAAAGCCGGTCGCAAGCGCTGGGCAGGTCGCCGACCTGAAGTGCGCGGTAGCGTCATGAACCCTGTAGATCACCCACATGGTGGTGGTGAAGGCCGCGCGCCGATTGGTCGCAGTGGGCCAGTAACGCCTTGGGGTAAGCCTGCTTTGGGTTACAAAACCCGCAAAAAGAAGAAAGGTAGTGACGCCCTGATTGTGCGTCGGCGTCGGAGTTCTTCTAAGCGCGGTCGTGGCGGTCGTAACGCTTAGGTCTTAGACATCTCTTAGGCAGCTAGATCTCACAGGCACAAAATTCTTAGATTTCCAGGAAAAATAACATGTCTCGTTCCCTTAAGAAGGGGCCATTCGTGGCGGATCACCTTCTCACCAAAATTGAAAAGCTCAACGCCAAAAACGAGAAGCAGGTGATCAAAACTTGGTCACGCGCTTCCACTATCATTCCTCAGTTTATCGGTCATACCGTTGCCGTTCACAACGGTCGTCAGCATGTACCGGTTTTCATCAACGAGCAAATGGTGGGTCATAAGCTAGGCGAATTTGCCCCGACTCGGACATTTCGAGGCCATGCAAAAAGCGATAAAAAGGCACGTCGCTAGAGGAGTGAACAAAAATGATTGAGATTGAATCAAATTTACAGGTCAAGGCGACAGCCAAGTTCGTGCGGATGTCTCCGCGTAAAGTGCGCCGTGTGCTCGACCAAATTCGGGGACGCTCTTACCGCGAAGCATTAATTATGTTGGAGTTCATGCCCTACAAGGCATGTGAACCGATTTTGAAAGTGTTGCGCTCAGCCGTGGCCAATGCCGAGCACAACAATGGGCTAGATCCAGTTAGCCTTTACGTGTCTGAGGCTTACGCCGATCAAGGGCCAGTGCTCAAACGCTTTCGCCCCCGCGCTCAAGGTCGCGCCTTTCAAATTCGCAAGCCGTCTTGTCATATTGCTATAGCGGTTGCCCCCGGCACCGAGTCATAGCAATGACTTAGCGATCGCTAAGTCATTGAGCAAGTTATCGAACCATCCTTCCATCCGTATCCAGCAGACCGTTTTCTTATCCGTTTTCTTCAAGGAGTACATCAGTGGGACAGAAGATTCACCCAATCGGGCTTCGTCTTGGCATCACCCAGGAGCATCGCTCCCGCTGGTATGCCGACAAAAACCGTTATCCAGAACTGCTCAAAGAGGATTATGAGATCCGCCAGTACGTCGAGAAAAATCTAGCTAACGCTGGCATTTCAGAAGTACACATTGAGCGTAAAGCCGATCAAATTGACTTAGAAGTGCGCACGGCTCGTCCGGGTGTAGTGGTTGGTCGAGGCGGAGCAGGTATTGAAGCGCTGCGGGTAGGATTGCAGAAGCAGATCAAAGATGACGCTCGTCAGATCAGAATCAATGTGGTCGAGGTTGTCCGAGTGGATGCCGATGCTGGGTTGATTTGTGAGTACATCACCCAGCAGCTAGAGCGCCGAGTTTCTTTTCGTCGGGTTGTTCGTCAGGCCATTCAAAGAGCGCAACGGGCTGGCATTGAAGGCATCAAAATTCAGGTCAGTGGCCGCCTGAATGGCGCTGAGATTGCGAGAACTGAGTGGACACGCGAAGGCCGAGTACCGCTTCATACGCTACGAGCAAACATTGATTACGGCTACCGCACGGCACAGACAACCTACGGCATTTTGGGTGTCAAAACCTGGGTGTTCAAAGGCGAAGTGATTCCAGGACAAGAAACTCAGGCAGAAGACACCAAGGCTCAGCCTCGTCGCCGTCAGCCTCGTCGCCGTCAGCAGTTTGAAGATCGTTCCAACAACGATTCCTAAATTAGCTCCTTTGATAACTCAAGGCTCTATTAACCTTTTCTGTTTATCAGCGCTATTTCCCACCGCCATTTTCCTCTGTGATCCATCATGTTAAGCCCAAGAAGAACAAAATTTAGAAAACAGCATCGCGGTCGGATGCGCGGCATGGCTCATCGTGGCAACGAAATTGATTTCGGTCAGTTTGCGCTCCAAGCCACCGAATGCTGCTGGATGACCTCACGTCAAATTGAGG
>QBMP01000063.1:5779-9779 GCA_003242115.1 Phormidesmis priestleyi
AGGTAACCCTGAGTTTTGGGTGGCAGTCATCAAGCCCGGTCGCGTTGTCTTTGAAATCGCAGGCGTCTCTGAAGAAATTGCTAGAGAAGCCATGCGACTAGCCTCCTTCAAGCTGCCTTTTAAGACCAAATTTATTATGAAAGATAGCGAGGAGGGTTAATTACCGATGGCACTATCCAAAGCAAGTGAAATTAGAGAGCTAAGTGAAGCAGAAGTCACCGCAGAAATCGCTAAGATTAAGCGCGATCTGTTTGATCTTCGTTTCAAGAAGGCAACTCGTCAAATAGAGAGCGGATTTCATGAGTTTCGGCACAACCGCCGGAAGTTAGCGCAGCTCATGACGATTCAAAATGAGCGCCAGGAAGAAAGCAAAGCAGAGCAGCCAGTGGCTCAATCGTCAGCAACTTCGACCGAGGAGGTCTAAAGCGTTATGGCAGTAAAAGAGAGAATCGGTCAGGTGGTCAGTGACAAAATGGACAAGACAGTGGTGGTAGCGGTAGAAACCCGCGTACAGCACAAAAAATATAACAAGATTATGGTGCGAACCCAGCGCTATAAGGCTCACGACGAGGAAAATAATTGCAAGATAGGTGATCGCGTCAAAATCAGCGAGACTCGCCCGTTGAGCAAAACCAAGCGATGGGTCATCGCCGATATCCTCAGTTCTTCTAGCATATAAAGTGAGGATTTATCAGTGATTCAACAAGAGACTTATCTAAACGTAGCCGATAACAGCGGCGCTCGTAAGTTGATGTGCATTCGAGTCCTCGGTGGACGCAAGCAATACGCAGGCGTTGGCGATGTAATTGTAGCCGTCGTCAAAGACGCATTGCCCAACATGGGCGTCAAAAAATCCGATGTCGTCAAAGCTGTCGTGGTTCGCACCCGCAAAGGCATTCGCCGCGACAGTGGCATGAGCATCCGCTTCGATGACAACGCCGCCGTGCTTATCACCCAAGATGGCAGCAACCCTAGAGGCACCCGCGTCTTTGGCCCCGTAGCACGTGAACTCCGCGACAAAGGCTTTACCAAAATTGTTTCGCTAGCACCAGAGGTACTTTAGATGCTGAAGCAAAAAGCAACCGTGCGTCACAAAATGCACGTTCGCAAAGGCGACACCGTTCAGGTCATGGTCGGTAAAGACAAAGGCAAAGTTGGCGAAATCGTCGCTATCAACGCCAAAAAGTCTCAGGTCATTGTCCAAGGCGTGAACATACGCACCAAGCATGTCAAGCCTCAGGCAGAAGGCGAATCGGGTCAAATTTTAACCAAGGAATTTCCGATTCATAGCTCTAACGTGATGCTTTATTCCACAAAGCAGAAAGTGGCTAGCCGAGTCGCTCACACCCTGACTGAAGATGGTCGCAAGGTGCGCATGTTAAAGAAAACTGGCGAAATCTTAGATTAGTCGGCTTTTGGTCGGATTCTAGTTAGCTGACATCGTTTTATCTAAGGTTCACTTCCCCCTGACCAAGCCCAGGGAAACACTTTTAAGAGGATACAATGGCCGATTCACTCAAAACACTTTATTTAGAGAAAGTGGTGCCCAAGCTCAAAGAAGAGTTTGGATACACAAACCCTCACCAGATTCCCAAGCTTGCCAAAGTCACGATCAACCGTGGCTTAGGAGAAGCTTCCAACAACGCCAAAGCGCTTGAATCATCAATCAGCGAACTGGCAATGATCACTGGCCAACGTCCGGTGGTCACAAGAGCCAAAAAGGCTATTGCAGGCTTTAAGATTCGCGAAGGTATGCCGGTCGGCGTCAAAGTGACGCTTCGCTCAGATCGCATGTACGCCTTCACGAACCGCCTTATTAATTTAACCCTGCCCCGCATCCGAGACTTCAGGGGCGTCAGCCCTCGCAGCTTCGATGGCCGAGGCAACTATACGCTGGGTCTGCGCGAGCAGCTAATTTTCCCAGAAGTTGATTACGACAGCGTTGACCAAATTCGCGGTATGGACATCACCATTGTCACCACCGCGAACTCCGATGAAGAAGGCCGTGCCCTTCTAAAGGAATTGGGAATGCCCTTCCGAGATAACTGAGGCAAGTAGCAAACAAGAGGATTATGGCGTCTAACGACACGATTTCAGATATGCTGACGCGCATTCGCAATGCTACCCTTGCGCATCATCAAACCGTCGATATCCCATCGACCAAAATGACTCGCAGCATTGCCAGCGTTTTAAAAGAAGAAGGCTTCGTAGCAGAAACCGAAGACAACGGTGAGGGCATGACCCGCAAAATCACCCTTACGCTCAAGTACAAAGGCAAGCAGCGGCAGTCTATTATTCGCAACCTGACCCGCGTCAGCAAGCCCGGTTTAAGAGTGTATTCCAACCGCAAAGAGCTACCTCGTGTACTGGGCGGCATTGGAATTGCGATTGTTTCTACTTCTAGCGGCGTCATGACGGATCGGGATGCTCGTCGTCAGGGCATTGGCGGAGAGATCCTCTGCTACATTTATTAATTGCCCCCATTGATCAAACAGCTGACTAAACAGCGGTTAAACCCCATCGACTAAACAGTGATCAACCAGTCCTCGCATCCATTTGTGCAGGCTCAACCGAAGGAAAGAAAACATGTCTAGAATTGGCAAGCAGCCTGTACCCGTGCCTCAGGGCGTTACGGTTACCATTGAGGGCCAGCAAGTCACCGTCAAAGGCTCAAAAGGGCAGCTCTCGCGTGAGCTACCGTCCGAAATAGCCTTTGTGCAAGAGGGCGAAGAAATTGTGGTGACTCGCCGCAATGAATCCCGCAATGCCAAACAGCGCCACGGCCTAGTGCGCACCCTGATTTCTAACATGGTGGAAGGGGTTTCTAAAGGCTACGAAAAGAAGCTTGAAATTCAAGGCGTTGGTTACAGAGCCTCCCTTCAAGGACAAAAGCTGGTGATGGCACTGGGCTATAGCCACCCGGTAGAATTTGAGCCGCCTCCCGGCATCCAGTTCGCGGTTGAGAAAAACACCAGCGTTACCGTCACTGGCATCGACAAAGAGATTGTGGGAAACACCGCCGCCAGAGTACGGGCAGCTAGACCACCTGAACCTTATAAAGGCAAAGGAGTTCGCTATCTGGGTGAGCAGGTTAGAAGAAAAGCTGGTAAGGCTGGTAAATAGGTTTGGCCCATAAATTAGGGCAGCTAACTCGAATAAGTAGATTAGATTAAGTCAATAGAGTAGTCATAAGTGAAATGAAATCAACTCGCAGAGAATCTACCCGCCGCCGCCATACGCGCGTTCGCCGTCGGGTAAAAGGCACCACAGAGCGGCCTAGACTGGCTATTTTCCGCTCTAACCAGCACATTTACGCTCAAGTCATTGATGATACTGAGCATAAAACGCTGGTAGCCGCATCAACGTTAGATAAAGATGCGGCTACAGCTACTGGCGCTACCGCTGAAGCAGCGGCAGTTGTTGGTAAACTCATTGCAGAGCGTTCCTTGGCCAAAGATATCTCACAGGTAGTTTTTGATCGGGGCGGCAAGCTCTATCACGGTCGAGTAGCGGCTTTAGCTGATGCGGCCCGTGAAGCTGGCCTTAAGTTTTAAAGGCAAATCACTCGCGCATACATCTAAAGTTTGAAGGGTTGAACACATGGCAGACAGTAAAGAACGAGATCGTCGGAGCAGTAAGAAAAATAAAGCTCGCGAAAAGGAATCTGAGTGGCAAGAGCGCGTGGTGCAGATTCGCCGCGTGACCAAAGTCGTAAAAGGCGGTAAAAAGCTCAGCTTCCGCGCAATTGTGGTCATCGGCAACGAGAAAGGCCAAGTTGGCGTGGGTGTGGGCAAAGCTAGCGATGTTATTGGTGCGGTCAAAAAGGGCGTTGCCGATGGCAAAAAGCACTTAGTAGAAGTGCCGATGAACAAGGCTTATTCGATTCCGCACCCTTCTAATGGCAGGGCTGGTGGCGCTAAGGTATTCATGCGTCCGGCGGCTCCAGGTACGGGCGTAATTGCCGGTGGCGCAGTGCGGATTGTACTTGAGCTTGCAGGTA
>QBMP01000063.1:9789-17011 GCA_003242115.1 Phormidesmis priestleyi
GCGCTTGATTCGCTCAGAACGTTGGGTAGCGTGGCTGAAGAGCGCGGCATCCCGATTGAAAAACTCTACGCGTAAGCGTTATTCCGTTAGCACTCTGTTGGTACCCCGTTAGCCCGGTTAGCATTAGATTCGCAAGCACATTCGCACATACCCGTAAAAACTATGAGATTAGAAGACGCAAGACCCAAGGCGGGCTCAAAAAAACGCAAAACCCGTAAAGGGCGTGGTATTGCCGCAGGCCAGGGCGCTAGCTGCGGATTTGGAATGCGCGGGCAAAAGTCTCGTTCGGGTAGCGGTACTCGCCCCGGCTTTGAGGGTGGACAACTGCCGCTTTATCGCCGCGTACCCAAGCTGAAGCATTTTACGATTGTCAATCAGAAAGTCTATACCGTGATTAACGTTAGAGGATTGGCTGACTTACCGGCCAACAGCGAAGTCACGCTGGCCTCTCTGATGGAAGCTGGGATCATCACGACCAATGACGGCCCTCTAAAGGTACTGGGCGATGGCGATATTGCTGTAGCGCTGAGCGTGAAGGCAGCGGCTTTCACGAAGTCTGCACAGGAAAAAATTGAAGCAGCGGGCGGTAGCTGCGAAATAGTCTAGCCATTTTGCTTGAGCTATTTCAAAAATTGGGCAAAAGAAATTAGGGGGCAGGAGGTCTATTTTATGACGAAGGCTCCCTGCTCCCTTTATTATTAGAGACAGCAAGATTAAACTGATAGAGCGTGTCTGTTTTAGACAGCACAAAATATTCTTAAAGGTTTTCTGAAGGTTTATAGATATGGTTGTGAGTCAAGGCAAGTCGCCCAGCGCTCAAGAGACGTTTTTGCAAATGGCCCAAGCTGCGGGGCTACGAAGCCGTTTGCTGGTAACAGTGGGGCTGTTGGTACTGGTACGACTAGGGATTTATATTCCGGTTCCAGGGATTGATAGAGTCGCGTTTTCTAACTTTGTGTCCGGCGGTGGCGCGGGCGGCGTGCTTGGCTTTTTGGATATTATTGGCGGCGGTGGCTTATCGCTAGTGGGCATTTTTGCTTTAGGTATTTTGCCCTTCATTAACGCCTCGATTATTATGCAGCTGCTGACGGCAGCGATTCCAGCCCTGGAAGATCTGCAAAAGAACGAGGGTGAGGCCGGACGACGCCGGATTTCTCAGGTGACCCGGTATGTGGCTTTTGGCTGGACAATTTTGCAAAGCACGATGCTTTCTTGCTTTTTGCTGAGAGATTTTGCCGATAACTTCGGGGTGTCGTTTGTGGTGCAGACGGTGATAGCGCTGACCGCAGGCTCCATGTTTGTGATGTGGGTGGGTGAGCTGATTACTGAGCGAGGCTTGGGAAATGGGGCCTCACTGCTGATTTTCTTGAACATTGTCTCCTCCTTGCCTCGGGTGCTGGGTGAGACGGTGGATTTGGCGCAGACGGGCGATCGCAGTACCATCGGCGGCATCGTCATTTTGTTCTTGGTCTTTATCGCCACCATTATCGGCATTGTATTTGTGCAGGAAGGCACCCGCCGGATTCCGATTGTTTCGGCAAGGCGACAGGTAGGCCGTAAGCTATATCTCGAAAAAAGCAATTACTTACCGCTGCGTTTGAATCAGGGCGGGGTGATGCCGATTATTTTTGCATCCTCCATGCTGATTATCCCAATTTCGCTGGTGCAGTACATTCCAAGTCCTGCTTTTGCAGAGTTTATGAGCCGTAATTTTAGAGCGACCTCACCGCTGTACATTTTGGTGTACCTAGTGATGATTGTGTTCTTTAGCTACTTCTATGCGTCTTTGGTGGTGAACCCTGAAGATATGTCGCGCAACTTAAAGAAAATGGGCGCAAGTATTCCAGGGATTCGCCCCGGTAGAGCTACCACTGACTACATTGGGAAAGTACTGAACCGACTGACCTTTCTGGGGGCGATTTTCTTAGGGCTAGTGGCGGTTGTGCCTAGCCTAGTTGAGAGTGCGACCAGGGTACAGACCTTTCAGGGATTTGGGGCAACGTCACTGCTGATTTTGGTGGGTGTGGCGATTGACACCGCTAAGCAAATTCAGACCTATGTAATTTCACAGCGCTACGAAGGCATGGTGAAGAGCTGATGACCAGACTGATTTTTTTAGGCCCACCGGGGGCAGGGAAAGGGACGCAAGCAAAGCAGCTTTCTAAAAGTTGTGAGGTGCCGCATATTTCCACAGGCGATATTTTGCGGGCGGCGGTCAAGGCCAAAACGGAGTTGGGTCAAAAAGCAGAAGGCTATATGAATGCTGGTGAGCTAGTGCCTGATGAGCTGATTTTGAATCTCATTCGAGAGCGTTTGAACCAGGCGGATACGGCGAAGGGATGGCTACTTGATGGCTTTCCCCGAAATGTTGAGCAGGCTGAGTTTTTAAACAATCTGCTAGATGAGATTGAGCAGAGCTGTGATTTTATAATCAACCTAGAAGTGCCGGATGACGCGCTAGTGGAGCGGATGCTAGAGCGCGGTCGAGTGGATGACAAAGAAGAGGTCATTCGTAACCGGCTGGAGGTGTATCGTGAACAAACTGAACCGCTAATTGCGTTTTATGAAGGGCAGCAGCTATTGCGCTCAGTCGATGGGGCTCAGTCGATGAAGCAGGTGACTGAAGCGCTACAGGAAATTGTCACTTGTGATGCGGTGGTATAGAAGCAGCTGATAGCGATAGGAATAGCGGCGAGTAATCAGTGTTTTTACGCGGATTTGCTACCCTGAAGATACCGATATTTTTGAATAAAAATAGTTGAGTGAAAATAGTTGAATGAAGTTAAAGGAAGGGCGAGTTGTCTAAACAAGATTTAATTGAAATGGAAGGGACGATTACAGAATCGCTCCCAAATGCGATGTTTCGAGTTGATCTCGATAATGGGTTCAATGTGCTTGCCCATATTTCCGGCAAGATTAGGCGGAATTATATCAAGATTTTACCGGGCGATCGCGTCAAGGTAGAACTCACCCCTTACGATCTCACCAAAGGGCGAATTACCTATCGCTTGAAAAAGCCTAGATAGGGCTAGCTGCGATTTTTTGGATAGCTTGTACGAACAAACTCGCACGATAGGTGAGCGCGGCAATGCGAATGGTTGACCTGCAATCTAAGCGGCAAATTCCTGTGCTTGGCATGGGTACCTGGAAGATGGGCGAAAGCCGTAGTAGCTTTCAGCGCGAGGTAGAAGCGCTGCGCTATGGGCTAGATCTGGGGCTATCTTTGATTGACACGGCTGAAATGTACGGCGAAGGCGGGGCCGAAGAAGTGGTTGCCCAAGCGATAGGTAATCGGCGATCACAAGTCTTTTTGGTCAGTAAAGTTTATCCTCATAATGCTTCTAAGCAGGGAGCGATCGCAGCTTGTGAACGCAGTCTGAAGCGACTGAATACAGACTATCTCGACCTTTACCTTTTGCACTGGCGCGGTTCTGTGCCACTATCGGAAACTTTAGAGGCTTTCCAAACGCTGAAAGCAGCGGGCAAAATCCGCGACTATGGCGTCAGCAACTTTGATGTTGAGGATATGGAAGCGGCGGTTCGCCTGGGTGGAGGTGACGCGATCGCTACCAACCAAGTGCTTTACAACCTGACTCGACGAGGCATTGAGCTAAATCTGCTCCCCTGGTGTCGGGCCCAAGGCATCCCTCTGATGGCATACTCTCCCATTGAGCAAGGGCGTTTGTTAAGCAATAGAGCGCTTAAGGCGATCGCGCAGGCAAGAAAGGTTACACCCGCTCAGATTGCGATCGCTTGGCTTCTCCATCAAGACAACGTGATTGTGATTCCTAAATCCAGCCGCATCGAGCATATAGACCAAAACTACGCGGCTCTAAACTTGACGTTAACTGCTGACGAGCTAACGGCATTAGAGACCGCTTTTCCAGCACCGGCTCAAACTATGCCTTTAGCGATGCTCTGATGCCTTGAGACTCGATAAGAATTTACCTATAGCTCAAAGCTTAGCTGCCTGTAGTCTTGGGGATCGGTCAAATTAGAGAGTGTAATGCCTAAGAGCCTAACTGGCCGATGGGGCGTAATATTAGCCAGCAGTAGGCTTGTTGCCAACGACAAAATTTCGGCAACGGCCTGAATAGGCGTCTCTAACGTGCGGCTGCGAGTGATCACGTCGTAGTTGTCGTACTTGATCTTCAACGTTAGTCTATAGCCACTGTGTCTATTTTGAATTAGGCGCTGATGCACCTCTTCAGCAATGCTTTGTAGCGCTGATTCCATCTCGATTGGCTGGCGTAAGTCTTCAAAGAAGCTTTTTTCCGCACCAATAGATTTACGAATGCGATTGGGATTTACCGCTCGATTATCTTCTGCGCGAACAACTTTGTAATAGTAATCACCCGCTTTGCCAAAGGTTGCCATAAGCTGGTGCCGCTCCCACTGTTTGAGATCAGCGCCCGTCTCAATGCCCAGCGCTTTCATCTTCGCAGTCGTCGCTGGGCCAACCCCGTAAAACTGTTCTATCGGCAGCTTTTCTATAAATGCCGCCGCCTGATCAGGCGCGATGATAGATAGTCCATCGGGTTTGTCTAAATCAGAGGCAATTTTTGCCAAAAACTTGTTGATAGAAACCCCTGCTGAGGCGGTGAGCTGAAGCTCAGTTTTAATTCGCTGCTTGATTTGGCCTGCAATCAGCATCGCTGAACCGATGTCTTTTTTATCGGCTGTGACGTCCAAATAAGCTTCGTCTAGCGAAAGCGGCTCCACCAAATCAGTGTAGTCAAAAAAGATAGAGCGAATCTGTTGTGAGACGGCGCGGTAGGCTTCAAAACGAGGACGCACAAAAACCAAATGCGGGCAGCGCTGCACAGCCGTACGAGCGGGCATTGCCGAATGAATGCCATACTGACGAGCCTCGTAACTAGCGGCGGCCACCGCACCGCGCTTTTCGGGCGTGTACCGCCGACTACAACCGGCTGACCCCGCAATTTAGGGTTGTCTCTTTGCTCTACCGATGCGTAAAAAGCATCCATATCGACGTGGATGATTTTTCGATAGGCTGTTGTAGAAAGGGCCGAAGCTTTCACAGATTTAGAAAGTACCCTAGTCTAAAAATGATTTGGAGAGGGTGCGATCGCCAGCGAAGCTATTGAAATATCCCCCGCACAAAACACAGCGAACCCGCTGCGGGGTGTCCAGCGCGGGAGTCGGCTTGCTAATAAATCAGCCGTTTTTTGATTTCAGCTTTGACGACATCCGAATCAGCCGGTAAGTGGACAGCCGGATTAGCGTACTGGCTGGTCACATCTTCCAAACTCGATTCATGGTAGCCAACTTTAAAGTCGGTAAACTTTAAGCCGTGAGCCGTACTAATCACGACAGTTTTGTCACTTGATTTAATCACGCCACGCTTGACCAGTTTAGTCAGGACAGCAAGGGCGACACCCGTATGCGGGCAGGTGAACATGCCGGTCAAATCAGCGTGCGCGGAAGCATCGGCCAATTCGTTCTCAGTAGCCTGTTCGACTATGCCGTCCGTTGCCGCGATCGCTTTCACAGCCTTTTCATAGCTAACCGGATCGCCAATCCGGATGGCATTAGCCAAGGTACTCTGTGCAGTCACACTGATTTTCTCTTTAAACCCATTTTTGAAAGATTCATAAAAAGGATTGGCTCTAGCAGCCTGCGCAGCGACTAACCGGGGCATTCGAGTAGTCAACCCCAGATCCAGCATCAGCTGAAATCCTTTATGAAGAGCACTGATATTACCAAGATTGCCCACCGGAATAACGATCCAGTCCGGAACTTCCCAATCAAACTGTTTGGCGATTTCGATGCCGACCGTCTTTTGGCCTTCAATGCGCAGACTATTCATCGAATTGGCTAGGTAAATCGAATTATCCTGCGTCACTTCTTGGACGATTTTCATACAGCCATCAAAGTCGGTATCGAGGGCAAGCACATGGGCACCGTTAGCGACAGGCTGAATGAGCTGCGCCGTACTGACTTTACCAGCAGGCAAGAAGATGATGGCCGGGATTCCAGCATAAGCTGCATAAGCCGCCAAAGCCGCGCTAGTATCACCCGTACTCGCACAGGCAACGGCTTTTACATCGCTGCCTTGAGCCATCATTTGCTTCACTACACTCACGAGCACAGTCATGCCCAAGTCTTTGAAGCTGCCGGTGTGGCTATTGCCGCAGAGCTTGATCCATAAGTCAGGAACGCCTAGCTGCGATCCCAATCGTTCTGCCCAAAACAAGTTCGTATTGCCTTCAAACATACTGACGATATTCTCGTCAGCCAATGAGGGAATGACCCATTCACGCATTCCCCACACGCCGCTACCATAGGGCCACTTTGTCGTGCCGACTCGCGAGTCAAATAGCTGCTGCCACTGAGTCGCGCTGCGTTTTTTGAGCGATTCCCGGTCATGATGCACTTCCAGCAGGCTACCGCACGATGGGCAAGTGTAAATCACATCAAAGATCGAGTGCTTGGCAGAGCAGCCCGCGATGCAGCGAAAATAAACGGTCTGATTATCAATATGCGATTTAGGTTCGACAGCTGAGAGCATGATTGGTTTTTGGTGAGTGGGTAACAGGCTAATATTATGTTCGCTGTAAAATGGGTAAAGAGGCAAGTATTGATTGCTAACTAATGCCTTACGGCTAAGTTTTACGGTCACAATATCTTAAGAATACTTGCAGAGCAGGATCGAGTCATAGATTCGACTTAGCATCAACTTAACCAAAGTTATGCTTTGAGTTGCGGCCTACGCGATGACGTAGGTAGGGCTGACCTCATCGATCTGCAACCATTCGGGTTTTCTTGGCTAGTCGAGCAAATAAAAGAGAGCAACAATCGTACCAGAGTTTCCTTTTATAAAAGAACATTATGATTTCACCCAATCTGTGAAGAACCCCTACATCAAGACGCTGAAGAGGCAGTTTATTGAAATGAATAGTGATTTGAGGTGTCGCTAAATCGAGGATTCCGGATGTCCTCAAGTTAAGACCTGGAATTGTTGAAGACCTCTCATGAGAGACGGCTTACATGTCGAGCTAGTGCCTTGGAGCATGAGCGCGTGAGCCTGTTTCTTGCAAACGACCTTTGGTGATCTGACGGGTATCAGCTTCATTGATTCAACGTCAACAGAAGTCTGTCATCCCAATCGAGCCCACAGTCACAAGGTGCTCAAAGACCCGTCGGGTTGGGGAGAAATCACGTTCGTTTTTACTATCTGCCTAACAGCTCATCAATATAC
>QBMP01000064.1:0-5764 GCA_003242115.1 Phormidesmis priestleyi
GCATGGGTGAGGGCGTTACCGGTCGGTGAGTTGGGATGCACCATAAAAATCACCCGTACCGGCGGGCCGTCAATAGCCGCTGCGTCAATAGCCGCTTGGGCAGCGGCTAAGTCCACCTCGAAGTTGGCTTTTCGCGCTACGGTGCGCACCGGCACGCCGAGCGTCTGGGCTAAAATGCCGTACATCGAAAACGTGGGAGTCGCGACCAGCACTGATCCATGCCCGCCAAGGCAGGTAGCCATAATCACGGAGCGGATAAGTTCGTCGGAGCCGTTGCCGAGGGTGATATTTGCAGGCGTGATCGATTCGGGCGCAATGTTTCCTGACTGAATGGCGTAAGTGACGACGGCGCGCTTGAGGGCAAGCTGGTCGCCGTCGGGATAGCGGTTGGCGGCGATCGCGCGTTCGTACTGCTTAGCCAAAGCCGCCTTGATGGATTCTGGCAGATCAATTGGGCTTTCGTTGGTATCTAACGGATCTAGCACGGAGGGATCTAAATCTGGCGGCGAGACGGCCTCTAGCTCAGGGGGATGCGGCGACTGGTAAGCAGTGAGTTGAGCCAAGTCATCACGGAGAAAAGCCATACAAAGGAGCGATCGCTTAGCATCGACCGATTAATAAAAGCAGCGCTACGGATAAAAGCACCGACTGCATTTTACCGCGATGCTCATCAGGTATTATGGCTGCGTCTATGTTTATCCTTTTTTTTGGCCACCATGACAGCATCTTTTCGCATTACGCTCCTTCCTGGCGACGGCATCGGCCCCGAAATTATGGCGGTAGCGGTGGCTGTTCTCAAGCAAATCAGCTCACAGCACGACCTTGACTTTCACTTTACAGAAGCTCTGCTAGGCGGCGCAGCGATTGACGCGACCGGTTCGCCGCTGCCAAATGAGACGCTAGCGGCTTGCCTAGCCAGGGATGCGGTGCTGCTCGCCTCAATTGGCGGCTACAAATGGGATAGCTTACCGCGATCGCAGCGGCCAGAAACGGGGCTATTGGGCTTACGCTCTGGGCTGAATTTGTTTGCCAATCTGCGACCGGCGACGATTTTGCCGCAGCTACTAGGAGCGTCTTCACTGAAGCCAGAGATTGTCGAAGGGGTGGATATTATGGTGGTGCGTGAGCTTACGGGCGGCATTTATTTTGGTCAGCCCAAGGGCATTTTTGAGTTAGAAAATGGCGAAAAGCGCGGCGTCAGCACGATGGTTTACAGCAGCAGCGAAATTGATCGCATTGGCCGGGTGGCGTTTGAGATTGCGCAAAAGCGTCAGGGGCGGCTGTGCTCGGTAGATAAAGCGAACGTGCTGGAAGTGTCGCAGCTGTGGCGCGATCGCATCACTACCCTCGGCCCTGAATACCCTGATGTAGAGCTTTCTCACCTATATGTAGACAACGCCGCCATGCAGTTAGTGCGCGCGCCCAAGCAGTTTGACACGATTGTCACCGGCAATCTTTTCGGCGACATTCTCTCGGACGCAGCCGCAATGCTAACTGGCAGCATCGGCATGTTGCCCTCTGCAAGCCTCGGCGAGAGCGGCCCCGGCGTTTTTGAACCCGTTCACGGCTCAGCGCCGGACATTGCCGGACAAGATCAGGCCAATCCCTTGGCTCAAGTGCTCAGCGCTGCTATGATGCTGCGCTATGGGCTGAATCAGCCCGCTGCTGCCGATCAAATTGAGCAAGCTGTCTTGGCTGTACTCGATCAGGGTTACCGAACCGGAGACATTATGTCGCCGGGAATGAAATCCGTCGGATGTAGAGAAATGGGGCAGGCTTTGCAGAAGGTGCTAGAAGCTCAATTCTGATTTGAGCCTAATTTGGGCCTAATTCGGGTCTAATTCGGGACTGAATTATCTGCCTTAGCCAAATTTACTGAGATTTTGCTGTAAAGTTCACTGTCATTTAGACATTTAGATATTTAGAGTCATAGTATTAGAGCCATGAGGAGTTGATTTAAGATGAATGGAGTTACCGCGCCGCCTAGAGGCTTGTCGTCACGCGAGATGAGAACGCCAAACATGCCGCCTGCAAGCACCGATCCGCTCGCCTTTGGCGATGACTCTGCCCTGCTTAATCCAGAGCTAATCAAGGCTGCACGCCACATTTACCGTACCTTTTACGAAGTGCATCCCGAAGTCATACAGCGACCCATTGGCGTCGCGATTGGCCGCCGCAACTATCGCGGCAAGCTTGTTTTTGGCGACAAACCCGTGCTGCTGCCTCAGGAGTGCTTTGTTCCCTTCAGCCAAATCGAACTTGGCCTGATTTAATCTTATTTAACCAGATTCGGATAATACAGATTCGGATAATACAGATTTGGATAAACGGGGCACTCTAGCAAGGTATTTTATCCCCCGTCGCCGACTGCGTACCTGAACTGAGTGGATATTTTTGTTCCTATTCTGATTGTTTTTATTTTGGGATCGGCGGTTGGGAGCTTCTTAAACGTGGTGGTCTACCGGCTACCGGCGGGGCTGTCATTAATTCATCCGCCTTCTCGCTGCCCTAAATGCGAAACTCGGCTCAAGCCCTATGACAATGTGCCCGTGTTTGGCTGGCTATGGCTAAAAGGCAAGTGTCGAAGCTGCCGATTGCCGATTGCGGCTCGTTACCCAATGGTGGAGTTTGCAACAGGCGGTTTGTTTATAGCGGTGTTTATGTTTTTTGGCTCGACTTGGCAAACGCCGGGGCATTGGATTTTTGTGTGCTGGTTGCTGGCACTGGCACTGATTGATCTCGATACGATGACCCTGCCGAATAGTCTCACCGCTTCGGGGCTTGTGCTGGGTTGAGGGTTTCAGGGCGTAATGAGCTATCTGCAAGCACCGACGCTGAGCCATGTAGCCGCCGGAGTAATGTCGTCTGTGGTCGTCAGCCTTGCAGGGCTGTGGCTGTTTGATTTGATTGGTCTGGTCGGCAGCATGGCGTTTGGAAAACCGGCGATGGGCGGTGGAGACTCTAAGCTGGCGGCGATGATGGCGGCTTGGTTGGGTGGCTCAGGACTGCTGCTGGCAACTTTTTTGGCAGCGGGGCTAGGATCAGTGGTTGGGGGCGGGGCTATAGCCCTCGGTGCCCTCGGCCCTAAGCAGCATATTCCGTTTGGGCCGTATCTGGCGCTAGGCGCTGTGCTGACGCTGTTTTATGGCGACCAGCTAATTGGAGCCTATCTAGCTGTGTTTTTCCCGCTAGGACTTTAGACCGCTAGAACTTTAGGCCGCTAGGACTTTAGGCAATGCGCTTTTGCCAGTCAAGAGCGCTGGTATTATAAGAATCTTCAGCCAAATTTCCCAATGAGGGAATCAAACCAGTAGGATGAATAATGAACTGGCCTCGTTGAAATCACTGGTTTGCTGTAAATAGATTTGTGAGGCTGCGAACTTAATTTTGGTTTGATGAGCGAAAAAATGTCACTGTTCGACTGGTTTGCCAACCGCAAAAAGACGGGTCTAATTAGCGAGAATCGCCACGAGCGCGAAATCGCCGACGGCCTCTGGACAAAGTGCGAGCGCTGCGATGTGCTCACCTACACTAAAGACTTACGCGCCAACCAAAAGGTTTGCCCTGAGTGCGGCTTTCACCATCGAATATTTAGTGGCGATCGCATCGAGCAGATCATTGATGACGGCACTTGGAACCCCATAGACACGCAAATTGCGCCTAAAGACCCGCTGCGGTTTCGCGATCGCAAAGCCTATGCCGACCGCCTGCGCGACACCCAGGCCAAAACCAAGCTCATTGATGGCGTCCAGACCGGCATTGGCCACATTCACAATGAGCCTGCGGCCCTCGGCGTTATGGACTTTCGCTTTATGGGCGGCAGCATGGGCTCCGTCGTCGGCGAAAAGCTCACTCGACTGATAGAGCGCGGCAGTGCTGAACGCCTGCCGGTATTTATCGTCTGCGCCTCAGGCGGGGCGAGGATGCAGGAAGGGATGCTCAGCCTCATGCAAATGGCCAAAATTTCAGCGGCCTTAGAGCGCCATCGCGAGGCGAAACTGCTTTACATTCCCATTCTCACCCACCCCACGACTGGCGGGGTAACGGCTAGCTTTGCGATGCTAGGCGACATTATTTTGGCGGAGCCTGAAGCGACGATTGGCTTTGCGGGTCGGCGAGTTGTGGAGCAGACCGTGCGAGAAAAGCTGCCCGAAGGCTTCCAAACAGCCGAGTATCTGCTGCGCCACGGCTTCGTCGATAAAATTGTGCCCCGCCCAGAGCTAAAGCAAATGCTGGCTCAGCTCATTCGGCTGCATCGTCCGGTCGAAAAAGGGCTAGTTGCCGCTACCAAACAGGTTGAAATGCCCAAACAGGTTGAAACCGTGCTCAAAGGGGCTGAATAGCCGCTCTTGTTAGCTGTTTTTTGATAAAGAAATGTAACAAATCTGAGCAAAAATAAACAACAAATTCTGTAAGGCATCCTTTTGAAAGGCTTTCCAAAGTCTTTTAGAGACTGAATTAGCTAGGTTTTGCTCGGTAGATTTGTTTGATAGTATTGCCTTGCGATCGCCCTATTTCATGGCATGATAAGACAATAATTTAGGGTCAACTTAGGTTCAATGAAAATTGAACGGCTACTGAGATCCGTGTTGAGAGCTGTGTCTGAGAAACGAGCAGGAAAGATGAGAAATTTGTTTAAGAGATGCGCCTCACTGATGGTGGCGGCGATCATTTTTGTTTCAAGTGTGTTAGGTGTTGGCGCATTTGGCCACACATTTGGCGGTGGTGAGGCGCTAGCGGCTGAGCTAGATGCCGCTACTCGCACCATTAAGGCCAACGAGCAGGGCGAGACGGTGACGCTGCCGGTAGAAGACTTTTTACTGGGTCGCAAAAAGTTCAACGTTGCCTGTGCGACTTGCCATGTGGCGGGCATTACCAAAACCAACCCCAACGTTGGCCTAGATACGGAATCACTAGAAGGCGCTTTCCCGGCTCGTGACAACCTTGCTGCGCTAGTGGACTATCTGCACAATCCGACTACTTACGACGGCTTGGTCGAAATTTCTGAGCTTCACCCTAGCACCAAAAGCAGCGATGTTTACCCCAAAATGCGCAACCTGACTGAGGATGATCTAGAAGCCATTTCTGCTCATATTTTAGTCATGCCCAAGATCATGGGTGACAAATGGGGCGCAGGCAAAACCAAGTCTCTATAATCTGGCTCCTCAAAGTAGGGTTCAAAGTAGGGTTCAAAGTCAACAAATAAAGGTTTAGACTTTAAGCGCAGTAAGGAAATTCCCTTTCTGCGCTTTTTGCTGCCTTTTCTATATTTGTTATAGTTGGGCGGCTGCAATGAGGGTGTAATAAAAGCAAAGATGATCAATCGCAGGCAATTACTGTTGAGGGCGGCGGCGCTGACGCTGGGCAGCGGCCTGAGTGGCGGCCTGAGTGGCTGTGGCGCAAAGTCAGCAGATGCACTTAAGGTAATGCTTTTGGAAGGCGCGGTTCCGGCTGAGGTGCTGCAACAGTTTCGCAAGCAGGCAGTCGAGCCGGTAGATTTTCAGTCAGTAGCGCAGCTTCAGAGCTTGTTTCAGCAATTGCAGCAATGGCAAAAGCCGGTGGCAGAGAGTGATTCTGCGATTGATCGCGCGCTGCCTTGGCGTCAGGCGACTAGCAAAGCGATGCCGGATAATTTGGTGAGCTTGGGCGACTATTGGCTGACGAGTGCGATCGCGCAAAACCTCCTCGAACCGTTAGATATTCCAGCGGCAACCCTGGCCAAGCTACCGCTTCCTTGGCAGCAGTTTGTTAGCCGCACCGCTAC
>QBMP01000064.1:5774-12324 GCA_003242115.1 Phormidesmis priestleyi
GGGTTCACTCGCTGAAGGGGGTAAACCCGCTAGCAGCCAGAAAATTTGGGCCGCGCCTTACAAGGTGCAAGCGCTGGTAATTGTCTACCGTCAGAGCCAGTTTCCCGACGCCTCACCCGAAAATCCACCGTTTAAGACCTGGAAAGACTTGCTTTCGCCAGCGCTGCGTCAAAAAGTAATTTTGCCCGATCATCCGCGCATCGTGCTGGGCTTAGTGGAAAAAATGCAGCGCGATCGCTTCAATCCCACCTTTAAAGTCAACGCCGATGGCAGCCTGCGATTACCGACTGACGCCCTCTCAACGACTCTTTTCAAGTCACTATCAGCGCCCTTTGCTCAGCTTAATCAGCAGATTAAAGCCTACGATGCGGACAATTCACTGAAGGCTTTGGTCAACGAAGACGCTGATGTCGCTGTTGGCTGGTCAGGAGACGTGGTAGCGGCGCTTGAGCGCTACCGAGATCTCAAAGTAGTGATTCCTGACGAAGGCAGCCTGCTATCGGCAGATATGTGGGTGCGACCCAAAGGCGCGCCGATGAGTAAAACGGCTCAGCAATGGATAGATTTTTGCTGGCAAACCGGGCCTGCAACCCAAATTTCTATTGCGGAAAAAGGGCTTTCACCTGTGTTTTTGGGTGGTGATGCCAGCTTGAATGCCAGCTTACCTGGGGCTTTGACTGCTGGCCTGTTGTCGGGGCTAAATTTGGCTAGCAGTGAGCTGTTGGCTCCTTTACCCGGTGAGCTACAAGCGGCTTATTTTGCGGTGTGGAAGCAGCTGAGAGCCAATTCATCCAATTCATAAGGTTGCCTATAGAGCGCTGGAACAGACTTTAAAAGAGTTGTCTGGCCGGACGGCGACTAGAAAATTCATCTAATACAACGCTGCAAGCAATCTCGGCGGCAGGCGTGCCTGATCGGGGCGCGAGATCCGAGAAATCGCACAAATAAGCCCCGCGCAGGGCAATTGAGCGACTCGCGACCCGCCGAGACGTGCTGCTAAGGCCAATTATCTCTTGGCGATTGACGACATCACCGCTGTGAAAAACGCGCAAATTGTAGCCATAGCTTTTGGCCGCTGTGCCAAACTGCAAAACAAAGCCATAGCGCTCGAAGTAACTAAGCAAGTCCCAAATTGATTCGTTGACGACGACATCGACATATTGAAGGCCCTCATCGGTTTGGTAAGCTTGCCACTGTTGGACTAAGCGATCGCTACCATAGCGGCTACCCAACTGATCCTCTATCCAAACCAAACTAGGCTGGCTGATTTCAGTCAGCGAAAGGCTGCTGCTAGAGGCAACTATCTGACCCTGCGAAGCCGGTAAAAATAAGGGAAAGCGATCTATATCTGACAGCTGTGTGGGCAAATTTTTAGCGATCGCGCCACCACCCAACACAAGGCTCCAGATCACGCTCACAAAAATGCCGTTGACTGTCGCTTTCAAGCCAACGGAAGAGAACGCTTTACGGAAAGATTTGTCTGAGCCGTTGCCATCACTATCTTGAACACTAACCATGAGTCGCTCCTACCGCTGCCGGTTCAGCCGTTTTTAAAAGTATGAGTTGAACCCGGTGAACATGCCCTAGTACAAGCTTCTGGTCGCTTACAGATTCCAGCATGGTGATCACATCTTGGGGCTTTAGCAGGGTGCCATCGTTGCGGCAACTACCGATGTAGTGCATCACGGTTTGGGCCTGAAATTTATGGCGGACGGATTCAGGCAATTCTAGGTTCGCTGAAGAAACGAGGGCTAGCGTGGTGAGACGCGATCGCAGATCCACCGACTTGACTTTCCCCGATTTTGTTTCTTTATTCTGCATAATTTGCTCAGCCGCTAGCACTCGCTGCACAAGCGCTTCCCAGTCAATTTCCAGCTCATCTACCGGATTGACGGCCAGCAGATACTCCGCCTGATCTAAGCACTTTGTCGCTGAAGGCATCTGCAAAGAGATTTCGGTAGTTTCATAAATTGGCATATCCTCCGGCAGCTGCGCCCGCAGTCGAGCCTCAAACTCATCTGGCGTAACCGTTGTTGTTAGCTCAAAATCAATGATTTCACCAGTGCTTGTTAGGCCCAGCGGCAATGCATTCGCCGGAGAAATCCGAGGGCCGGGATGGAATCCGCCGCTAAAGGCAATCGGCAGCGCCGCCCGTCGAATTGCCCGATCCATCACTCTAGCAAAGTCTAAATGGCCGATGAGTGCCATGTCGCCCAGCTTGCCGACCTTGATGCGTAGCCGCTGAGCGCGGGTTTGGTTGGGCTTGAAGTGTCCTGAAAACTCAGGAATTGCCAGCGGCGGCACCACTACATTATGGCCAAAGTCCGGCCCGCAAATGCCGCAGTGTGAGCAGCCTTCAAAGGAGCAGTCGGGCACGGTAGCGGCTTCTAGGGCGCGAAGCAAATCGTCTTCGAGCCACTGCTTGTCAATGCCGGTATCAATGTGATCCCAGGGCAGGCGGCGGGCTAATACGGCGGTCATTGCTGGATTGATAGGATCGCTTTCAGAGGATTCGCTTTCAGGAGATTCGTTTTCAGGGGATTCGCTTTTAGTGGTGGCGATCGCGATTGTCTCATCGAGATTCCATTCCCCCGACTCCACCTGACGATATTTCCAATCGAGTCCGGCATCGGCTATAGCCTGTGTCCAAGCTCCAAACGCTTTTTCTAAGCTCTCCCACCAAGCATCCATACCCGCTCCCAGTTCCCAAGCTCTGCGCACAACGGCTGATAAGCGGCGATCGCCTCGACCGACAAAATCCTCCATCGCCGAAATTCGCACGTCTGTGAAGTTGGCCTTGACGCCACGCATGGTGTTCAGTTCAGAGCGCAGCAGCCTTTGCTTACGGGCAAACTCATGGGTCGAAACCGAGTGCCACTGAAACGGCGTGTGGGGCTTGGGCGTAAGGTTAGAAATCGTCAGATTGAGCTTGAGCGGCTTTCGCCCTTTAATAAAGCACTCACTGCGCAGCCAGCGCACCGTTTCGGCGATACCGAGCACATCCACATCCGTCTCACCGGGCAACCCAATCATAAAATACAGCTTTACCCGATCCCAGCCCTGCTCATAGGCCGTTTTTACCCCTCGCAGCAGCTCTTCATTCGTCAGCCCCTTGTTGATAATGTCGCGCATTCTCTGCGTCCCGGCCTCAGGCGCAAACGTCAGCCCTGTCTGCCGCAGCCCGCCGACAATATGGGCAATATTTTCATCAAATCTATCTACTCGCTGGCTAGGCAGCGACAGATTAATATTGTCATTTTTGAGTCGGTTTTTGATTTCAACGCCGACTGCTGGCAAGGCCAAATAATCCGAGCAGCTCAGCGATAGCAGCGAAAACTCGTTATAGCCCGTTTCGCGCATTCCTCGCTCAATCGTGTCAATCACCTCATCTGGCGGCACATCTCTAGCCGGACGAGTGAGCATTCCCGGCTGACAAAAGCGACAGCCGCGAGTGCAGCCCCGCCGAATTTCTACCGTGAGCCGATCATGCACCGTCTCAACGTAAGGCACTAAGCCAATCGAATACTCTGGCATCGGTGGCGATACCCGCCGCAAAATCCGGCTAGGCACATCAGCCCGATTAGGATGCACCGAACCGTCAGCCGCCATATCGTAAAAGCGAGGAACATAGACCCCTGGCACCTGGGCCAAATCCAGCAATAATTCCGAACGGGTAAGACCAGCGGCTTTGCCTTCTTCAAGCACGAGGCCAATTTCGGGCAGCAGCTCTTCACCGTCGCCTAGGGCCATAAAGTCAAAAAACTCAGCGTAGGGTTCAGGGTTAGAGGTCGCCGTGCCGCCGCCAGCAAAAATCAGTGGCCAGCTACCTGTTTCTACGTTCCAGGGCTGAGTGGGATCATCGCGCTCTTGCCAGGTTAAAGGCACCTGAGCCAGCGAGAGCATTTCTAAAATGTTGGTAGCGCCTAGCTCATAGCTAAGGCTAAAGCCCAGAATATCGAATTCTGGAAGGGCGCGCCTAGACTCTACCGCAAACAGCGGGGTATCACTGGCTTTGAGCTTTTGGGCCAGATCGGTGGCTGGGAGATAGGCGCGATCGCAAAGCTGCCTGGGCTGCGCATTTAAGATACTGTACAAAATGATGTGCCCCAAGTTGGAAGCACCTACTTCGTAAATTTCAGGATAGGTCAGCACCCAGCGAATATCAGCCGCTTGCCAGGGCTTATGCACAGCCCCGCGCTCATTTCCCAAATAGCGAGCGGGCCGAGAAATATCAGCGTTAAGCAGGTCAGCGACAGCAATAGGCACGGCAAATCGTATGAAAGATCTTCTGAGCCCTCACTATATCGCAAACCTCTTGGCCTTCCCTTTAGCCTTTGGCCTTTCCTTTAGCCTTCTATAGATAAAATAGATAAAAGAATAGATAAAGCAAGGAAGCCGACCTTATGCCGCCAGCGATACCGGCATCTGATCAACCATTGTAAAGATGCGATCAAGCTGAGTCAGCTCAAAGACAATGCGCACAGAAGGAGGCGCAGAACAAATTCTCAGCCGCTTGCGCTGAGCTTGAGCCGCATTGAGCGCGGACATAAAAGAAACTAACCCAGCGCTATCCAGAGATTCTACGTTGCTCATATCCACCAGCAGCTCATCAATGCGATCGTCGCGCATGGCTGACATTAGCTGCCGCTCAAATTGAGCAGCACTTTCGGCATTCAAAATCCCGGCGGGACAAATCACAGTAACAGAAGGGTTGCAGATAGCCATATCACTCTTTCCTTAGTCAGCTTTTAGTAAGCCGTTGCTAATTTATGAAACTGTTAACTGATAGTTAGACTGACGAGTAACCGACGGTCAAGTTTGGTCAAGTCTAGTCGAGCTTTACACAATTTATATTTACGCTGATAGCGCCTACACATAAACCTAACTGTCCAATCTTAAGAGCGCTGTATGCCAGCCGTATATTTGTCTAATCTTGACCTTGGCGATGGCTTTCTTAAAGTTTGAGTAAGCAATTTCACTTAACTTTAACCTCATTGAAAATTCCGTACTCTCAGATACCAACCGGGTACCCGCTAGCTAAAAATTAGCTGAGCGGCCTGTAAAACATAGCTCACAGCCTGAGCAAGTCGTACTTTATCAGGCTACCCAATCGCTAATGCTAAGAATTCAAGGAAAACTGAAGGCCGCTCTCAAAAAGCAGTTCAAGAATAGGGCGGGTCAGGCTTAGTTAAGGTTACGTTAAATGCTCAGCCAAGGCGCATTCAACAATTGATTATCTATTGTTTAGCAGGTTTTTAATTATTTTTGTTCCTAGCATCTCCAACAGTATAACTTCACACCTTTTACATAATTTATCGGCAGGAATCTCTTCTAGTTAAATTGTGCTTAGGCTTGCTTTTAGACAGCTTGGTAAATAGTGTGAACTAATTTTTATCTCCCGACAGGGCTTACAGATATTAAAAGACTTACAGACATTAAAGTGAGGCTTGTGCTTTATTCTTTTCGTTCTTTAAATGGAAAGTTGTCAAGACTAAAAAGACATAAGTTTTGGTGACTTGGTGGCGAACAGAGATTTGAAAGAACAGGTTTATTTAAAGGTGAATAAGTAACTTTAATACCAGGGCTCTAGATTTCGGTGAAGTCGGCAGTGGACACCTTAAATATAGGCATAGCAGATTGAGTGCGATCGCCGATAGATGGCAGATAGCTACGGATAGCTACAGCTGAAACCTCCATGCTTCTGGGACGCCATGCATCTGGGATCAGCGTCATGGCGTCATTTGAGTGCTTTTTGGGCGCTGACCTCATCGAACATCCAAAGAAGGCAGATCGCTAGCGTGAAAACCGCTGCCGTCGGTGTGCCAAAAGCTGTGAATGAAAGCATTGAGTTCGCTGCTGCGATCGCGATAGGAACTGTCTTCAGGACTCATTTTTATCCTGATGAGCAATGAGAAAAAGTCAATATCACAGGCGATTTGAAATAAATCAAGCGGCCAGATCAGGTCGGGGCCACCTTCTAAGTCGCAGATCTGGAGTTTGGAGTCCTCAGGGTTTTGCACCGCCGCCGCGATCGCTTCTTGGCGCAGGTCTTGAGCGCTGCCTTCTGGTAACCCTTGAATTACGGGTAATCCTTGAATTAACAGCGTGGGTCTTGCCCAGCAGAGATGACGGGCAGCCATTATCTGAATGGCCTCGGCGTAGAGCCGCGTAGCACCATGCTCTAAATAAAGAATTTGCGAAGGGACAACGCTCATAATTGAAATAGCAAAGATATTAAACGGAATTGAGAGCTAACACATCGGATATTGATCGGTCACAGACACCCATTTAATGACTGACCGGCAATGTATTGTTTTTGCTTTCTCTAAGATATATTAAGATTGTTGAATTTTTCATTCATCCCTATCGTATCATTCCTTTTGAATGCTTCTGTCAGACAGATGTTCCAGGCAGACAGATGTTCCAGGCAGACATTTCAGCCTCAAAAATATTCTAGGCTCAGACATCTTTTGGTAGAGATTTCGTTCTGGGGCAAAGCCTGTACAAAAGCAATGGGCTAGAAACAAATTCTGGCAGTAAAATCTTGAGA
>QBMP01000064.1:12430-16979 GCA_003242115.1 Phormidesmis priestleyi
TGCGTGGCCGTGATACGGGCTATCGTGCAAGAACTATCGTGCAAGGAGCAGCTAAATTACTATGCCGACCTCTGTTGGAACCATCGAAAAAACCGTCCTCACTACGGATCGTCAAATAGCGCCCAGATACCGAGTACTGCTGCACAATGACGAATTTAATGGTATGGAATACGTGGTTGAATGCTTGGTGCAGACGGTGCCCGCACTGACTGCGCCGCAAGCGATTGATATTATGATGCAGGCTCACAACTCAGGCAAAGGGCTGGTAATTATTTGTGAGCTAGAACACGCTGAGTTTTACTGCGAGACGCTCTGTAGCAAAGGTCTAACAAGTACTATTGAGCCGGACGATTAATAGAGCGGGTTGCTGTGGGCTCATTGGATAAAAAACGGCCGGAAAAATCGTCGGGAAGACGATTAACGGTTTGGATTAGGAATCAGGGCGCTTGGCGAAGAATAGGAATATTTCTGGGTTTGCTGCTAATCGCTTGGCTACCCTTTTTCTTGGCACTTACTTGGATTGGTAATGTCTTGAACCGCTCTGGATTTACCGGCATTTTAGCGCTCGTGCTTTTGTACGCTGGGTTTCTGTGGGGATTGCCTCGGTGGGGCGATTACATTCACCACTGGCCCCACCCGTTCCAGCGCTGTGGGCTGATTTTTCAGCTGCAAACGGCGCGTGACTTGGCGTTGGCGCTGGCAATTGGATTGCTGGGTGTATTTGCGCTATTCGGCTTAGAAACGCTGCTGGGCTGGGCTGCGCCGACAGCGCCTGATCTGCGTCTGGCTCGATTTATTTTAGAAGGCTTCTTAATGGCCCTAGCGGTCGGCTTTGCCGAAGAAATGCTGTTTCGCGGCTGGCTGCTGGCAGAACTTGAGAAAAACTACAGCTCAAAAGCAGCGCTAGCCATGTGCGCTCTGTTTTTTGCGCTCACTCACTTTATTAAGCCGTGGGCCGAAATTGTGCGCACGTTTCCGCAGTTTTTTGGGCTGGTGGCTTTGGGTGTGGCGCTGGTGTGGGCAAGGCGATCGCCCACCGGCTCTACTAGAGGCGATAATCCCACCCGACTGGGCTACCCCATTGGCCTCCATGCAGGCTTAATTTGGGGTTACTACATTGTCAATGTCGGTGGGCTGAGTAAGTACACTGGGCTGGTGCCGGAATGGGTCACCGGCATCGACAGTAACCCACTCGCCGGACTATTAGGCGTCGCATTACTGAGCTTGATTGCCATGCAGTTTGCGAAAACCGCACAGCCAAAGACTTAGGCCCGATTTAGATCCAGATTTAGACCCAGCTTTGGTCGTAATAATCGCTAAACTGCGCCCAAAACTGCCGCCAACAGCGCCTGCTGAGCGTGCATTCGGTTTTCTACCTCATCCCAAATCCGAGACTGTGCGCCCTCCATCACCTCTGCGGTAATTTCTTCGCCCCTATGAGCTGGTAAGCAGTGCAGCACAATGGCCTGGGGATCAGCGATTGCCAAGGTTGCAGCATTAATTTGATAGGGCTCAAAAATAGGAATTCGCTTTTCCGCCAACTCTTCTTGGCCCATGCTGGCCCAAACATCGGTGTAAAGAGTGTGGGCTCCGGATACAGCAGCTTTGGCATCGTGAGTAACGACCACTTCGCTTCGCCCTTGAGCCAGCGCTTCTGCTTTTTTAACGATGTCACTATCAGGCTCGTAGCCTTCAGGGGTGGCGATGCGGACATTCATCCCTACCAGGGCGCAGCCTAAAATGAGAGAATGCGCGACATTGTTGCCATCGCCTAAATAGGTCATGGTCAGCCCTTTACAGCTACCGAATGCCTCTTGAACGGTGAGCAAATCGGCCAAGATTTGGCAAGGGTGCTCTAAATCGGTGAGTGCATTGATAATCGGGATATTGCCATGATGGGCGAAGTCTTCAACCTCGCTTTGGGCGTAGGTGCGAATGGCCAGCACGTCCAAGTAGCGATCCAGCACGCGAGCGGTGTCGGCAGTCGGTTCGCCTCGACCAATTTGGGTGAGGTTGGCATTGAGATCGATCACTTGGCCGCCTAGCTTGTACATCGCTGCGGTAAAGCTCACGCGAGTGCGGGTAGAGGCTTTTTTAAAGACAAGGCCCAAGATTTTTTGGGGGCATTGGGGATTGATTTCTCCCGACTTGATGCGGGCAGCGGTATTGAGTAAATGAAGCATCTCATCGGTGGTGAGATCCGCTAAGCTCAGAAGACTTCGCCCTTTAAGTGCCGCCATAGATTTGCCTGAATGGTGATGGGTTCTGAGGAGTTGACTGCGATGCAAGTTAAAACGCTAGCAGAAGTTCTAGCAATAGGGAATAGCAGATAGATCATGGGCTTATATTCACAGCTAATTTTCCCTCGGCTATTAGAGCTGAGCATGTCTTCAGAATCAATGACGAGCTACCGGCAGCAGCTTTTAAAGGATTTGCGCGGAGACGTGTTGGAAATTGGCTTTGGCACGGGGCTGAATTTGCCCTATTATCCGGCCAGCGTGACGTCGCTGACGACGGTGGAGCCGAATGGGGGCATGGGGGCGATCGCCCAAAAGCGGATTGACGCTAGCCCGATTGCCGTTACGACTCAAACTCTCAGCGGCGAAAACCTGCCGATGGCTGAGGCTAGCTTCGACGATGTGGTCTGCACTTGGACGCTGTGCAGCATTGCCAACGTTCACCAGGCTCTGAGCGAAGCCTACCGAGTGCTTAAGCCCGGTGGCCGATTTTTCTTTATTGAGCACGGGCTAAGCACCGATCCCGGTATTCAAACTTGGCAAAATCGGCTGACCCCTGTACAGCGCATCATCGCTGATGGTTGCCATCTCAATCGCCCGATTGCCGATCTAGTCAATGAGGTGTTTGATCGCGTTGAAGTCAAGGAATTCTATGCGCCTAATCTGCCCAAGGTCATGGGCTACTTTTACCAAGGAATCGCGACTAAGGCGGCTTTGTAAAGAAAAGATAGCGGCCCTTTTAGCGGTAGGATCAGGCCGAACTCTTTTGTTTTGACGCTATTTTTTTGGAGCGATCGCGTGGCCTCTTCAACCGCTCAGCTAAAAGCCCTAATTTTCGATGTCGATGGCACCCTCGCCGAAACCGAACGCGACGGGCATCGGCCTGCCTTCAACCAAGCCTTTACCGATGCTGGGCTCGACTGGCAATGGTCAGAAGCGCTGTACGGCGACCTGTTAGAAATCTCTGGCGGCAAAGAGCGCATTCTCGCCTACATTCAGCAGTCTCAGCCCAATTTTGTGTTGCCTAGCGGATTTAGTGATCTCACCGAATTTATTAAGCATCTGCACGCTACCAAAACCACCTATTACAAGCAGTACGCAGCCGCAGGCAAAATTCCTTTGCGCCCTGGCGTAGAGCGGCTGCTAACCGAAGCGAGAGCCAAAGGCGTCAGATTAGCGATCGCCACCACTACTACCCCTGCAAATGTTCAAGCCCTGCTTGAAAATACCCTTGGAGCCGACAGCCTGAGCTGGTTTGAGGTAATTGCCGCAGGTGATATGGTGCCGAAAAAAAAGCCCGCGCCCGACATTTTTGAATACGCCCTAGCCCACCTGAAGCTATCGCCTGAAAACTGCCTGGGCTTTGAAGATACGAATAACGGTCTGCTATCAGCGACTCAAACGGGCCTCAAAACCATTGTCACCGTCAACGACTACACCCGTCAGCAAGACTTTGCGAAAGCTACGCTGGTCATTAGCGACTTTGGTGAACCCGATAAGCCCTTTCAGGTCATTGCTGGAAACGCGCACGGAGCCGGTTATTTTGACATTGCTCTAGCCGAAGCGGTGCTAGCTTAATTTGGATCGAGTGTATTGGCTTGGTCTTAAGATGCAACCCGTCTGCTGGGCTTGCCAGATTTCCAGACCTACGGAGCTTGCCAGAGCTGCCAAGCCTGCCAAAAAATGTAGACAGAGAGCAGCAACAGCATGATCCGAAAAAGCTGCGTCACGGTTTGATCGCTCAGCTTAGGCAAATACCGGGTGCTCACCTGCACCCCGATCAATCCGCCAACGCCCAAAATCAGACCGGCCACCCAGTCAATATTTTGATTGAGGGCATGGCCCGCGCAGGCTGCAACTGAGGTGATGACAATCACGCCCAAGCTAGTGCGCACGGCTGATTTGATGCTTTCGCCTAGCAGCAAAATCTGTAGGGGCACCAAAATCACCCCGCCGCCCACGCCAAACAGTCCGGCCATAAATCCTGCCGTCAGCCCGGTGACAATTCTAGCCAGCAACGGGTTAATCGCAGGGCCAGTTCCCATGCGCGGATCTCTGAGCTGCGCGCTGAGTACGACTCGTTTTTTGAGCGAAACTAAGTACAGGTTGCTTAATAGCAGTAGGCCGAAGCCAGCGAGGAGTAATGCGGGCGGGAGGCGATCGCCCACAATCGTTCCCAAAACTGCCGTCACGACCGCCGGAGCCCCCAACAGCACAATCTGCTTCAGATTAAGGAAGCCCATCCGCCAATTTTGAACGCTGCCAGCACTAGAAGTTACCAAAATCGCTAGGCTGCTGGTCGCGGTCGCCTG
>QBMP01000065.1:0-5504 GCA_003242115.1 Phormidesmis priestleyi
GAGCAATACGCCGCGATCGCCAATCAGCGTATCAAGACCCTCCGGCAGCGCCACAATAAACTCACGCGCATTAGCCCGGTAGATGGCGTCTTTAATCTCATCTTCCGTTGCTTTAGGGCGACCGTAGGTCAGGTTATCTCGCACTGATGCGTTGAATAAAAACGTATCTTGACTCACCACCCCGAGTCGCCGCCGAAAGCTTTTGATTTCAATCTCTTTGAGATCAATGCCATCAATTTCAATTTTGCCCCCCGTCGGATCGTAAAAGCGCGGCAGCAAATCTGCAATGGTTGATTTTCCTGCCCCTGAAGCGCCTACAAGGGCAAGCGTTGTGCCCTGCTTCAGATACAGATCCACATTTTTGAGCACTGACTCCTTGCTACCAGGATAGCTGAAGCTCATTTGGTGAAAGCGAATGCCCTTTTGCAGTGAGGTATAAGAGCGGTGCCCCAAACTCATAAAGGGCTTACCTTCGCGCTTAATAAACTCGCTGACAATATCTACACTCGGCAGCACATTCGCCATTTGAGAGCGGGCTCCATTGAGCTGCCCAATCGATGGCAGCATCCGAAACAGCACAAGCAGATAGGTCAGCAAAATAGAGGAAAATGCCTCGATTTGCCCCTTCATTAAGACGCGGCCAACGGTCGCTACCGCAATCAGGGCGATAATGCTAAACACCTCACTGATGGGGCCAATGCCTGCGAACAGTAGCTGCGATTTATACTCTGAAACTTCCCTGGTCTCAATCAGTTCGCTGACAGCCGCATACTCCATGTCCTCATTGGCCGTGGCTTTGACCAAGCGAATGCCTGACAAAATTTCGACAATATGAGATGAGTACTGCCTAGAAATTTCCGAAAGCTCCGCGCCCAGCGTTTTGGACTGCCTGACTGCGGCCTGATTCACCATGGAGACCGCGCTTAGCGCTACCGTCGCGATTAGGGTGAGCTGCCAGGAAGTCCAGAGCAAAAAGCCCACAAATACTAAAATGGTGATCACTGTAATTGCGATGCGTGCCAGCGTCCGAATCGCAACCGTGGTTCGGCTGATTTCAATATTGAGATGGTTGATCAAGTCGCCTACTCGCGACTTGGTGAAATAATCTAAATCGACATCTAAAAGGATACGAAGCCCCTCTAAGCGTAAATTAGCTGCTAGCTTGCGGTTGAGATTGCTAGCAGCCAATGAGCCGATATAGTTGGCCACGTTCTTTAGAATAATCAGCGACACTACCGCCACCGCCATTGCCAGCAATCGGTAGCTCTCTGGCACCCCATCAAAGGCGCTGAGAAATTTCTTTAGAATAGCGGGCAGTTGGTTGATGAGCGTGGTCGACTGGCCTAGCAGCTCTAGCAGGATGGGCACAATCAGAATTGTGCTTACCCCATTGAATAGCGCACCCGAAAATCCCATCAAAACGGTGAGAAAAACCAGAAACGGATGCTGGCTAAGCAGATTGATAAGAAGTTTTCTAGAGTGCATAACCTTCTTTAAATACTTAAAAACAAGCGCAGACTAGCCCGCAGCAATAACCTTATAGCGCTTGGCAGACAGCAGGCCATTATGATCAACACCGTGACTCACACTAAAAAGTAAACGCTGATAGTCAACCATAAGTATGAATAGTCGATGAAGCTAGGCAATATTTGTTAAAACGTAATCATAGAACGTATTAGTTTTTACCTAAGCTTAACTGCCTCTACAATACCCATTCGGTTGGTTTAATCCAAAAACAAATGTCTGATGATCACCGATATATGGGTCATTTACCGGATGCTGAGCCATTCTAAGCAGCTTTGAAGGTAATCGAGCGAATATCATCGGAGCGGTAAAGATTTGGTTAGTATTCTCTGACTAAATATTATTCTCTAATCTGATGTTGGCCGGGGCTCATATCCAATTTGGGCAAACATCGCCTGCAACCGGCTGATCATTGCGGTGATACTGTACTGCTCTACGCAACGCGATCGCGCCAACACTCCCTTTTGCTCCGCCGCTGCCCAGTCCTGAAAAATCAGCGTTAGCTTGGCGGCAATTTGTTCCGGTGAGTGGGGATCAACCAAATATCCGGTATCGCCCACAATTTCTGGGATATCGCCCACCGTCGTTGTAATCACTGGCTTGGCCATTGACATGCCATCGGTTAGCTTCAGCGGAAATTGAGCCTTGGCGGTGGCTAAATCGCGCTGAGGCACCACCACCACATGCGCCGCCGACACCACTTCAGCCATTTCATCAATCGGGAAGCGCGGCAGCTTTATCAGCCACTGCCCCCAACGCTCAAAGAGACTATCTTCATAGCCATCGGGCCGCCGCCCACCGACGATGACTAGCCGAAAATCCGGCTGATTGAGCTGATCAAGCGCGATTAAGACATCTTCTAAGCCTTTGTGCGGACGGGCTGTACCGGGAAACATCAGGACGCGATAAGCCGATAGGCCGTACTTTTGCCGACTGGCGACGGGATCATAGAGATCCGGGTTGAAAATTGCGGTGTCTTTGCCATTGGGTAGATAGTAACCGCCGAAGCGCTGCTGCAAAAACTGAGTAGTGACCGTAACTGCATCTGCTTTTGAGACCCAGTTTTCCATCCATTCTAAATACAGGGGATGCTCAGGGTTGTGCAGCGCGCCGTTAGGCTTGAGCACGTCGCGCATAAGCTGTTTGGCGCTTGGGCGATAGCGATCGCTCTCCCCCCCAAACCAGCTCATTTCCCAGTCGTCAATATCGACAATCACGGGCCGACGCGTGATCAGTTTTTTGATCAGCGCAGTGCCAAAGCTGGTAGGCCGGGGCTTGATAGCGTAGAGAACTTGCCCATCAATTTTAGGCAGGATCTGGGCCAAGTTGAGGGTGTATTGGAGCGATCGCACCGCAGGCAACGCATAAACCTTCAGATTAGCGGGCGGCACCGGATAGAGCTGCTCGGCAAACTGACAGCCGACCACCGTGACATCGCAGCCCATTTGCTGCAAAGCATTAGCGACTAAGTAAACCCGCGTCGTGCCGCCACCCGCTAAATCGGGCGCAATCACAGAGACTTTTAGCGCAGCAGAGGAAGGAACCACAGGGAAAATGATCGTAAAAATGACGGTCGTAAACGATGCCGCTTAAACAGGGGCTGTTGCGACGGCATTGGGCAGCAATTCTGTTTGGGATAATTCTGTCAGGGAATCGACCGCCGATTCGACCGATGATTTGGGCAAATCCAACGCTGGCGGAATCTCCAGCGACAGCTTGCCCAGCACGCCTTTGCGAAACTCTTGTAGCAACTTGCGGGCGGCGCGTTCTTGGGAGCCTTGAAACCTGTGCTCAGCTAATTGGTGTAAATACGTTTCGCCTGTGCACTCAGTCGCCGCGATTTCATATCGGTTTTTCAGCGCTTGCAGTCGCTCAGTGGTTTGCTGAGCCGCATCTAGCTGCTGGAGCAGGTCAACAAAGGCCGAGGCGACTCGCTGGGTGTCGTAGGCCGCTTGACCAATGTCATCACAAATCGCCAGCTTTAAAGCAGCCGCTTGATCGGTAAGCTGAGCTGGGATAATACCGGGAGAATCGAGCAGCTCTAGCTCATCGGAAATGCGTACCCAGCGCAGTTGCTTGGTGACGCCTGCCTTGCGGGCACTTTCGACGATGCGGCGCTTGAGCAAACGATTGATTAAGGCGGATTTGCCGACGTTGGGAAAGCCGATGACAACAGCGCGCACAGGACGCGATCGCATCCCCCTGTCCTTGCGCCGCTGATTCATTGCCACACCCGCCGCTTGCGCCGCTCTGGAAATTTGGCCAACGCCAGTGCCCTGATTGGCATCGGTGTAGTAAGCCACCTGACCTTGGCTTTTAAACCAAGCCTGCCACTGATCGCGCGCTGCGGCTGGAATCATATCCACCCGATTAATTACCAGCACTCGGCGCTTGTCCCCTAGCCACTGATCGAGCTTAGGGTGCAGAGTTGAGAGCGGAATTCGAGCATCGCGCACTTCGAGCACGACATCGACTCGCTTGAGCTGGGTTTGGAGCGATCGCTCTGCTTTGGCAATATGGCCGGGATACCACTGAATCGAAGGAGAGGCCATAAGACAAAACACGCTGAAAAAAGGAAATCCTCTCTAGGCTACCAAGATAAGCCGTGACTCGACGATGATTCGCTAATTAACCCACTGCATCACCCAGTGAGGCATCACCCACTAGGGCACCACCAAAACCGGACAGGGCGATAGATTAATCACCCGCGCGCTGACGCTATCTTCGCGGCCTTCTTCTGTCAGGCCCGTGCCCCGACAGCCAATCACCACCAGATCAGCCGCGACATCATCCGCCACATCGCAAATAATAAAGGCCGGATTGCCCGATCGCTCAATCGTTTCAGCCTCAAAGCCGCGCTGCTCAAATAGCTGCTTGGCCTTTTCTAGCAGTGAGGCCACTGCCTCTTCAGACATTTGCTCCGGGTGAGACGGGTCGCTATTTTCAGCCGGTTCTACCACCGACAGCAGCACCACTTTAGACTGGCAAAGCTGAGCCATATCCAAAACGGTTTGAATCACTTTTTTGGCACCAGGACTAGAATCTATCGAAAACAAAATCGTCTTATACATAGCGGCAAAATCGGGTCATTAGTCCGGTCATTAGAGTGGGATCACAGATAGGAATTTGATGCAGAAGAGATCGCAGACTTCTGTAAAATGGTTAACAAATGGCGGTAAGTAATTCTACTCATCGTCATTTTTATCATCATTGATGACTTAAAACATCCCTTGAACAGTCCTTGACTGGCGTTCATCATCACCTAATGAATCCATCATTCGAGATCTAGGGTAGTCAAGCACAGGCTCGCTTTCGAGTTTGGTGCAGATAAACGTTACATAATTTTTTAGGAGAGTATATTCCGTGGCCAAAAAAGCCCTTGCTGATCTATCCGCTGCCGATGTTGCCGGCAAACGAGTATTAGTCCGCGCTGATTTTAACGTACCGCTAGACGATGCCGGTAACATCACTGACGACACCCGCATTCGCGCCGCTTTGCCCACCATTCAAGATCTTACCGGCAAAGGCGCTAAGGTGATTTTGGCGAGTCACTTCGGTCGCCCTGATGGCAAAGTCGTCGAAAGTATGCGCCTGACGCCCGTCGCTGAGCGCCTGTCTGAAAAGCTCGGTCAAGCGGTGATTAAGTGCGATGACTGCATTGGCGATGAGGTCGCGGCCAAAATTGCCGGGATGCAAAACGGCCAAGTGGCGCTGCTAGAAAATGTTCGCTTCTATGACGGCGAAACTGACAACGACCCTGACTTTGCGAAAAAGCTGGCAACTAATGCGGATCTATACGTCAACGATGCCTTTGGTACCGCGCACCGTGCCCATGCTTCTACCGCAGGCGTCACCAAGTATCTGAGCCCCGCAGTCGCTGGCCTTTTGATTGAAAAAGAGCTGAAGTATTTGCAGGCGACCGTCGATAATCCACAGCGCCCTTTAGCGGCCATCGTCGGTGGCTCTAAGGTATCTTCTAA
>QBMP01000065.1:5514-16874 GCA_003242115.1 Phormidesmis priestleyi
CTAAAATTGGCGTAATTGAAACCCTGCTGGATAAAGTCGATAAAATTTTCATCGGCGGCGGCATGATCTTCACCTTTTACAAGGCTCGGGGCATGAGCGTAGGCAACTCTTTGGTAGAAGAAGACAAGCTCGAACTAGCCAGATCTTTGGAAGCCAAGGCCAAGAAAAAAGGCGTTGAGTTTTTGCTGCCGACTGATGTTGTGCTGGCTGACAAGTTTGCAGCGGATGCGAACACTCAAACGGTGAGTGTCGATAATATTCCGGATGGCTGGATGGGGTTGGATATTGGCCCTGATTCGGTCAAGACGTTTCAGGCGGCGTTGGCTGACTGTAAGAGCGTGATTTGGAATGGGCCGATGGGCGTGTTTGAAATGGATGCTTTTGCGAAAGGGACAGAGGCGATCGCGCATACGCTAGCTGGCCTCACCGGCAACGGTTGCATCACGATTATCGGCGGCGGCGACTCAGTAGCAGCGGTTGAGAAAGTGGGTTTAGCCGATCAGATGAGCCACATTTCGACCGGCGGCGGCGCTAGCTTGGAACTGCTCGAAGGCAAAACGCTACCTGGAATCGCTGCTTTAGATGACGTGTAAGCATCAGTGATCCATCTATCTCAAAACTACCCCTGCCAAGGTGATCGTTCATATTCATAGCAGTGCAGCGACCAACGAGAAAGTAAGTTTTACAGCTTTGGCTTGATCTATCATTTCCTAAAAGGGAAATTCTCAGAGCTTGGTCGTAAATTTATACTTGTATCGTTGGATCGCTGAAATGCTCATAAATTAACGTCGGGCGATCGCCGAACAGGGAGTGTTCAGCAATCATAATTATCCCGCGCTCTTTCTATTGCCATCTGAGCTGCTTCGGCTTCTGTCCACTGCCGTTGCTTCGGTAGTTCTGGGATATTAACAAAAAGGCTCAAGATCGAACTGTCTCCAGTAATTTGAGCGATTTGTTGAGCTACTGTTTTACAGCAACGAGCTGGATAACAAACAACTTGTTGCTCGCTGAATCGAATCACGATCCAGCCCTTATCTTTAAAGAACTGATTGCGTTCAAGGTCTTTCTCAGACGTGTCGCAGTGAATGGCTTGGTTATCGCGATAAGCGTAAGGTTCGTCTACTTCAATGTCAATGTAGAGATTGACAGAGCGGTCAATATATGCGGCATCTGGTGTGTACGGATAGGAACATCCAAGGCGCTGGTAGGAACAGCCAAGACGCTGAAGTGTCAGGTTCGCGTGAATTTTACCTGGAAAGTATTTCATAAGATGGCTCCTAAATCCTCCTTCAGCCTTGCCTTCCTTTGCTAAGCTATTCTCTCCATCGTGAGGAACTGTTTTATTAAGCACTGACTGTATCTGCTCGCGTCTCCACTGTGCGATTTGCTTTGGAGCGTCAGTCTTCTGCTTTTCGTCATGATTTAATTTTTTCCTTTCGTAGTCTGATAGCTCTTCGGCATATTGCTTCTTGCACCTATGATAGCTTTCATGCTGTCGCCAATCTCTGTAGGCGATCACACCGACGGCACCTAGAAACAATAGCCAGCCTGGAATGTGCAGTATGGAGGATATCATAGATGCAGCGATAGCAGCAGCAGATGTTTGTAGCGCAACCCATGCCAATTTCTGTAGTTCATTTTCTGGCTTGGCAGGTGGCTTCCCTGGGAAAGGATCATCAGGAGGTAGAGAGGTCTGAGCGTGTTTAAGAGAGGACGGTATACAGATGATGGGGAAGTTTTTCATGTGAATCTGTAACTACTCAGGCTATGACAAAAAACTGTTGAAGTCCGTTCTGAAAGCGTTTCAGCGAATATGCCAAAAAATAGATTCTCAATAACCCAAATAAATCTGCCCTTATTGAGAATCGGCGGATTTTCAATCGAAAAAAGGAAAATCCTGATCGCTACCTATAGCGTTTTCAGCATTGTTGAAAGCTAAATGTAGAGCCTGAGTAGTTACGTGAATCTTAAATTAGGCACCGTAACTTTCTACTGTCTATGAGTATTTCCATCAGTACATATCGGGAGCAGCCTTCTTTCGGTGAAGTTACGGCTGTAGTTTATGAAGATACAAAGGTTCTGTGCTTATCTTTGCATTGACCACAAACTGACCACAAACGGTAGCTAGACTAGCAAGGTATCCACTCAAAAAAACTGCCGCATAGCCTTCAATGAGTAAGAGCGCCATAATTCACAGAATTATGGCAGTTGGTTATGTCTGGTATGGTTGCCGCGTTTTTACCTGTTTTGCTTGCATTTGATTGGACTCAATCAAACGATGCACCTGTGATTCTCGGACAATAGATAGCAGCTTTACGCTTTTCTAGCCATTCTCACCGCCCTGACAACGATTTCACCAACGTGATCAATCTCTGTTTGAGTCGTTTCTCTGCCCAAGCCAAACCGCAAAGTGGCGCTGGCTAATTCATCACTGCGCCCCAACGCCTTGATCACGTGTGAAGGGGCGAGGTTGGCTGAGCTACAGGCTGAACCTGAAGAAAGCGCCACGTCTGGCTGTAGCATTGAGAGTAAAGCTGCGCCGTTGACGCCCTCAATACTGACGTTTAAATTATTGGGTAAGCGCTGGGTGGGATGGCCGTTGAGGTGGATGCTAGGAATTTTGCCAAGGTGATGCCAGAGGCGATCGCGCAACCCCCGTAACCTCTCACCCTCTACCGATTGCTCAGAAATCGCCAACGCCGTCGCTGCACCAAATCCAACAATTTGCGGCGTATACAAAGTGCCTGAACGCAAGCCTTTTTCCTGCCCGCCGCCGTGTAGTTGTGGGGCCAACTGTACGCGAGGATTGCGCCTGCGCACATATAGCGCCCCGATGCCTTTGGGGCCGTAGAGCTTATGCGCGGTCATGGACAGTAAGTGAATGTTCATGGCCTGCACGTCGATGGGAAGCTTGCCCAGCGCCTGAGCGGCATCGGTGTGGAAAAGGATATTGCGATCGCCACACATCTGCCCAATTTCTGCAATCGGCTGAATCACTCCAATCTCATTATTTGCCATCATCACCGACACCAAAATTGTCTCAGATCGCAAAGCTTGCGAAAGCTGCTGCAAATCAATCAGCCCATCTGCGCGCACCGGCAAGTAAGTTACGCTAAAACCCAATGTTTCTAAATACCGACAAGGATCGAGCACGGCATTATGTTCAGTGGCGACCGTCACGATGTGTTTACCCGTTGCTAGATAAGCCTCAGCAACGCCTTTAATCGCTAAGTTGTTGGATTCGGTTGCACCGCTCGTGAAAATAATTTCTTCCGGTTCGGCGTTAATCGCTGCGGCTAGCTGCGCTCTCGCTTTGGTGACACCCGCTTCCGCTTCCCACCCATAGGAATGGTTGAGGCTGCTTGGATTACCGAAATAGTCGGTAAAAAAAGGCAGCATGGCAGCTAACACTTGAGGCGCTACGGGCGTGGTGGCATTGCAGTCAAGATAAATTGGGCGGTGAGGCATAGCAGCAAGTAAGTTGATTAGATAACAGTTAAAGAGCAACCGTAAAAAACAACATAATTAGCGCTCTGTCCCGGTCAGAAAGAATCGATTAAAAGCGCCAATGGCTTCGTAATTGCCAAAGGGTGTGGTGGTTTTGTACGTGCTAAAGAGAATACGGTTGTTGTATTCGGTGTTGCTGGCAATCAGTTCTCTAATTTGTTCTTGTGAGAGCGTTTCTCCATTAGAGAGTAAGCCCTGGCAAGCGCCGCTGAGGGCTTCTCCGATTTTGCCGAGCCATTCAGAAAAGCCTTCTGGCTGGCACAAAGAGACTTTTGCTTCAGTCGTCATGGTGCCAGAAAGATAGTCAGCATAATCGGCTTCGGTGGGATTGGTGAAATACAGTGCGCCGCCTAAAGCCGCTAGCGACAGCAGTGCGAGAGAAGATCCAAGTTTCATACCAAAGATGTTAAAGGGTTTATTAAGGAATACTTTTAAACTGTAGCGCTGCTTTCGCCTAACCTATCTGTTCTGCTGTCCACTTTATTCACTTTGTCCACTTGCTAAAACGGCCTTGTTAATACTGCTCTAATGAACACGCCTGCTCACGCCATTTTTAACCTCGCCTTATTAGGCCGCAAGCAGCGCCCTGAGTGGAACCCGCTGATTATTTGGGGAGCCGTTATTCCCGATTTAAGCATGTTCGGGTTTTATGTATGGATGCGGCTAGGCACTGATATTCCCGAAAGACAAATTTGGCGCGTTGAATATTTTCGGCCTGCTTGGCAGCTTGTGTTTGACAGCTTTCACTCAATTCCTTTGGCGCTGATGGGGTTGGTGGTTATGCTGAAAGCCAAACGCACCGGCATCGCGCTGCTGTTTGCTAGCATCGCCCTTCATGCCCTAGAAGATCTGCCGGTGCATCATGACGACGCACATCGTCATTTTTTGCCTTTCAGTAATTTTCGCTTTATTAGCCCGGTTTCCTATTGGGATGTGAATCACTTTGGCGCGATCGCTGGCCCCATTGAACTTGGATTAATGCTCATAGCCAGCATTTACCTATTCAGCCGGGTGCGATCGCGCTGGACAAAAGGTCTATTAATCATCGCCAACGCCCTGCCGCTGCTGTCGTACCTTTGGTTTAGCGCCCTTGATTGAGCGCCCTCAGCCGCTACCAGCTCAAACTTAACCGGATCAAACTTGACCCGATGAAATCACAAAAATTACCGCATATTTTTCGCCTTAGGAAAAAAATACAGCAGAATTTCAGCCTGACGAAAGCCGTTAGGACAGATTTAAGGGATCCACATCAATCGTCAGGCTGATGCCTTTTGGGGTTTGACGCTGTAGGTCAGTTAGCGTTGGCAGTTGGCTCCCTAATGCGTACTTGAGTAAAATATGCCAGCGATAGCGGCTAGCCACCCGAAAAATAGGTGCAGGAACTGGCCCCATCAGGCTTGCAGGTGCTTGATTTGGCTCTAGCTGCTGAATCTGGGCGGCAATAGATTCGGCCGATCGCTGCGTGGCTTTTTCATCAAGGCCGCTAATGCGCAGGAGTACGAGCTGAGTGTAGGGCGGGTAGTGTAAGTCAGCGCGATCGCTCAGCTCCATCTCTAAAAAATCGCCATAAGCTGCCTGATCGCGCTTCGTCAGCGCCTTGATCGCGCTGTGATCAGGGCTGTAGGTTTGCACAATCACTTTCCCCGGCAGATCGCCGCGCCCAGATCGCCCCGCTACCTGAGTCAGCGTTTGAAAAGCCCGCTCACTAGCGCGATAGTCCGGCATAAACAATAGTCCATCGGCGGCAATCACACCGACTAGCGTCACTTGAGGCAGATCAATTCCTTTTGTCAGCATTTGCGTACCGACTAACAGATCCGCCTCTTTTTGGGCAAATTGAGTCAGCAGCGCCCGATGCGATCCTTTATTTTGCGTCGTATCACTATCAAAGCGAATGCACTGGGCCTGGGGCAAGTATTTTGCCAAGTCATTCACCACTCGCTGAGTCCCACTGCCAAAATTTTTGAGATAGGGCGAGGCGCACTCAGGGCACTCAGTTGGATGACGCTGCGCATAGCCGCAATAGTGACACTTAAGACTGGCTTTAGCCTCACGGTGGGGCTGATGAAAAGATAGCGACACATCGCAATGCGGGCACTCCATCACATGCCCGCAGCTCCGGCAAGAAACAAAGCTGCTGTGCCCCCGCCGATGGATAAACAAAATACCCTGATTGCCCTGTTCAATCATCTCTTCTAATGATTTCTGTAAGGATCGACTAAAAATCGTCCGATTGCCTGCTTGCAGCTCTTTACGCATGTCCACAATTTCGACCGGGGGCAGCGGTCTAGCCTGGACTCGCTGAGGCAAGGTCACATAGTGAAGAGTCCTGGTTGAAGCATCGTTCTGCGCAGTTAAGGTTGGATGATCGGCGCGGGGATCAGTCGCTACTGGCCCATTCATGACTGCCTGAAAGCGCACCCAAGTTTCGACAGAAGGCGTCGCTGATCCTAGTACTAGGGGGCAATTTTCTAGTTCAGCGCGCCATTGGGCTACCTGTCTGGCGTGGTAGCAAGGCATGGGCTGATCTTGCTTAAAGCTACCGTCGTGTTCTTCATCCAAAATAATCATGCCGAGCTTTGGCAGGGGCGCAAAGACCGCCGAGCGCGTGCCAATAATCACCTGCGGCGTACCTGTGAGCATTTGCCGCCAAGTGTCATAGCGCTCGCCTTCAGATAGGCCGCTGTGATATACGCACACTTTGTCGCCAAAGCGGCTGCGAAAGCGATCCGTCAGCTGGGGCGTTAGGCCAATTTCGGGGACGAGCACCAGCGCTGAACGTTGGGCCTTGAGCACTGGCGCGATCGCCTGCAAATACACCTCTGTTTTCCCCGAACCTGTTACGCCGTGCAGCAGTATTTCATGGTAGCCCTGAAGACTGTGCAGGATCTGGAGCGATCGCGCCTGATCATCCGTCAGCGCCTTAGGCCAATCGCGCCCCGCCGTAGAATGGCTGCTAGCGCGCAGCACCTCGCGCGGCTCAATCACCAGATAGCCCTGCTCAGCAATTTTCTGGAGCGTTTTGCTCGTCGTTTTTAGTAGCTGTAAGGCTTCATTTAGCCACAGATCGCCGCCGTGTTGGGCTAGAGCGGTCAAGATGCTCTGCTGGCGATCGCTCAAGTTTGATTGGCTATCAGCCGCCGCAATCAAAACCACAGCCTGCCGTTTCTGAGCGCGAGGCTGGTGCGGCGGAGCCAAATAGCTTTCTACCCAGCCGATCCCAATCAGCTGTTGCAGCCCGTGATTAATTGACGTACCCGAACAAGGCTTGAGCTGACGGCGCAAATACTGCCAGCTATAATCCCTCTTTGGAGAGATGCACAAAGTTTCTATTAGCTGAATGGCGACTTTTGTCAGAGATGGCTGATGGGCTAACTGCGCGATCGGAAGCTGTGAAACAGGCTGAGTGCAGCGAATTCTTCGCTGCGATTTCGACAATAGCCCCGGCGGCAAAGCGGTACGAATAACGCGCACAAACGGTGTCTGATAGTAGCGGGCGACACGGTTTAATAACTGCCAATACTCTTGAGTAAAAAAAGCCTCATTAATAACGCTATCAATTAATTTTATGGCGCTCAAAAGTAGCCCTTCAGGCGGCCTTGAAAGTAGCCGAACCGCGATCGCTCCCACCTGCTGCGATCCAAAAGGAACGCTAACAATTGACCCTGGCTGCACCACCAAGCCCTCAGGTATGCCGTAGGTGTACAGCCCTTGAACGCCCGCACAATCGACCAGCACCTCTATCCACAAAGCCAATCGCTTCTCCTTCGTCACACTCATAAATCAAAGTCCGATCAAACCCAATCACTACCCATAAACCAGTCGCCATATCGAACTCATGAACTATTAAAAACCATTATAAAATTAATAACGAATCGTAATAAAAATAGTGAAAGCCTTACATACAAGGCAACCAAGGAATAGCTGCTAACACCTAAGTTATCGTAGTGAACAATTTCTTAATAAAGGGTTGCTATAGTGGGCTGTAATTAGATAAAAACTTCGTAAAGAAGCGAGCTAACTAGCACCTCTAAGATGATTTAGGGCTGATTTGGAGCCTCTAGCCAGCAGAGTCGGTAACAAAGCCAAAAAAGAGCAAAGCAAAGCTAATATCGGGCTAAGGCTGGGCTAAGACCGAAAAAGCCATCGAGTCTGCCCCGAAGATGACGCTAGCAGGGCTGAACTAGCGCCAAACGAAGGCAAAGCAAAGCGTCTTCCAAAATTAAGGTCTGAAAGGGCAACTGTATGCCCTTTACTTTCTTTGAGCAGCATATTCTCGAAAAATCGTCATGATGTGAACCTGATTCTAACTATGACAGTCCCTTACAATTCTGACCTCAGCAGTGCTTCAACCTCGATTAGCAGCCGGTCATCAGGCGCTGCGCTAAAGGGTTCCGTTAGTCATCAGGCAATAGCCGACGGCGCGCCTAGACATAGCGGTGCCAGATGGGATGAGCAGGCAGAGACATCTAGCTCATATGCTAAGCAGGCTAGCCGACTGAGTAATGCCGACAATGGCCTCAGCAATGACCCAGACACCACCGATCAACCTGACCAGAATTTGCTCAGCGATCCCCAAATGGACTCAGAAGACTCGGCAGCAAGCCTCTTGTTAACAAATAATTCAGACAATTCAGACGATTCAGACGATTTAGACAATTCGCTAGAGGATGACTCAGACGCTGATTCAGATATTGACTCAGACGATGACTCTCTTTACTCTGCTCAGTATTCTGAGCAAACAACTGCGACCCGCTACCGAAAATCATCTAGCGATGACGCCGTAGGAGCTTTCTTTAAAGAGATGGCCCGCTACCCGTTACTCAAACCAGACGAAGAAATTGAGCTGGCCCGACAGGTTCGCATTATTTTTGAGCTAGAGGAATGCTCGGAGCGACTCAGCGAAAGCCTTGGTCGGCGTCCCCACCTTGCAGATTTAGCCACGGCCTTCGGCTGCACCGAACAGCAGCTCAAGCAAAGGCTGCAAAAAGCTCGCGCGGCCAAGCGACGGATGATTCGCTCCAACCTCAGGCTGGTGGTTTCGATTGCTAAGCGCTATCTAAATCGCGGCGTACCTTTCCTGGATTTAATTCAAGAAGGGGCGCTCGGCCTCAACCGCGCGGCAGAGAAGTTTGATCCCGACAAAGGGTACAAGTTTTCGACCTATGCCTATTGGTGGATTCGACAGGGCATTACTCGCACAATTGCCAACGATGCCCGCACTATTCGGCTACCGATTCACATTGTAGAAAAGCTCAACAAGCTTAAAAAAGCGCACCGCGAGCTGCGCAAAGAGCTACAGCGCACCCCTACCGAAGCAGAGGTTGCAGCCGAACTCGACATGACGCCCGATCAGCTACGAGTGCTTCAGCAGGTACCTTTGCCGACCCGATGATTCAGCGAAAGCGACTTTCGCTGAATCATCGGGTCGGCAAAGGTGAAGATACTGAACTAATGGAGCTGTTAGAAGACGGCCATTCGCTCTCACCCGAATCGCAAATCAGCGAGTCGATGATGCGCCAAGAGATTTCTGATGTGCTCACCGAAGTGCTGAGTGAGCGCGAAAAGGAAATTATTGCCTTGCGCTACGGGCTAACAACGGGAGAGACTCATACCTTAGAAGAAGTAGGCCGGATTTTTCAGCTTTCCAGAGAGCGAGTCCGCCAAATTCAGACCAAAGCCATGCGCAAGCTGCGGCGTCCTCAGGTGGCCTCTCGACTGAAAAATTGGTTAAAGTAAGCTGAATTTATCTAAATTCCACCTAGTGTTAGCTAGTTTCAAATAAACTCAGCTCATCTCACCGCTTTGTTATGAGTTTTGGTTCTAAAGGTGACGTTTACGCCTTCATTTGTTTGCGCCAAAATCAAGAGCGGCGTAGGCTTGGCCTTTTGATCCCACTTCATGGTGGCGATTCGGCCTTGCAACGTGGGCTGCCAGAAGCTTTCATCTTCGGGCGGATTGAGAAAGCGCTCAATGCACTCGACGATTTCTTCGACTGTTGTAGAAGTAGACTGCGCCGGTAGCTTTGTGAGGTTGATTTGAATGCGAAAGAGGACGCGCTTACGCTTTTGAGGATCGTTAGGGGCGACGTACTCAACGTCGAAAAGCTGCTCGACCGAGCGGGCGTTGAGGGTTGCAATCCCGACCATTCCTGTACTGGCCTGCGAGGGTCTAAGCGCTTCACCGAGGCGCTGCTTGACCTTAATTTTGAGCTGGTTAATAATCGCGAAGTTAAATTGCTTTTCTTCCATCCGCATTCGCAGATAGTCGAGGTTGAAGTCGCGGGAGTGCACTAGGTCAGGGTTGCGCTCCATAGTGGTAATGGTGCTCAGCGCTAGCTTGACTCGCTTTTGTAGCTCTTTATTTTTGTAGCTTTCAAATTTGAGCTGCTTTTGCAGCTTGCGGGTTTGGAAATAAGAGAAAACGCCTAGCCCAATGAGGAGCGCAAACAGCCCGCCTGTACTGTACGTCCACGGGTTTAACGGTTTGGCTGGTTTGGGTGTGGCTGCTGGCGTTTGGGCCAACCAAATCGGCGGGCTTTGAGCGATCCCGAAAAGTGTCGAATGGCCAGTTGACATGAGGGCACTTGCGGACGTGATGGTTAGCCTTTAGGATGCCCAAGCAAACCGATAGAATGCAGTTGGTTTGATGTTTTGTCTGGATTTGCTGTTTTAATAAAGCACTGGATAAAGCACTGAGATAGTCAAAGCTCCTAACAAAGCTCAGGTTGTAATTGGTTTGAGGGGGAGATAATGCAGCCGGTAACACTAACGGCATTGCTTGGCCAAGCAATGGCTGGTATTCGCTTGGTAGCCACAGATATGGACGGGACGCTGACAAGTCACGGAGAACTGACGCCCGCAGTTTTGCAGGCGTTTGAGCAGCTTAATGCTCGTAATATTGAGGTGATGATAGTGACGGGGCGCTCGGCGGGCTGGGTGAGCGGGCTGGTAAATTATTTGCCGGTGGTGGGCGCGATCGCTGAAACTGGCGGCTTATATATTAGCAAGGCCAGCCTGGAGCCTGTGATTTTGCCAGATATTCCTCGGCTGACGAGCCACCGCGATCGCCTTGCCACCGTTTTTGAGCATTTAAAAACCCGCTATCCAAATCTCCAACCTTCGGTCGATAATCCCTATCGCATCACCGACTGGACGTTTGATATTACAGGACTCACGGCAACTGACTTGAGCTGGATGCAGACCACCTGCGCCGAGCTATCAATGGGCTTTACCTACAGCACTGTGCAGTGCCATCTCAAAATTGAGCGGCAAAGCAAGGCGGCTGGGTTACTCAAAGTGCTTCAGCAGCAGTTTTCGACGCTTTCTGTCAAAGAAGTTGTTACTGTCGGCGACAGCCCTAACGATGAAAGCCTGTTCGATTCAGCACTGTTTCCTCATTCAGTTGGGGTGGCTAATGTTGCGCACTATCTGTCGCAGCTTGCTCACACCCCTACTTATTTGACCTCAGCGGCAGAGGGTGCAGGCTTCTGTGAACTTGTTGCTCTTTTAACCCAGTTATCTAGTTCATGAAGTCATAAAGATTGGGTTGATTGAAATTCGGGCATTAGCGTCAGGCCGCGATAAACTTGCTCAATCGGGAAGCTGAGATTGATGCTTTTTAGAGTTACGGTGTCGCCTTCTTGGTAGTTAATGATGATCCATTCACCAGCGTCGTTTTTATGATACAAATCTATTTCGACGCGGGTAGAACTTACCAATAGATAGTCTTTTAGCGCGGGGTTGTTGCGATACAGTCTAAACTTAGCGCCGCGATCATAGGCACTGGTTCCGTCAAGTGGGACAGGATAAAGTGTCTATATACATAGGATAGGAGATAATAGACAGCGAAAA
>QBMP01000066.1:0-2413 GCA_003242115.1 Phormidesmis priestleyi
GGTTTAAAGTAATGCGCTATCTCACCATTATCGAGAAAACGGGAACCGGATATTCAGCCTATTCACCCGATTTGCCAGGATGTGCTTCAACTGGAGTGACCTACGAAGAGGTTGAAAAAAATATGCGTGAAGCTATAGAATTTCATTTGGATGGACTAAAGCTAGAAGGATACGAAATTCCACAGCCATCTACTTCGTCAACCTACATAGAAGTTGCGGCCTAACAAGCGCTTGCACCCGGAACGTAGGTATATGCTATTAGTTGTGTAGCAAACTTCATCGCCGTCCGGTGAATCGCTGGCTGTGTAGTAGTTGGAGTTTGTTGATTAGACTCATGAAACTTGAGAAGCTCAGTTTGCAGAGAAGCAGCGATAATGTGATGTGCTCAGGCGAAGTAGTAAAATAGGCATTCAACAACATTAAATCGAAACCAGTTTCTTAGCTTTGCGGGTTAGGCGCTGCCATCGGCTGAGTTCAGGCTGCTGATAGTCTACAGATTTGCCGGTTAGCTCAGGAGGTTGTTGATTGCCTTTGAGATAGCGGTAGTGTAAGAACAGATTGCGGTATGGAAAGGTGATGTTTTCGCCTGCGCAAACTCGCTTGAAGAACTTTGAGCCAACGCCAATGTAGTGCAGGTAAATGAGCTGCACGCCGCGATCAAACAACAGATGATTTTTTTCTTCAAAGTGAGGCGAGGTGACGCAACAGCCAGTGCGGCTTTCGGTTGGCAGCGTTCTGGATAAGTTAATCGCTTTGATGCCTGACTTCATTACCATGTAGTTGAGAATTGACTGATCGGGGCCGTTGGGGTATAAGATGGCGGCTTCGCCTGAGCGTAAATGAGTGAGCAAATCAGCGAGTATGGAATCGGTGAAGACTCCTTTTTTGGAGGCGTACAGGCCAGCGCAAAAGATTTCGGTGTTCAGGCGATCGCGCCCAAACACCCCATTCAGCTTCGGCGCATTCACATCAAAAACATGGCTCAAATCCTTGTACTGAAAGTCATAAGTCACAAAGTCACAATCATCTAAGCTATCGAACAACAGATCTAGCGAGTTCATCGCCAAAATATCCGCATCCAAATAAATAAAGCGCTCAAACGGGCCATCAAAACAGCAAAACCGGCGGTGCATTCCCATCCGATTCACGCCCTGAACGCCGCGCTGCGCCCAAGTCTCAAAGGCAGTCGGGTGAGCTTGCCAAATTTGAGTCGCAAACGCCTCCCACTTGGCCAAAATCACCTCATCATCAAACCACTGCACTTGCTTGTAGCCTTGGGTCGCGGCTCTAGCCTGCTCGGTATTGTCGTCGTAAGGCACCACGCAAATCGGCAGATCGGCCCCGGCATTTTGCTCAAGGCTATGGATGAGCGCAATCAGTTGATCGAGCACAACGTCATTGGCCAAGATGTAAACGCCTTTAGCGATCGCTTTCTCAACCACTGGACTCGATTCAGACTCTGAATTTGAACCTGGATTTGGGCTGAAGGTGCTATTTGTCATACCAACTGGCATCTCTATTAAATAAAGCGTGAGTAAATAAAGCGTGAGTGAATGAACAAGGGACTCTTGGCTGTTTGGCGCTGCTTGGCGCTGCCTTCTTTGCCGCCTTATCTGAAGGATACAGCGCTTAATTGAGGGTTCACAAGTGAGCTGACAAATTGTTCACAGGGCGCTCATGAAAGTAGTGGTTTTGTCGCAATTCAAATGCAACTGCAAGCCATTGCGACTGCTTTCGATTCGGGGAACCCTATGGCTAGGTAATTTGGCTCTTAGGCTGAGGATTTTTTATGACCAAGCGGTCTTTCGTGCGTGTAGCGACCCTTACATCTGTACTTATGCTAGCGCTTGCGGTAATTACTGGCAGCTTGCCGCTAGCAGCTCAAGCTCAACTCTGTACCTATCGGTGCGGCTCCAACCAAATCCGATTTGAACCGGCTCAGCCCATCACCATCAAATTTATTAACCATACCAACAACCTGATTACGCTGGAGCGCGTACTCGACATTGATAAGTACTGGCTGAGGCCACAAAGCGAGTATGCGATTCAAACGTTGGTCGGGGCCGATCGCGACATGTCAATGGTGTTTTGGAATGATCAAAACCGGGCGATCAGTGCGGTGCTGCATAGGCCCGATGCCGCTACGCTGCTAATTGAGTTTTTGCCAAGCGCGGCTGACAGCGATCGCGCCGTTCATATCGTCAACGATGGCCGAGTACTGGTGTATTAGAAATAACATCTATTATCATATAGATCAAACGCACTATAGCTGTCTAAGCCGCCAACTCAAGATGCCAAATTAAATAGCCGAATCAAACAGCAAATTTTTTCCTGCTAACGTGTGCAAACGGCATGGCTTACGCTATGGTGCTTGGATCTAGCGGTTATCAGAACGTGCCCGAACAGCCTATCC
>QBMP01000066.1:2423-8788 GCA_003242115.1 Phormidesmis priestleyi
GACAATCCTGCTGTACCTGCGCCGCCTCGCCCAATCACGCAGCGGCAGGTGCCCCCACAGCGCTGGCAAATTTTCCCAGCGCAGAAGGCTCAGGCCAAGCAAATTGCTCAGGCGACTGCCCTATCACCCCTACTCGCTCAGGTGCTGATCAATCGCGGCATTTATACCCCTGAGCAAGCTTGGGAATTTTTAGATCCTGAAACGCTGCTGCTGCCGTCTCCATTGGATGAGTTCCCGGATCTCAACGTCAGCCTCGATCTGCTGGTAGCAGCAGTTGAAACCCAGCAAAAGATTTTGATCTGCGGCGATTACGATGCCGATGGCATGACCAGTACGGCTTTGTTGATGCGATCGCTGCGTTACCTCGGCGCTCAGGTTGACTACGCCATTCCTAGCCGCATGGACGAAGGCTACGGCATCAATCGCCGGATGGTGGAAGACTTTCACGCCATCGGGGGAACAATTATTCTCACCGTAGATAACGGCATTGCCGCTTACGACCCCATCGCACGGGCAAAAGCCCTGGGCCTCACCGTGATTGTCACCGACCATCACGAAGTACCAGAAAAAGTGCCCCCAGCCGACGCGATTCTCAACCCCAAACTAATTGCTGAAACCTCGCCGTACCGAAGTGTTGCGGGCGTTGGCGTCGCCTACGTTCTGGCGGTCTGCCTCGCTCAGCGAATGGGCAAAACGCAGGATCTCACCGCCACTTTACTGGCGCTCTTTACGCTGGGCACCATCGCCGATTTGGCTCCGCTTACGGGCGTCAATCGCCGCTGGGTGAAGCGCGGCCTCAAGCTACTGCCAAAATCGCGCATTCCCGGCATTCAGGCCCTGATTGAAGTCGCTGGCCTCAGTGAAGAAACCGCCCTCAAGCCGGAAGCGATTGGCTTTCGTCTCGGCCCACGTATTAACGCCGTGGGCCGCATTGCTGACCCGCAAATTGTGATTGACCTGCTCACTACCGATGACATCGGCGTGGCCTTGCAGCGGGCGATGCAGTGTGAAGAAACCAATAAGCTGCGCCGCCAGCTATGCGAAATTATCGAAGCGCAGGCAGTGGAGTGGTGTGAAGCCCAGCAGGAAAAAGGGCTGCTGAATCTGCAAAAAGAGCGGGTGCTGGTGGTCGTGCAGCCGGAGTGGCATCACGGCGTGATTGGGATTGTGGCTTCGCGGCTAGTGGAGCGCTACGGGGTGCCGGTATTTATCGGCACATATGAAGACAAGGCACAAAAAGAAATCCGAGGCTCGGCTCGCAGCATTCCTGAATTCAATGTGTTTGAGGCGCTGCAATTTTGTGACGATTTGCTGGATCGCTACGGTGGACACCGGGCCGCTGGCGGCTTTTCGTTCGAGGCGAATAAGCTGCGGCAGGTAAAGTCTCGCCTGAGCAATTTTGCCTGTAAACAGCTTCAGCCTGAGCATCTTAAGCCGCTCGTAACAGTCGATGTGCAGGCTCAGCTCAGTGAAACCAATCTCGATTTGTTTACTCAAATTGATCGCATTCACCCTTGCGGAATTGAAAATCCTGACCCGGTATTTTGGACGGCGAATGTGACGGTGGTGGAGCAAAAGGTGATTGGCAAAACCAAGGCGCACCTTAAGCTGACGGTAGCGCATACCGCGCCAACAAGCGGCTCAGAAACGGCAGCACCAGAGAAAGCTGAGGCGGTAGTGATGAAGGCAATAGCCTGGCGGTGGGGCGAATATTACCCGCTGCCCAGAGCGTTGGATATTGCCTATCGGCTGCGGCTCAATGAGTGGAAAGATCAGCGCACGGTAGAGCTAGAGCTAGTCGGCGTGCGGCCTGCAACTTCGGTAGACCATGAAAATAATGGCATTCGACCTTGGTCAGCGCCGCCTGCTGTGACGCCTTCACCGATTTCATCCACTGCCCCATCCCTGACACCCATTGCCCCACCGCTGATTGACGAGCAGCCTCGGGTCGTGAAAGAAAACGCAGCGCGAATCGAAGTGCCAGAAGCGCCAGAAGCACCAGAAGTCAAAGATCGCGACGCTGATGCCACCTCACTTCACGTTGAGTTTTATTACGCTAAAAGACGCTACAAAGGCACACTAGAAACCGCAGGCCAAACCCCTGGACAAACCCCAGACCAAGGCCATCAGCTCACTATTCAAAACACAGAAGGCCACTTGCTAACAGTGCAAATGGCGGCGCGTAAAGGCTTTTTGCACCTACCCGATCTGCCGACCCAGGAAATAGATATTGCCGATCTTAAATATTTCAACTTAATTCGTGCTGGACTCAATGCACTAGAGGTGAAGCAAAAAACGCAGCTTTTAATCAAAAAAGACGACTTGCTAGCCGAAAAAGATGCCCAAATCACCACCATGAAGGCGCAAATAGAGCTGCTAGAAGAAAAAATTACCCAGCTCTCCGCTGAGCAGCAGCAGCAGTTCGCTGATCTAAAAACGGAGCTGCAAACCCAAGAAGACACTATTCAAGGTCAAGAAGCCCAAATTGAGCAGCTGCAAATTCAGGTAACGAGTGCTCCGGTTGCTAGCTCTGCCGATATTCAGCGTCAGGTGCGCGATGCCATCGGTGATGACGTTTGGTTTTGCCTGCAAGCCGCCAGCCAAAAGGACTTGCAGGCTGCGTACAAGAACTATCAAATGCTCGATACCAGCGGGCCAGATGCCTATATAGCTGACTATTCAGAAGCCGGAATTCGGCTCAGCTTTGCGATTGAGCGAGAGATCTTAAAGCCCTTTTTTGCCGATTTTGCTGACTTTGCCCGACAGCAAGGCATCACCGAAGTGGGGGGCGTGGCGCTAAATCTGAACGGGAAATATACCCTCGGCATGATGCCCGCCCTAGTCGCCGATCAGTGGCGATCTTTTCCGCCAGGAGAGCTATCGCAGCAGCAGCTTCGACCTGAAGGGGTGAGCATTATTAAAGTCAAAGCTAAAGGCCGGATATCAGGACGCGATCGCGCCTTAATCAATCAGTTCTTCGCCCAATGGGATCATCCTATGTCTGGCTGCCTCAGCCAAAAAAGCGGCCAAGCAGCCTCTAGCCTCGATCAAATCGGCAAGCTGCGCAATATTGCTGCACATGGCGAAAGCTTTCTCTATCGGTGGCAATATGAGCTGATGCACCAGCTCATTACTGGCCAGTCTGGTAAAGGCGGTTTGCTCAGACAGATTTTTTCTTAAGAAAGTTCTCTCTGGACAAAAGGCCCAGAAAAAGCACTGCTCAGATCATTTTCCACAGCCCCAGGGAAACTGGGGGAAAACTTTTGATTCAGGCCATTCAGTCTTTTTACGGCAAGGCCAAAACTTGCTCGTAGACGGGCTTACAAAAACAAGTGTGCTTTGACGTTCAGCCTTCAAAGCACATAAAAATTAGCCGATTTTCGCAGTATTACCGAGATTTTCGATAGGTTTTCCACAGGTTTTTCCACAGGACTGTTCTTCGGCGCATGATCCAACGCACTGCATTGATGACTTGATGACTGCATTGATGACTGCATTGATGGCAGTAGGGTGATAAGCGCTCTGATCTGAGCTATTGACCCTTCACCCTTAGCTGCTTAATAACGCAATGACTACCACAGCTAAATGGGCAACCTAACCCTATCTATCCGGATTTTCCTGATTCATCCGGGAACTCACTGACTGCACTGTAATTCTAAGTAAAATTACCAAAGTCGGGCTCTGGCCCCTCATCCCTATTGGACACGTTTACTGTAGCTATGGACTACTCTGCGATTGTCGATACTTCAGCCACTGATTTTTCAGAGATAGCCGCGCCTAAAATTAATCCGCCCGAAATCAATCCGCCCGAAGCGAACGCTTTCGGTTCAGCCACAAGCGACTGCCAAGGCACTTTTAAGCCTTCACCGGGCATCAGCTTTGATCACAAAATTGAAACCTACCAGCGCTTGATCGAAGCAGTTCCTGATAGCTTCGAAGCTTGGAGCTACCTCAGCTATTTTCTAGCGTGCTCGGGGCGCTATCGTGACTCAGCAAGTGCTTACGTGCGCACGCTCTATATAAAATCAAATCAGCCTCGCATTTGGTGCAATTACGCTACAGTCTTAGAGAAGTTAGGACATTATGAGGAAGCTGTTGAAAATTACAGTAAAGCCCTCGTATTTTCACCTGACTACCTCAAAGCTATGTATGGCAAGAGTCAAAACCTATACCGCCTCTCTGAGTATCAAGCAGCCTTAGAAAGCTACGATCAGGCTTTGGCCATTGGCACGAATGCTTACCAGGCCACTACCTACGAGCTGTGGTACGGGCGTGGCAAGGCGCTCTTTAAGCTGCGAAGGCTAGATGAAGCAGTAGCTAGCTTTGAAACGGCGCTACGGCTTAACCCCCATGTGGCGAAAGTGTGGGCCAGCTTGGGCCAAGCTCTGATGTACCAGCGTCAAGACGAATTAGCGATTCAGCAGTTTGATCAAGCGCTGAAGCTGATGCCGACAGACGCGCTGAGCTGGGTTTATAAAGGCTGCTTATTAAAACGATTGGGCCGATACAAAGAAGCTCTAGCTTGCTTTGACAAAGCGATTGACCTGGAGCCAACGGTGGCAAGAGCTTGGCACTATCGCGGCCTCACGTTCATCAATATGCGCCAATATTCGGATGCGCATGATAGCTTTCGAGTAGCCTTGCAGTGTCAAGCGTATGACCATAAAAGCTGGCTGAGCTTGGCTTGGGCATTAGAGAAAATGGGCGACTATAAGCAGGCAATTGACGCCTACAACAAAGCGCTCTCGATTGAGCCGGATCAGGCGTTTGCCTTTTATCGGCAAGCGCGCTGCTACGCGGCTTTAAAAAATATTCCGTTTGCAGTAGAGCATTTACGGCGGGCAATAGCACTTTGCCCTAATCAGTATTTGGAACGCGCCCTAGTTGACCCGCTGCTGCACAATCTACAGCCCAAAGCCCTGTTAGCGGCAAGCCCCACTGCCGCAATTAGTCGGGTGAATTAGGTGAAGAGCTAAGCCGACGAGTGACTTTACGCGCAATCACGACACCACCTAGCAAAACGGCTAGGTAAGGGCTATACACTAGCAGCCACAGGCCGATCTGCAATAGATCGGTGGTAAATTCACCGACTGAGCTAGTGGCTCCTTCCCATGAGTTAGTCAGCTGACGAGAAAAAGTGGGTTTATCGACAGCCGCGATCGCATCACTGGTTAAATTTAGGCTGATGGTGGAATAGCTCACCTGAGTCTGTAAGTTTTTTTGCTGCGCGGTCATTTGCTCAATGTTTTGCCGCACTGCACTCAGTTCACGAGCAACGGCTAGCACATCGGCAATATCGCCTGAGCGCGACATAATTTCTTGCAAAGCTGCTTCCGATTTGCGGGCATTGATCAGCCGCGCCTGAAGGTCAACGAGCTGATTGGAGACATCTTCAGTAGAAATGGTGCGATCGCGAATTTTGCCAATAGCGCTCAGGGCGTCGAGTGTGGCATCGAGCTTGGCTTGAGGGACGCGGATTTCAAAGGTGAGGATGCGCTGGCGATCGCCCGTATCGCTCATATTCAGCACATCGCCCTGCTGATCTGCAACAATCTTTCTCACTTGTTCAAAGCCTGCTTCAACAGCATCCACACTGAGCGCCAGACTCGCCCGCTTGATGAGCTGAGGGCGCTGAGTCGCCTGAGTCACAGAGCCTTCAGCTACAGCTTCAGCAGTATTAGCCGTGAGCGAACCGCTGTCAGCCGATGTTTTTTGCGTGAGCACTCCTGGGGCTGCTAGGGGTGCTGGAGCAGCTTCTGAATCGGCTGAAGGCTCCATTGCAGCCGAAGGGGCAGCCATTTCAGAGGTTGGTGACGGTGCACAGCTTGTCAGCCCCGAAAGCACAATGGCTGAACCCGTTAAGAGCGCAAACGTAAACCGCTTCATAATATTTCCTTGCAGTGAGTGCCGAAATGAGTGCCAGAACGAGAGCCAGAGTGAGTGATTTGTAAGGCGTAGGCTTTAGCTGTTCTCTAGCTGCTATCAGTGTGGCAACTCACTCGGCCAAAAACTGTCCGGTTGCAGAAACTGAAACCCATAGGCTCATCATCAGTGCCACCCATTGCGACTTTGCAGCAAATTAGATGACACTTTGGTAATACTTGGCACTCTCGCCGTGACGCTAGCCTTTATTCCTCAGCAAAGATTGGAATTTATGGCTTAAAAAATTGAGCGGCTGCTCCACGCAAGCAGCACCCAGCCAATGATGAAAGCAGCGCCGCCTAACGGCGTCACGGGGCCAAAGGCTTTGATGCCGCCTAGCGTCAGGCCATAGAGACTGCCTGAAAACAAAACGATGCCCGCGATGAAACACCAGCCAGTGGCAACCAGGTTTTTGGCGTCAGGATATTGAGCAGTTAGCACAG
>QBMP01000066.1:8798-16702 GCA_003242115.1 Phormidesmis priestleyi
ACGATGAGCAGCGCTAGGGCGTGAAACATCTGGTAGCGGATGCCAGTTTCAAAGCTGGCTAGGGCGCTGTCAGTGAGCTTACCCTTGAGGGCATGAGCGCCAAAGGCTCCACCGGCAACAGAGAGGGCGGCAAAAAGAGCCGCGATCGCGAAAAACAAACGAGCCATAAGCAACCTCTATCAAAACCTAATCAGAACATACTCAGCCCTCAATACTCAGCCCTCAATACTCAGGCCGATTGAGGGAGGCTAAAGCAATACACCACAGTACCGGCCTCATCGACCTGAAACTCGGCTGCTAGCGAAACTGCCCAATCATCCAAAAAATGTTTGGCATCGACCAAAGGCACTTGAGCCAGCATTGCAAACTGGAGAGCGCTAATTTTACCGCTGTTGGCTTTGAGGGCTTTGTAAAAGAGTAGCTGAAGGCGCTTTGAGTGGGTGAGAGTGCGATCGCGCTCCAAAAACCTCAATAACCACAGTGCGCCTGCCGCTGTCGGCACTCCAATGAGAACCCCTGTCGTCACAGTCTCGCGTTTATTTAGCCGGTTAGGATTGGCATCTAAAGCCGTTTCTAGCGCTCTGCCTAAGCACAAAAAGCCTAGCGCCAAGCCCAGCGCTGAGAGCCCAATGCCTACCGCATATTTTGCCTGGGTATATCTTGAATCGGCTATGCGCCTTGAGTTGGCCATAGATTTTTTAAGTGCCAGCGCGAGTGGCTTCTAATAAACGAGAAAAATAAAACGGGGCTTTGTTGAGCGATCTGCGTCCAATCGTCCAGCCGTTCGCTTCCAGCGCTTTGACGACATCTGCCTCCCGGTGCAAATACGCCCGCGTCGCTTTGCTAGGGCCCGGAAAGAAATCACCCACCTTTTTAAGCGTGGCATAAAAACAAGTCTTCGGGGCAAAGCTCAAAATCACTCGATCAGTCGCCAGAGAGCTTAAATGCGCGATCATCGCATCGGCTTTTTCCTGCGGATAGTGAATCAACACATCCAAACACACTACTGTATGATAGCTGCCATCAATTTCTTCGAGGTCTTTGGCTTCAAATTCAGGCATTTGTTCAGCGCTGAGGCTACTACCTAGCTCGGCCTCAGCACGGACTTTGGCCTCAGCCGCCATTTTCTCAGAAATATCGCTGGCATACACCTTAGCGCCCAGCTTTGCCAGCGGAATGCTTAAGCTGCCAACGCCGCAGCCTGCATCACAAACCGTGATTGCTGATAGATCGCCATCTTCAGCGAACCAAGCCAGCACGTTGTCAATCGTCTTTTGGTGGCCTGCGCGAATATTGACCTGCACCTTATTGACTTCGCCATCACCATAGATCCGCCGCCAGCGGTCGAAGCCAGTGGCATTGAAGTATTCACGCACAACTGTTTTATCGTCAATGCGCTGGTTATCGAGGCGCTGGTTATCGAGGGTGGAGGGGGTCATAGCCGCTGGTAATAAATGCTTACAAAATACCTAGACAGTTACGATTTTAGTACGTTTTGGAATCGGTTAGCTTCGGCTTGTCACAGGCCACTATCACAAGTCCTCAGGTTTATGTATTTGAGCTAGGCAGCGCGAAGCTTACTATATTGACGGCTATAGTTTGTTTCTCAATGATCTTTAGTGTTGAGCCTGCCTCAGAGACTCCTGACCTGCTTTCGTAGGCTGTGCAGGGTGTTAGCCACCTGTGTCAAAAACCCTATTTTTTGACACAGGTGGCAAGAGGAGTCTAAACAGGGCTTATCTGCGCCTTTTAGCATGTCAAAACTTATGTCACAATCACAGTGTCAAAAGCAGATAGCTTCTATGGGTTTTGAGATATGAGAGTCGGGTACGCCAGAACGAGCACAACTGAGCAGAAGCTAGATCTACAAATCGATGCTCTTGAGAAAGCTGGTTGCGAGAAGTTTTTACCGATCACGGCATCAGCGGTAGCACCTCAGCACGGCCCGGTTTAGATGAGGCGCTAGAATAATACACCCGGAAAGGCGACACGCTTGTCATTTGGAAACTGGATCGCCTGGGTCGCTCACTCAGTCATCTACTCGAAGTGGTCGAAGGACTCAAAGAACGGGGCGTTCAAGATGGCTTCGATACTTCGACGGCGGCAGGCAAGATGGTCTTCTCTGTAATTGGCCCGATGGCGGAGTACGAGCGTAACCTGATTAAAGAACGCACTATGGCAGGTTTGGCTTCAGATCGGGCTCGTGGGCGCATGGGTGGCCGTCCAAAGAGGCTGAAAGAGGGGCAGGTGAAAGTTGTGATCGCACTAGCCAACGAGGGTGCTTTGACAATCCAAGAGGTTTGCAAGCAGGTCGGGTGTTCGCGCTCTACCCACTATCGACATGTCGTGCCGCCACTCAAAATAGAGGCTACATAATACGGTTTGGCTTCTGAGAAGCTACAGATAGCTCTCCAGAAAATATCTGCTAAAACTCCTATCAGATAAGCTTTATAGCCGATCTATCATCTGTAGTCTTTAGTGGCTTGTCAAAGTTAAAACCGTATAATCCGTTATCGTGCTGCTGTACGGTTGTGCAATTTATCTATCGCAGCAAAAGGCTTAGTTTTATCAGCCGACGATCAGCTATATTTAGGCTGAAAGGTTCGGCCTAACCTGTTATACAGATATATGTCAGTCGGGATTTTTCCTCTAATAATAAGTTGGACAGAGTGCTCACGCTGAGGGTGATTATCAGGATGCAGGTCGAATGGCCAGAGGTCATGTCCCCTTTGATTGGGACAAAAAACATATACTCCTTGAGTTAGGATAAGAGCAAAGAAGAAGAAGTATGCATATAATTCTGCAAAAGAATATCGATGAGCTTGCACAAGACCATGGTCTCGAAGCTTTTCAAGACAGCAAGGTGTTCGAGTTTTTTTGCAACTTTTGCGTTGTATCTAAAAAGTATTTAGGTCGTTTCAATCCGAAAGAAGTTACAACTGACGGAGATGACGCGGCGCTTGACGGAATTGCTGTAATTGTAGATGGTGAACTTATTGTCAACAAGGACGACGCCATACAAATATTTGCAACGCACAAAACCAACCTTTCCGTAGAAATAGTGTTCACTCAGGTAAAGAGCAGTGAGCCCTTCAAAAAGGATGAGATTGCCAACTTTCAAATGGGGCTACAAGACTTCTTAAGTCTTGAGCCCAAGCTGCCGAATGGCCGTCTAAACAAAGATGCTCTTGCCGTTTTTAACGTTGTTCTAGATAACCTAAAGAAGATTCGTAATAGACGGCCTTCGGCTTCGATATACTACTGCACAAGCGGAACATATAAGGGAGAAGCTGAGATATCTGGAGCATTCGATATAATAGAACGCTTTGTCAAAGAGACAGATATATTTAATGACGTTGAGGTTTACCCGATTGGGCGCAGCGAGCTTCTTAGATATTGGGCTGATATATCAGAAAAAAATGAAGCTCGCCTTAAATTGATCGACTATTTTGGTATGCCTCGGATGCCGGATATACCTCAGTCTTACGTTGCAATAGTGAACGCAAAAGAGTTGGTAGAAAACTTGTTAGAGGATCAGGACGGCGCGATCAAGAGTAGTGTTTTCGAGGAAAACATCAGAGCTTACCTAGGCTCTGACAATGAGGTGAACACTAGCATCCGGAAAACACTCAAAGAAGGCAGCAAGAAAAAATTATTTTCGGTACTCAATAATGGAATAACAATTGTTGCCCCAGAGTTAACTTTGACCCCGAATTCAAAAGAAATCGACCTAACTAACTATCAAATTATCAACGGGTGTCAAACTAGCAATACGCTTTTCTTTTGCAAGGATGACCTGGATGACTCAGTGAATGTTGTTGTGAGATTCATAGAATCTCCAAAAAGTGAAGTTTCTACTGACATCATCTCAGCAACCAACAGTCAATCACAAATATCTAAAGAGTCGTTCTATGGGCTATATCAAAAAGCTAAACTGGTTCAGAAGTACTTCGACGCTCAGAATACTGCGGCTCCATATGACAGCAGAGTATATTTCGAAAGGAGGGAGAATGAATAGACCTCTTGCATAATTACTTTTGTGATATGCTAATTGGTTTTAAACAAAAGGGCCTTTGCCTGCACTGTTTGGATGGCCCTAGTTAAAGGGCCGATATTAAAGGAATTCGGCAAAGCCTTTAATAGTACCATTAAATCTATTATGCAAGAGGTCTAATATAAGGATCATGGGCACCAAACAACAAGAGTATTCGATGTGCGAGAATCGTCACGAGCATACGCTGCGATGTTCCTAAATCAGCCCCATAATGCGGCAAGGTATGTCAAAACTATATTCTCCTCTCCGGATATACCTTTGTTCAGGGATGAGGATCACGAATCTCTTTACTATTGTGCGGTTCTTGCTTTATACAAGTACAACACTCTAATAAATGGCAGAAAAATCAATGCGCATAGCTATAACAAATTACGCTGGCACATAATTCAGTTATTCAAGTGGGTGTGTCGAGGCAAGCTAGAGGATGTTAATCCAACCTCCAATAAGGCCGAAAAATATACGGATAAAATAATTAGGTGCTTACAATCTGATGACAGAGAATATATAGACAAATTTGAAACGTGCCAGAAAATCGTAGATATGGTCGGACTCCCTTCCGATGATGCCCTCAAGAGAGGAAAGTTCTCAGCCGATTTGCGTGCAAAAGCAGCAGAAATAATAGGAGCTGGATAGAGAGTTGGCTCTACCCTTGAACTAAGGCAACTAGCCAAACTCCTAAATTCGCGATAAGTCCTTCTAAAGTATCTTCATGGTCTCAATATATTTAAGACCTTTTAAGGATTTGATAACGAGACATCAATTGAGGCGCACTCTTGCGATGTTCCAAAAGGTATAAGTTTTGAGGCGTGGCATAAAGAGCATTTGCACTGTAACTAGCTCCTTATGCCTTAGTCAACATAGATGACTCTACTAAATACATGTTGACACTTTCAGACTTATTACGTAATATAATACGTAATGGCACATTCCATTACTTTCTTAAGCGCTTCAAGCTCTGCGGGATACCGCAGGAGGTTCTGCATGGTTTCTACTCTTCCTCGTCCCTATTTTTCTGATGAAATTATCAAGGCTACAGCTTTGAATCGGACATCTGGAGCTATTCTCGATAAGGCATCTCGCAATCCCGTCACTATCATTCGCAACGACGAATGCTTTGCATTACTCAACCGTGATTTATTTGCGGAGCTTGTTGCAGAGGCTACTCAGTCGGGAAAAGTACTGGATGTAATCCATGCAGCTTTTCAAACATTATCTGGCAATCCTCCAGCAATAGAAAGTTCCTATGGATGGCTATCAGCATTTGACAACGATGAAATTCAAGATCTCGTCACAGAGATTTTAGGAGCATTTCGTAGTGCTCCTTTTGTTGAAGATGGGTGGGAAGAACTAGAAACTACCATTCAAGAATGGCACGAAAGTTCGATAGCTATTCTCAGCGATGACTTGGATAGTGCTTTCTCTGATAAGTCAAACGAAGTCTTGCTGTCAGCTCCTTCTGCATGGCCGACGGCTTAGTAGTGCTAGTCTGTTGTCTACACACTTAGAAACGGCATAGACTAGGTTTGGTTGAGCAAAGTCAAAACGAAAGCTTAGATAGCACGGCCTTACCGTCTGAGAGGAATTTGACTTCTCCTTTAGAACAATCGTCTGAGCCATTAGAGGATGCTTGGCTTGTTGTGGCCAGAAACTCCCGTGTAAACAGTTTGTGGGAAGCGCTATGTGCCCGCAACTCAGAGGAGCGAAGCAAAGAGTGCTACAGGCACCTTTCGCTAACCCCAACAAAAAGGAAACGAAACAAGATATTTCCACTGAGGGGAAAAAAGTACGAAGGAGCATGGGAATACAAATTTCCTAGCGGAGATCGTGTTTTCTATGTTCCTGATACTCAGATAAAGAAAGTAGAAGTCTACTACGCTGACAAACATCCGAAAAAGAAAGCTCCTGAACCTTAACGACCTGTTTTCTGCGAAGTCGATGCCGTAGACTACTAAAAAATTGAATTCTGAAGCTATTGGTATGCAAGGTAAATAACCGAGGTAGAAGTAGTAGCAGATACTACTTCTACCCCTGATACGAATCGCTCAGCTTCTTATCAGGCAAACCTTCATTGACTCTAACGCTCGATGGATTGCTACCGCATAGGCTTTGAAGCGATGGTCAACAGATTAAGAGGTACGAACTATGGCTACGCGCCTGAAGAAAATCAGAAATTCATTGGTTAGAAACGCCACCGCAGTGAAGGCAACTGGTGCAGAACTTACGCCTGCTTCGGCTGTAGCACTAGGGCTAATGAGCGCCACCGCAGCCCTGATAGTGGGTTTGAGCGTTACGCTCACGGCAACTGTCGTCCTTGGCCTCATCAAACCCAAAGATGAATCATTCTACAAAGCGGCACCCTATGCCTCGCTCGCTGGGACAGGGGCTGGCGCGCTGCTAGGGCTAGTGTATGGGAGTCAGGCTAGTCGTAAAAAGCGGTCTCATCAGGCTTCGGGTGAGCAGACCAAAGCTTGGCCTGGTTGGCGCGACTTTGTGGTTACTCGTAAAGTGAAAGAAAGCGAGGAGATCACCTCGTTTTATCTACAGCCCAAAGAGCCCAAAGAGCCCAAAGACAAGGGCGAACTCCCTACTTTTCAACCCGGTCAATTTCTCATCATTCAGCTAGAGATTCCTGGAGAGGCAAAGCCGATCGTTCGTACCTATTCACTGTCAGACTATAGCGATCGCCCGGACACCTACCGTTTGTCTATCAAGCGAGAGCCGAGTCCAGCAGATTTAGATGTGCCAGCAGGTCTAGCTTCTAACTTCATGCACGACCATATTCAGGCAGGCTCCGTCATTCCAGCCAAACCACCGAGCGGCAAGTTTACCCTGGATGTGCGATCGCCCTTACCTATAGGGCTAATTAGCAATGGAGTCGGCATTACGCCCATGATCAGCATGGCAAAAGCCGCGACCCAACTTAACCCTGATCGCCCGATCTGGTTTGTGCATGGGGCTAAAAATGGTCAATTTCACGCTTTTCGGGATGAGATTATGGCCGTCGCCGCCCAAAATCCCAATTTAAAGCTTCATTTTGCCTATAGTCGTCCTCAAGCAGAAGATTCTGGTCGCTACCACAGCACGGGTCATGTGACTACAGAGCTGGTGCGATCGCTGATCAGCTATGAAGCAGAGTACTTTCTGTGTGGGTCCTCGCCCTTTTTGACATCGCTGCGTGAGGGCTTAAAGAATGCAGGTGTCCCTGACAGCAGGATCTTTTTTGAGTCGTTTATGAAAACGCGCAAAGCCACCCCCAATAGCTCATCCAGCGAGGTTTCCAACGGACAAGAGAGTGCAGAAATTGTCTTTAACCGGGCGGGCAAAACTGCCACATGGACAGCTGATTCAACCAGCCTGCCGGACTTTGCCGAAGCCAATGATTTAAGTCCTCCCTACAGTTGCAGACAAGGTATTTGTGGAACTTGTCTGTGCAAGATTATCGAGGGCGAGGTGGAGTATGTGGAAACGCCAACGGCAGAGATCGAAGTAGGTTCCGTACTCACCTGCGTCTCTAAACCTAAAACAGCAAAAGTAGTCCTTGATCTTTAGAGCACCCCTAGTTAGCTAACCTAAGCCGAACGGCCGCCCACTCGACTCGACTTCAGTGAAATATGACAAAGAGCGTATGTGCTATCGAGGCGAATGTCTGGGTAGAGCTTTGAGGGGACTGCTCTCAGGGGCGACAACAATTCCAAATTCCAATTTAAGAACACAGCCATCTTTAGCATTGCCAGTGCTACCGGCAATGCTAAAGATGGCATAAGGTAGGCGAAAGTATTGCGCTTACTGCGTAGACAGGACTCAGCCGATGACCTCTGCTAGCCTCAGTTACGATAGCTTATTAGCTGAA
>QBMP01000067.1:0-12953 GCA_003242115.1 Phormidesmis priestleyi
AGCCTGAAGTGAAGCTGGTGATGAGCGCTGATAAGCAAGTCACCGTTACGGATGAAAAGGGTCAGCCTAAGCTGGCTTGGGAAAAGCTCGAAGGCGATGTTGCAGTTCAGCCCGGAGACATTTTGCGCTATGTCGTTGCTTCTGAAAATGAAGGCGAAATGGCCGCTGAAAATTTGGTGATTGCTCAGCCGATTTCTCCTGAGCTGACTTACAGGCTGGGTTCTGCTAAGGGCAATGATATTGCCGTAACTACCTACAGCATTGACGACGGTAAAACGTTTGTCGCTGAACCGATGGTAGAAGTCACTTTGCCTGACGGCACTGTAGAAATGCAGCCCGCACCCGCAGAGGCTTATACCAACGTGAAGTGGGACTTTAGCCAAGCGCTCGGAGCTAAAGCAGCCGTCTCTGTTTCTCTCGAAGCAACCGTTAAGTAACGCCGATTTTGATCTCCTTGATCTCTTTGATCTCACAGCCTGTACGGGATTGCCTTTTTGGTCGGCCCGTACAGGCTAGTACCCCTTGTTATTGATCACGATTTAGTGCTGAGTAACATCTTTTTGAGAGCGGTGCATCTACTTCTGAATTATGTGCTGCTGAGATATGTGCTGCTGAGCTATGTGCATAAGTCATAAGCTGGACTGCTCTCAAAAAGCTGTGATAGAACATTTTCGCGCTGTCATCACTTTCACAAGACTTTCACAAGACAGATAATGTCAATGCCTAGATTTTCGGTTTGGTTTCGTCGCGGTTGGCTTCGTCGCGGTTGGCTTCGTCGCGGTTGGCTTCGTCAGTTAAGGTGGAGTCTTTTTCTCTCAATGCTGTTGATTGTTCTAGCAGGGCAATCGACTCTTTTGGATGCGATCGCGCAAACATCATCCCCGCCAACTCTATTAATCAACCAAGCAACCGCCCGCTATAGCGCCTCAGGTAACGATATCAATCTCATCTCTAATCCCATCCAAATTGAGGTAGGAAATGCGCTGATTGATCCGGCAGGTAGCTTGCTAGGGTGTGACGGGCAGCCGCTCAGTAGCTATGCAGGCTTTTCGATGTCGCTATATGAGCCTGATGCCAGCGGCTTAGGACTCGGAAATTTGGTGCAGTTGACAGCTACGACAGGCGCTGACAGCATCCCGCCGAATAGCGGCAACGTCAATCCGTTTCCCTTTTTAGCTACTCAAGGAAAGTACAACTTTTTGCTGGATGCAACCCGCTCACTCACTGGGCCTCGCAACCTGGGTAAGATTCAAACTGCACAAGGCGCTGAATACGTTTTGGTCATCAATCCTCCGGCTGCTAGTAGCTTTACTGAACGGCGGATTCGATTGGTGATGTTGGGCGTGGTTAAAAACACAACCAACAACACAGCCATTCTGAGCTATCGGGCAACTGCTTTAGACGGACAACCCATTGGGACTGATGGCCAAACGGAGCTAGTAAGATCGGTTGAAATTCGCAATGCAGCGGTTCAAAGTCTGATCTTTTTTGAATTGGGTGTGAATTCGACGCTGTGCGATCGCAACCAGATGAATTTGGTCAAATCGGCGGATCGCTCGTCGGTGCAGCCAGGAGATACGGTGGTGTACCGGCTGCTGATTCAAAATTTGGCCAAAATAGGCATTGATTCAGCCGTGGCAGTCGATACGCTGCCATTGGGCTTTCAGCTCATTCCAGAATCGGTGTCTGGGGTGATCAATGGCACGCCCGCTGCTGTTGCTATTCAGCAGACGGGCTCTACGGTGACATTTAGCGTAGCCGATGCGATTGGGGCTGATCAGAAGCTAGAAATTATTTATGCAACCAGAGTTACTGCAGATGCGATTCGAGGCAGTGGTCGCAACAGTGCGATCGCAACCGCCCAGCGCATAGACAATCGATTCAGGTTACAAGATGGCCCCAGAACTCACCGCATGACGCTTGATCCGGGCATCTATTCGGACTGCGGCACGCTGATTGGCCGAGTGTTTGAAGATAAAAACTTTGATGGCGAACAGCAGCCCGGTGAAGCAGGCATTGCGAATGCGGTGATCTTTTTGGATGACGGCAACCGGGTAGTGACCGATGCGGATGGGTTGTTCTCACTTCAAAAAGTGTTGCCGGGGCAACGGACGGGCACGCTGGATTTGGTTTCACTGCCGGGATATACGCTGGCACCTAATTTGTACTTTAACGAGCGCAATAGCTATTCAAGGCTGGTCAATTTAGCGCCGGGTGGACTGGGCCGCATGAACTTTGGGGTGACGCCTACTTTTCAGGAGGGCCCGCTGTAATGGTCTCTAAAGCACAAAAAACACAAATTTTAAGCGTGGGTTTTACGGGCGTTGTATTAGGCGTCGGGCTAATTCCGGTCGGGGCATCTAAAGCTCAGGCAGCTTCAGATACTTTGCCAATAGTCTCTCCGGCTGAAGCCCATGAAGACGAAACGACGGCAGTATTAGCGCTGCCTGAAGTCACTGCTGATCTGCCTGCACCTGAAGCCGATCATTCACGATATGTAGCGGTGGTATCAACGTGGTTAGCAGATGCTACAGCTCAATCAACAGGTGAAACGATTGTTGCAGGACTGCCAACAGAGCCGCCAACAGAGCCGTCAACAGAATTGCCAACAGAATTGCCAACGGTGGCTTTTGCTTCTGATCAGGCACCTGTTGCCGAAGCGCAGACGCTGCCTAATGTGACATTGCCTAGCCCCGGCGCAGCAGCAGTGCTGGTGATGCCGGAGTGGCAGCAGTCGCCTGCGCAAATTGCCTACAACCAAGCAGTTCAGCCATCGCTGCAAATATTGGCCGAAAGTAATAAAGCGCAGACTGAGGCCGGATCGCAGCCATTAGTGATGCCTGACTGGCTGCGATCGCCCGTCCAAATTGCCGACAGCCGCAACGTCGTCATTTCTAGGGTAGTCTCATCAGATCCGAACGCAGCGCCCGATCAGCGGCTGGCTTTGCTCCCAATCCAAACCACAACATTAGGAGAACTGAGCGATCGCCTCAGCGATCCCAACGCACCGCTGACGTGGAGCACCCGCTCGGTTGCCAGTCCAGTTATATTAAGCGATCGCGTTATCGATCCGCCCGAATCAGTCGCTGTTTCTCCCACCTGGACGAATCCAGAATACTCGGAGCTGACCCTGCCAGCCTCGAATGCCACAGAGCGCTTTTTGTTGGGAAGCGATCGCACCGTTCCGCGCCTAGCTATTTCATCGCCGGGACTCTCCGATCCTAATCAGGTTATCTATGACGTTCGTAGCCTGCCTCAAATCGCGATTACGCCGATGGAGATGGCCAGCGCTGATGAAGCCGCGATCGCCGTCTCCGCTCAGCAGGTAGATATTCTCACGCCTCAATCCGGAGCAGTTTTAAATATTCCTTCCACCCCAATTGCGCTGCGCTTTCCGGTCGGGGCCAAAATTGCGCTGATCGTCAACGGTCAGCTCATTGACTCTAGCCAAGTCGGACGCACCGAAACTGACCCTACCACTCAGCTCAGAATTCAAACGTGGTACGGGATTCCGCTAGAAGCGGGAGACAACCTAATCGAGGTAATCTCGACAGAGACTGGCCAAGTATTTGCGAGTGCGCCTGTGATTGTGCGGGGCCAGCCTGAAGAGCTGACGCTATTTGCGCCCCAAACCCTGCCTGCTGACGGTAGCTCTACGGCAACGATTAGAGGTCAGCTTGTAGATGGCGTGGGCATTTCGTCGGTGTGGAATACGACCGTTACGCTCAATGCCAGCGATGGCCGCTTTTTGGGCACCGATCAAGCCCCGGATCAGCCCGGATTTCAGGTGCCGGTAATCAATGGAGAGTTTTCGGCTGAGCTGCAATCTTCTCTGACTTCGCATTTAGTGCAGCTACAAGCGGCGACTTCTGGTTTTGAAACGTTTCGTCAAATTCAGTTCATCACGCCGCAAAGGCCCACGCTAATTTCAGGCGTTGTAGATTTGCGCTTTGGGGCAAGGGGCACAGATTATTACAGCAGTCGGCGAGAGTTTTTGCCGCTAGATCGTGACAACTCGTATGCGCTAGACGTGAATGCGGCTGTTTTTGCTACTGGCAATCTCGGAGAGTGGCTGTATACCGGGGCTTACAACAGCCGTCGCCCACTGAATGAAAACTGCCAAGGGGAATCAGGTCTTTTTCAAACCGAGGGCGGTTCTTGTGACAACACTTATCCGACTACTGGCGACGGCTCTTATTCAGAAGCCAGTGCCCCCTCGCTCGACAGCGTATATCTCCGATTAGAGCGCACTTCGCCCAGCAACGGCGCGGCTACTGACTATGCGCTATGGGGCGACTACGGCACCGAAGAGTTCGCCACAGCGGCCCAATTTTTTACGGCCACCAGCCGTCAGTTTCATGGCTTTAAGGCAAACTACAACTTTGGCAATTTGGCTGTTACGGGTCTGTATGCCAACAATGTAGAAGGCTTTCAGCGAGATACGCTAGCGCCTGATGGCACCAGCGGCTTTTACTTCACCTCGCTACGAAACATTGTGCCAGGAAGCGAAAATGTTTATTTTGAAGTGGAAGAGTTAGAGCGTCCGGGTACGGTGTTAGAGCGCCGTCAGCTATCGCGCGGGCTCGACTATGACATTGACTACGACCGAGGCACACTGTTGTTTAATGATCCGGTGAGACGCACCGACATTAACAACATTGGTCAACTATTGGTGCGTCGGATCGTGACCACCTACCAGTACGAAGGCGGCGGTAATACCAATGTGGTGGCGGGCCGATTGCAGTACGATTTGGATGGTCAGCCAGAGCAGAATTCTTGGCTCGGCACTAGCTATTTTAATGAGGCTCAAGGTGATCGCAATTTCACCCTTTACGGCGCAGACACGCGCATTGCCCTAGGAGAAAGCGCTCAGCTGATTGCCGAAATTGCTCAATCTTCGAGTAGCTTTGCATCTGTTGGCAATGCGGCGGGCAGTACCGTAAGCGGGACGGCGTATCGGCTAGAAATCGATGGGAATTTAGGCGATCGCCTTACTGCCCGCAGCTATTTCCGCAGCACTGGCGCTGGCTTCACCAATGCCGCCACCACCAGCTTTGTGCCTGGGCAAACCCGCTATGGCGCAGATATTATTGGTCAGCTAACTGATACCACCGCACTACGGGCTCGGTTCGACCATGAAGATAACTTTGGCGTTGCCCCGCAGGTGACGGATTTATCGCCTTTGCTAGCAGGATTTAATAACCCGCTCACCAATCCGGCGGGCACCCCCTTAGATAACTCACTCACGACCTATTCTCTAGGCGTTACCCAAAAGATTGGAGCTAGCACCGCCGAAGTCGATTGGATTCATCGCGATCGCAGCGATCGCCTCAGTACCTTTGCTAATAGCAACGTCTCCACCGATCAGCTCAGAAGCCGCTTTACCACCCCGCTAGCTCAAAATCTCACATTCGTTGCCCAAAACGAACTCAATCTCTCCTCTGCTGTCGATCCGATTTATCCTAGCCGCACGCTGCTGGGGCTGAATTGGGAGGCTCTCCCCTGGCTCAATGTCGGCGTTAATCAAATCTTTTACGGCGGTGGTGGCAACAAGCGAGGTAGCTCTACCAGTATTGACGTTTCGGGCGAACATACCTTTGCGTCTAATACCGCCGTGCGCGGTCGCCTATCCGCCATTGATGGTTCTCAAGTCGGTGGCAGCATTGGCCTAGAACAAGGCATTAACCTCGCACCGGGTTTGGACTTGGATTTGGGCTACGAAAAAGTCTTTTCGACCTTGGGTAATGCCACCGCAGCCGGGACTCAGCTCAGCGAATCGGTCGCCGGTGCCAATGCCTCAGCCCTGGCCTTAGCAGGCGGAGAAAGCTACAGCGTTGGCCTCTCTTACAGCGATAATCCGAGCTTTCAAGCGAGCAGTCGGTTCGAGCATCGCACCTCCACCAATGGCTCAAATACGGTGTTTACGCTCTCTGCGGTGGGCCGACTCACGCCTGCTCTCACTATTTTGGGAGACTATCGTCTAGCCAGCGCCGCCAATCAAAATATTACCGGATTAGGCACGACTAGCTTGCTCAAACTAGGGCTGGCCTATCGCAATTTGGAAGATGATCGCTTCAACGCTCTGCTGCGCTATGAATATCGGTTGAATCCTAACTCTATTCCATCAGCTACAAGCTTTGGTACTAGCAGCGAAACTCAAGAGCATTTGTTAGCAGCCGAAGCTATTTATGCACCTAACTGGCAGTGGGAACTTTACGGCAAGTATGCGGTTCGCAACAGCAGCACATCTATTGACGGGGCAAGCGGTAGATTTGCCGCCAACAGCACCGTTCAACTCGCCCAGGCTAGAGCCACCTACCGACTGGGCTACAAGTGGGATGTCGTCGGTGAGGCCCGCTGGCTGGGCGGCGATGGCTACAGCGAAACGGGCTTTGCGATTGAAACGGGTTACTATCCACTGCCTGATCTGAGAGTGTCGGCGGGCTATAGCGCAGGCGCGGCGAATGATCGCGACTTTGGCAATAACCGCAGTGCGGGTGGATTTTACTTTGGTATTACCGCGAAGCTCAGCGGTTTGCTCAATGGCTTTGGCTCTCAGCCAACTGCACCCTATCAGCAAGTTCCGTCTTCGATTGCGCCCTCGGTAACTGAGGTATCGGCTACTGAAATGCCAGCAGGTGACATGCCAATAGGTGAAGCGCCAACCGCCGAAGCCCCAAGCAACCGCTATCCCACGGCCACTGAACTCTAGTTTTAATTGTCATCTCGCTCAATCCGCTCAAAAACTGCCCAAAACCGCCCAAAAACTGTTCAAAAGATGACTCACCCACCGCTCAAAAAACATCTGACCAAAAACAGTCGAATGTGGCTCATGGCTTTCGGTTTGCTAAGTGCCATTTGGCTACCTAAAGTGAGCTGGGCGCAGGTTGATTCACCTATTTCAGTACCTCCTTTTGCCAAAATTACGGTCAACAGCGCTGCTGATGGCTTGCCTCAACCCGATTCAGAGCTGACCTTGCGGGAGGCAATTGAGCTGACGAACGGCACTTTATCGTTTTCTGATTTGAGTGTGGCTGAACAGCAGCTTGTGGTTACGACTGGCCAATCTCGTTCTGAGATTCGGTTTGATTTGCCGATGGGGCAGACCACGATTGAGCTAGAAGGCGTGTTGCCAGCGATCGCTCAACCCCACCTCATCCTAGATGGCACCACTCAACCCGGCTACAATCCCAACGGCTCCGCAACGGCTGAAATTGCGATTCCCATCCCTATCGTCACGCTGCGTCCCGCCAGTGGCATTGAGGTGTTTCGCGGGCTTACCCTAGCTGCCGACAACATTACCGTGCGGGGGCTGAGCCTGTACGGATTCAACTCACCCAGCCAAATTACGCAGTCAACGCCCCCGGCTGATATTTTCATTTCTAATCGGCAAATTCCGCTCAATCGAGAAACGCCGCTGCCCTCTGTTGGCGCTGCCTTTCCGCTCGATCACTCACCCAAAGGCATCGTGATTGAACAAAACTGGCTAGGGCTCTCGCCAGATGGCAGCAGACCAGCGGTGCCCTCTGGCTTTGGGGTTTCTGTTTTTGACAGTGCGGGCACGACTATTCGCCAAAATCGCATTCAGTATCACAACGGTAGCGGCATCATTTCCGGGCGTCAGGCCGATAGCTTGACTGTGTTAAACAATATTATTGTAGGTAATGGCACAGCGGGAATGCCGGATGCTATTCGCCTAAATGGTCAAATTAACGAAGGGCTGATTTCGGGTAACTTGCTCTGTGGCAATGATGGCAGCGGCGTTTTTGTTTTTCGCCCTAGCGGTCGGGTAACGATTGCTAACAATCATATTCGCTTTAATGGGCAGCGCTTTAGAAGAGCGGCGGTGTATTTGATTGGGGACAATCATCGGGTTGTAGACAATGACATCACGGCTCAAAAAGGTGGCGGTGTGGTGGTGGGCCAAGGCGTTAATACCGTTAGCCAGGGAAATGTAATTACGGGCAATCGCTTTAGCCATATCGAAGGGCTGAGCATTGATCTCACTGCGAGAGAAGATCGCGCGCCGAGAGACTATCAGTATGGCGATGGCATTAACCCACGGCGCAATAGCGAAAATCGCCGACGGGCAACGGCTAATGGCGCAGTCGATGCGCCCCAGTTTGTTAGCAGTGAGCTGTTGTTAATCAATGGCCGAGTGGTGGTAAGCGGCCAAGCTGATCCGAATAATGAAATTCAGCTATACCGCACGACGGGCAAGGCGAATGAACATGGGCCGCTGTCTGAACCCATTGCGACGACGACGGCAGATGCGACCGGGAAGTTTGAATTTGAATTGGATGAACTGAAAGAAGGGGAGGTGTTGAGTGCTGTAGCTACCGACCCGATTTACGGCACCTCCGAACCTGCCAGCAACAGCCTGATTCGCTCACTCAGCAATTCTGAAGCTGCCACGGCTGCGACTGAACCCATTGAAATGCCTCAATGCACCACGCCACCAGCCACCGAAGCGCCGCCAGCCTCACCGCCAACAGAAGCTCTAGTAATACCCGATACGCTTCAGCTAGAAGTGCCTCGAAACATTCATTTTGCCCTCAATGAAGACGTTATCAGTCCTGAAAGTGCGGCAGTGCTCGATAAAATTGCCGATGTGCTCAGGCAGTATCCCAGCATTGTGGTGGATCTGCATGGCCATACGGACTCACGCGCCAGCCAAACCTACAACCAAGATTTAGCTCGCCGTCGGGCTGAAAATGCTCGCCGGTATTTGTTGAACCAAGGCATTGGGTCTGAGCGGATGATTCTTCGATCTTTTGGTGAAACGGCGCTGCTAGTTGTAGAAACGAATAGAACAAACTTTGCCCGCAACCGCCGAGTTGAGTTTGTTTTCAAAGATGTGCGCGGCGTTGACATTACTTTTACTGACCAAGAAAACGATTTGCAGATTGAGCTTATAAGTACCTGTGCAAAGTTAATTACAGAATAAGATTTAGTAAAAATTCTAAAACTAGACGATTCAGGCAGAGTCTTTTGTAATTAATTGTGCATGACTACTTACCGTAATTGCTGACTTAAAAAGGTGGCGAAAACTTACAGACACGAACCATTCATAAATTCTCATTCCTAAGTAGTTTGTAACAAAAAAAGTTGGGTATTTAGTCAATTTGCCTAACGATAGCTCAAAAGAATGGGGAATACTCTTTAAAAACCACAGCGATCGCGTCACTGTCGCAGTGCTCCTAACGTATGTACAAAAATAACCATAAGCTAGTCGTCTTCCATAGCAAAAAACTAGCCTAAGCGCCTTACTCATGTCCAAAACAGTTATTCTCGCGACTATTGCTAACCGTCACCGCACCTATAAAATGGGGCTACAACGGATATTGTTGTGGGCGTTAGGAACAGGGGGTACAGTGCTGCTGCCTGTCCCTAACGCACTCGCCAATAGCCCCATCTGCGTATCGCCCTCTACCGCAACATTTAATACTGCCAACTACACGCGAAATACACCACTGCAAAATTCACTGCCGTTAACGTTTTTTAGCGGCAGTATGGGTTTTAATGCGTCACGGAGTGGCACAGCGACCTGGAGTAGTGGCGTACAAGTGCAAAACGATTCGATAGTCGGCGATTACCTATTCTTGCAGCCCAATAATACAGCTAACTATCTCTCTAGCAGTAACAAAGTGACGTATGTTTTCTCATTTCCCCAGCGATTAACAAGCTTTTCTATGATAGGCAGCGGGCTCAACAACGACGATGGCACCACCATTATTGCCAGCTATCAGGGGGTGCCGATTCAAATTACAGCGGCAAACTTCAGTAACTTGAGCCCAGGCATGACCCTAAAAGATGCTGATGGAGATGGTCAAAGAGACACCGTAGTTAGCAGCAATACGACTGGTGGTGTCTCTGTCAATACGAATACCTACAATTTGAATATTACTGGGCCGATTGATACCATCAGAGTTGTTTCGGGGAAAGACTCTGCCAGTCTTGGTACGGTGACGATTGGCCTGCGCACCTTTGAGTACTGTACGCAAGGTGCTACCAGTAATGTCATTGACTATGGAGATGCGCCCGATAGCTACGGAACAACCAATGCTAACAATGGGGCTCGTCATAACATCGTCAGTGGGCTACACCTCGGCACGGCCCCAGATAGTGAATCCGACGCGGTGCTACCGTTAGATGGTACTGGCGATGGTGCGGATGAAGATGGCATTACCCTACCGACGCTGACAGCAGGTAATACTAGCTATACGATTCCGGCTAGCAATATTACAGCAACTGGATCAGGGACGCTGCATGGCTGGGTGGATTTTGATAAAAATGGAACGTTTAGTGCCAGTGAGTATGCCAGTGTGGCCGTTACCAATGGAACACCGTCTGGCAACCTAGTTTGGAATAGTATTACAGCGGGCGCAGCGGGCAATACTTACGCCCGATTTAGATTTACAACTGATGCCAGCATTAATGCAAGTAGACCCAGTGGGATTGCAGGAAATGGTGAGGTAGAAGATTATCGGTTAGCGATCGCATCCCCTCCATCTGCTTCTCAACCCTTCACCTGCGATACCTCGCTGTATATTGTCATCGGTGCCGAGTTCAATCCATTCTCGCAGCTTAGCCGGATTAATCGTTCCGTAGAACCCTTTACGTTTGATCCTATAGGCCCTCAAATTAACAACTACAACTACAATGCTTTAGCCTATAACCCAGTCGATAATTATCTCTATGGAATTGTTGAATTCACACAGAGTGGCAGTCCTTTCCTGCCAGGCACTGTGCTCAAAATTGGCACTGATGGTGTGCCTGTTTCTCTAGGAATACCCCAGGGATATGCCATTCCTTACAGACCTAATGCGGGTACTTTTTTGGCAGATGGAACCTATGTAATCGGTAGACAAACCAATTCGATTGTGACGCTCAACGTGACAACATCACCCCCGACAGCAACGAACCGAGGAACCGTGACGGGAGCCTTATTTGATGATATTGCCGTTAACCCTTACGACACCACACCTAACCGAGTTTATGGGGTTGATGCTAACAGCAATCGCCTGGTTCATTTTAATCTGGCCAATACTGGTGCTGGGGTGACGGCTGTCGGTGGTAACACCAACTTTAGCCACAACTATGGTTCTCAGTTTTACGACGTTTTTGGTAACTTACTTTATCGCAGCGGTGGGATAAATGAGCTGTACACCATTGCCGCAGATGGCTCATCTACTAAAATTGCTAATACCCCCAGTGGTGGCTCCCACGACGGTGCTTCTTGTTTTTCCGTAGGGCTTTCAAAAGAAGTCAACAATTCTCAGCCAGTTGCCGCTGGGCAAACTGTCACCTACACTTACCGAATAGCTAACTCTAGTAGCTTAGCCATGTCGGTCACCTTGAGTGACGATTTAAGGTCGGTGAGCGATTATGCAGGTACGGCTGCTGAAAATGAAAGCAGTACGCCCATCAATGGGACATACACAGGTACAGTCTCCACCCCGTCGGGAACAGTCACGCTAAGCAACAGCAATCAAACTATTACGATTTCGGGGATTGCACTTCCACCGCGATCCATTACGCCAATCACCGTAGAAGTCACCGTGCCATCGTCAGCCACGCTAGATACCTACTACAACCAAGCAACGCTGACCGGATTACCCCCGAATTTTGTTCCGTTAGTGCAGTCTGATTACCCTGCCACAGCGCTCTACGAAGATCCGACTCCCTTGGCGGTAATGCCCGCAGTTGCTAACGTGCCTAACGTCCTATTAGCAAAGCGAATTACTGCGATTAATCGAGGGCTCTTTGATGAACAACTCTTTAATACGCTTGGTAGCGAGAGTTATGTCAACGTAGGCACCAACGCAGATGATGACAACGCCGTGAATTGGCCCGGAGCCGCAACTACAGCGAATACAGGGAGCAGTACCGGCCAGCCTGTGGAAAGCTATATTGCCGGGATTGCCGGCATTAACGATTCGACGGCTGTTGAAAATAAGACGATTCGCCCAGGCGATCAGATAGAGTATACGATTCCATTTTTATCCAATGGCAATGCGATCGCGAGAGGTTTGTTGATTTGCGATCGCATCCCTGCCAACACCACCTTTCTCTCTACCGCTTTCAACAGCAGCACGCCAGCTGCGGCTGGGTCAGGTGATCGTGGCATTTTCATTAGCTTCAATGGCCTTAACGTCGCGCTGACTAACGTGAACGATGGCGATGAAATCGCCGCTACTGGCGGCAATGACAACGGCATTGGCGGCTATTACTTTGCTCCCGGCATCGATCCTAGCAGCGCTTTTGCAGGTAAAACAGTGAGCTGCGGTGGGCCGAATACCAACGGCGCAATTGTCGTGGACTCAAGTGATGTGCCTAATGCTACTGGTGACGGCGTTCCTAACAATTCCTATGGCTTTATCCGCTTTAGGACAGTCATTAACTAATAAGTTCAGAGCATGTGCCTTTGTCTGCATCTTCTCACTCGGCTTCGGATCTCTTTCAATGCGCGCTGGGTTATTGCTCGAATGATTGCCCTAGTGACTGATAGGTTCGTCCGCGCCATTGGATAGAGCGTTGAGTGGCGGAAAGGATGATTCTAATCACGGCTAGCGGATCGGCCAATGGTGAGAGCCAAAAGCTTAGAGATTGAAAGAAGCTGGCTTTGGACCAGTCGTAAGAGCCGGTGACAGCGGCCTGCATTCCGCAGCGGATGAGGAGTAAGAAGGTGTTGAGGGCGATCGCTACCAACAGCATCAGCGATCCAACGCTCTGCCATCCGTAGAACTTAATCGCTAGCAGCGCAAAAACCAATAGCGGCAGCGGCAGCGCCTGAGTGCTCACGAGTAGCCAAAGGTCACTCCAGAGCTGTCCGCGTGAAATCGAGTCTTTAAGATCGAGCGATCGCCCCCATCCCGACCAAGTTTCAGCCATGCCCTCATACATTCGCACGCTGATCACCTCAGCCCCATCCAAAAAGCCCACCTTAAAGC
>QBMP01000067.1:12963-15601 GCA_003242115.1 Phormidesmis priestleyi
GCACCAGCGTCACATCATCACAAAAAGAACTCGCCGCGCAGCTATAGCCCTTCAGCTTAGCTAGCACCGTGCGCCGCGATAAAAAGCACTGACCATTGGCCATTGCCCGTTCAGCGCTCGGCAACTGCACCCCTGCCGAATCGAACCGATAGATCAGCGTCATCAATAGCGCGGGCTGTAGCCACCACTCGCCAGCCGTACCTAAAATAAATCGAGGCGACAGCGATAGCATGTCGTACCCCTGCGTTTGGGCCTCATACAGCAGGCTAGCGACGAGGCCCGCTTGAGGTCGCGTATCGGCATCAACGCCCAGCACCCACTCGCTATGGGCATCGCTTTGCAAAAAACCTGTATGCAGCGCCCAGGGTCTGCCGACCCAGCCATCTGGCAACGCCTCGTCAGTGATTAATCGAATGCGCGGGTCTTTTTGGGCGATCGCGTCTACTTTGGCGGGCGTGCCATCGGTTGAGCGGCTATCTACGACTAAGATTTCGCGCACAGCGTCACCTTGGCTAGATAGGCCGATGAGACAGGGCTCAACTCGATGCGCTTCATTGAGAGTAGGGACAACGATACTAACGATTGCCGGGTCTTTTGGATTTAATCTGGGCTGTAGGGGGCGCTGACGCCTAGCTCCTTTCAGCAGGCGTGAGAGCAGCAAAAAGGTCGCCGGGAGCTGACAGGCAATCAGAGTCAGTGCGATCGCGCCAACCCCGGCTATAGGATCTAAAAAAATCACCTAGGCGTCGCCCTGCCCAGGAACTGCCAAGCGCTCAAAGTGCCTGGTCGCCACCGCATTTTCATCTTCTCCAATCGCAAACTGATACAGCAGCCAGGCAGGCAGCACACCGAGCAGTACGCCCAGCAAAATTGGAAAGTAAATTTTGCCGTCCAGGCTAATCACCATTGCAAACGTGAAGTTGCTGAGATAAATCGCTAGCGGCAAACCCAAGGGGAGGCCCGCTGTTTCTAGCGGCTTTTGGTGCCAGAGGAAAGCGGCGATCGCCATAAATACAGCGCCCGTCCCGAACCAACCGGCAAAATTTTGATAGGGCATTCCAAAAAACGCTCCCGGCTGATCCCACGCCCAAAACGGCATCGTCGTTTGGCTCATGGCCGGATCGAGCACAAAATCCCAAGACATGAGCAGTAGTGAACCGAGGGCGATCGCCACCGGGACTCTGAGCCGGTCCAACCCGACCAACCCCATATAGGCCAGCAAATATGCGCTGAAGCCCAGGTAAAACCAGGACAGGGGAATTGTAAACGGCACTAGCCCCGCGACTTTGTAGCCGAGGCCCGTGAGATAGTGATACTGGCCAAACGGAAACCCGGTACTCGTGCCGAGCAGTTCAGCGCTAATAGAGACGATTAAGGCCGGGAGCATGAAGCTGAGCCAGTGCCATAAGCCTAAGTTGCGGTAGGCGTAAATGGAGACAGCGATCGCCCCCGATATCATATACACCGCACCGCCACCGATCATTGACCACTGAAACGCCTGCTGGCCAAACTCAGGCAGCTGAGCGATCAGCGCCGTATTCGGCAGCACTACCAAAAGTCCGGCTAAGCCAAAAATCAGTGAAGCAATGTGAACCGTAAAACAGGTGCGCTGCGCTATTGCCAGTGCCTTCATATCCACCTTTAAGTTATTTTCTTGTGTCGGTAGTAATATAACAAGTCTGGCTGAAATTATCTGTTATGAATTTCCTGGTTTGGGTCATGATTGAGGTGCGCTACTCCAAACAGTTCCAAAGAGTAGAGTTTTAAGGAGTCACTTAATGAATCCGCAAGTTTGCTTTAGCGTACTCGCCCTTCAGCCCAAATATCAGCAGCTCGCCAAGAAGCTAGCTGCCGATGTGGCTAAGTTTTCGCCTGAAACGACCCTCGTCATCGGCACCGATAATCCGGAAGCTTTTCGAGACTGCCCTAATGTCTTGGCCTTCAAACTGCACAAAAAAGGTGTCCTGCACTGCTACCACGACAAACGCTTTGTGATTGCCAGAGCCCTACAGCAGTTCAAAGTCGTCATCCAAATCGACGCCGACACTCAGATCACCGGCCCGCTGCCTGATAGCGTCGATCTATCTCCCGGCATTTCAGGCTCTTATCTGGCCAACATGGTGGCCCACTCAGAAAAATATAACCCCGTCAGATTAGGCCATCTCAAAAAACTCGCCCACAAGCTAGATCTCGATCCTAACAGCATTACTTTCGTCGGCGAAGCTCTATTTGCCATTTCGGCGAGTGATGAGCAAGCCACAGAATTCATTTGCCAATGGGATCGTCTTGCCCGCTATTTAGAACTCCACGGTCTGCATTCGGGTGAAGGTAATGCCATCGGCCTCGCTGCCGCTAAAGCGGGCCTTGCCATCACTGCGCCTGCTTGGGTCGATGCCATTAATAAAGCTAGCAAGCATTTGGATGTTTCGAGGCCCGCTCGTCCTATTAATGGTTTGGTTGATGGTTTGGATAATCCGAACGCCAAACCCAAAAATCCAGCGTTGGACAAGCTCATGCGCCGCCTTAGCTATCACTACCGCCTCAATCAATCCCGGCTGATTGCGCTTAAGAACGTCAGCTTTTATTACCGCTAACGCTATGCACATTGTGATTACTGGCGGTGCAGGATTCTTAGGAC
>QBMP01000067.1:15611-15966 GCA_003242115.1 Phormidesmis priestleyi
GGCTCAGCAGCTGCTCAACAACGCTGATCTCGATATTAAAAGCCTGACGCTGGCAGATGTGGTGATGGCCCCAAATATTCAGCAAGATTCTAGGGTCAACAGCGTGCAGGTTGACTTGAGCGATCCGCACGCAGCGATCGCTCTGATTACACCTGAGACGAACGCTGTGTATCATTTGGCAGCGGTTGTGAGTGGGCAGGCAGAGGCTGATTTTGATTTGGGGATGGCGGTCAACTGCGACGGTACGCGGCATGTGTTGGAAGCAGTAAGGCACAAAGCGCCGGGGGCGGTGGTTGTGTTTGCTAGCTCTTTGGCTGTTTTTGGGCCTGTTTTTGGCAGTGCGCTTTTTGGCAGT
>QBMP01000068.1:0-4273 GCA_003242115.1 Phormidesmis priestleyi
GACCTTGAATTTTCAATCCTTTAGAAAAGTCCAAATATCAAGCATCTAGAGTATACGCCAATCATAAAGCTGGCAACAATCAGCCAAACTAGGCTAGGCGAACTAGCGGCAAACGCCAGGGCAGTCGCCGTTAGCACCATCATCTCATCACAATCAGCCGACGTCGCTCCCACAAATCGCCCATAGGCACGAGCAGCAGAATGCCGAGCGCATAGCCGACTTGAGTCAGCGTCGGGATCAGCCCCACTGTATGAGCTGAGGCGTTGAACTCTGTGGCCAGCAGCACGAGCAGGGGCTGGTTGTAGTAGAGATTGGCGATAGTGATACCGCAGGCGATCGCCATGATCAAAATGAGCGGCGATCGCTCAGTCGATAAGCGATCGCGCTTCAGCTTTGTTTTCATGCTTGTAACCTGTCTCCTAGTTCCATTGTCTTGGTCTTACTCCTGATTGATTCTCATAAAAACAGATTTACACTTAATGGTAAAAGCGAATGTTAGCGATCGCGCTTGAATCGTTAAGGCGGAACTCAAGCTGCGTTTGTCTCGTTGCTAAAGTAGTGAAAACTGCGCAAAAGAGACTACATTAATGCCTGTCAATCCGCAATCGTGCTGCGGCAGCTCTTTTTTACTACCGATGATCTGATCGCCTACATGATACATGAAGCGGCTTTATCCTATCCCGCTTCATGGAGGGAACCAGTGACTTTGATGCTGACCCCCGGGGTTCACCCCCCGATGTTCAAGTTCTGACTCTGGCTCTGGCTCTGGCTCTAACTCTGGCTCAGGTGAAGAGAGACGGTTGAACGAATCGACGAATCGAGGTGTGCCACGCTACATTTCTTCGGTGGCCGCTATCTCTCATTACAGCTAGATCTTGCAGCGTTAAGATTCTGCTACAAGGGAGAACGGATATATCAGGTCAATAACAGGACATAGATTCTCATAAAGATTTTTGGTTTTGGCGTACAAAGCGCCGCCGATAAGCTATCCCCCGTCGTGTTTGAAAAGCACGGCGGACTCTATTTAGGAGGTTAGTCCTCCTCGCTGTTTCAATCTAGCGCTATACTCAGACCAGTCACGGATGTGGTGTTGGCTCATCGGGTTAGCTTTTTTGTGTGGTACTCAAAACTTATCGGCCCCCGCCTCTCCGTAACCTCTATTGGTGCAACAACGCCAATCTTTTATTAAATCTTGGGACACTGTGATGGCTTCTCCTCGAAACTCACGTAGGCTCTTTTTACGCTATTTCATCGGGGGTGGGGTCAGCTCGGTTGCGATCGCCTGGCTCTGGCCGCTGAAAGGTCAGGCTCGGCCAGTAAATATGGATGACTTCTGCTTAAAGTATCCTTATAATTCTCGCTGTGAAAATTATCTACCAGGAGTTGCTGCCACAGATGAGGCAGATGTGCCCTATTTGGCGACAGCACTGCTGGCCAAAACGACTGCGGGCGATCGCATCCTGGCTAAGGGCCTTAGTCGAGAAAGCTATCTCGTCATCGAAACTGGCCCTAAAATTGCCACCTACGCGATTAGCGCAGTCTGTAAACACCTGGGCTGCACCGTCAACTGGGACAAAGAGCAGAATGCCTTTATCTGTCCCTGCCACGGCTCCCAATACGATGACCTGGGCCGAGTCACCCAGGGCCCGGCTCGTCAATCTCTAGATCTCAAAGTTGTTGTGGTCAAAAACGATGAGGTTCGACTCGTAGACCGTGAACCGGCTGAAAATATACGGGGCTAGTAATTCGAGGCGGCTTTGTTGCACCCATTTTGTTGCACCCATACAGAAAAACCCCCAGTACAGGACAAAAGCTTACAGATTGGTGCGACTACTCCCTCCTACTATGAATTCTAAACTTATTTTCCTACCAATAATCAGGCGGAACTACCTTCACCGATCGCCCAGCAGCACAAGGCAAAGTTGAGCGGTGATATTAACATCAAATGCTACGCTAGGGCTGGATTTCATCCGCTCCAATATTGGGCTGGGCTGGGCTGTCACCGACAACTCTTAGTACTTTCTCCATAATCTCCTTAGGCCCATAACCTGGTTTAGATGAATCTTCCCATTCATGAGGGCGGAAAATATTCAGCTGAGACTTTGCAGTAATCATATTTTGGATTGCATCTTCAGAGACATCTGTCTTTTCCTCAAACATCAGCTCAGCACCATGTTCTAACTCGTCGTGAATAACATTTAAGTCTCGCAATCCGTGGTAGCTCCAAATGATTTTCTGATTCGTAAGATTGAGGGATGAATATTCACCTTCCCTGCAAAGTTGTTCAGCTTTCTCAAAAGCATCTTTAGGTGAATCAGCCCGAACGAGAACGATATTGATGTGAACAACGTTGCGCGACTCTCCGTCAATTCGGCACTCCATTACGAGTTCCGCAACATACCATTTTGCATCTTTGGGAATATACACCATTTTTGTGCTGCCAGCGCTTCATTTGCCCTCATCGTGTCAACATTAGCAGATCACCTCTTGATTGCGTTCCTACTAATAAACCGCTGCTAGCCAGCCTGCGCTGCCAGCGGCGATGCCAGAGAGTAAAAGCGCGCTGAAAAGCCACCAAGTAGCGATCGCCACCTGCCCTCTCACCGCATCCGCCTGCCTTTGCACATCAGCCTTAACCGTATCTGCTTGAGCTTCTAACTTTGCTTGCGCGCTAGAAATCTGTTCTACTATCTGCTGACGAGCCTTTTCTAAAAAATCACCTTCTAAAAAATCACCCTCTAAAGACTCACTCCCCAAATGATCCTCAAAATGACCATCAGTTAGCTGCACTAGCTCGCTAGCCTCACTTTGAACCATTTCTTGAACCACTTCAATCCAATCGCCAATTTTTTGGGCAGCGAGCTTCCAGGCCGACTCACCCCAGACTAAAATCTGCTGAATTTCATCGGTTGTCAGATCGCGCCGCTTGGCGAGTTCGTTTTCCCAAAGGCTTTTATCCAAAAATTTAATGTCTAGATCACTGCCTTGCAAGAGATCTAAAAGCGCAGAGGGATGCGACAAACTGCTGAGTGCACCACTCAAAACTTGAGCAACAATTTGAGCCATGTCTTTAGCGATTTGATCGGGATGAAAAGCAGACTTTTCTTGATAGCGCAAGTAGCGAGAAATCTGACTGCTGATCTGTTCTGGTAGGCCACGAACGGCGCGAACCGTAAGGGCAGAAGCCTCTTTAACTAACTGAGGCCGATGGCTGGTTTGAGAAGATTTTGCCGGTAGGGCTGATTTTAATGTTTTGATCAAAGACTCACTTTTCGCTGGCGTTATTTTGTTTCGTCGAGCTAAAACATCGCTAATGGCGTCTATATCAATCGAGAGATTCGTTGTGGTGCTGATGGAATGTTCCTGTAGCTGCGATTGAATTTTTTCCGTTAAGCCTTCAGGCGTGAGGATGTCTAAGTTTGTATAGCGGCAGTAGGCAATCAGCTTTTCTTGAATAGCCTTGCTTTCAGCAGAGCGTTCCCTTTTGGGATCTGTTTGCTGTTCTGCTGTTGTTTGTTGCGCTGATCCTTCTTTTTCCTGATCGAATGAAAGCGCTGCGGCTAGTTTTGATGGAACGTCGCTGAGCTGGCTGGCGATCGCCTCAACCCGCTCCACACTCAAGTCCTTTCTCTCCTGAAGCCAGTCCACAAAATGATCGCTATTCAACGTCGATAGCTGCGTCACAATTTGTTCAGGAATCACGTCAGAAATTACGGTTGAGACATCAATCTGCTCAGTAAACGCCTCTTGTAGGGCTTCAGGCTGCAACGCCCAGCTTGGCGCATGACGAAGATAGGCTTCGGCGACCTGCTGAATTGTTTTATGCGCCGATTTTACTTGGTTGCTGTCTGAGAGCGCAGGTATCTGCTGCCATAGCCCTCTAGCAGACAAATCTGATAAATCTATTTGGCCATCTAGTACTTTTCCTAGCATCTGTTTCCAGTCAGGCAAATCAAGCTGCGACAATAGATTAGGCAATAGATTAGGCAATAGATTAGGCAATAGATTAGGCAATAGATTAGATTGAACGGTAGAAATAGGAGAAGATGATGTTGAGGTCGGCGGGTTATCTGGCAAGCTATCTAAAGCTGTAGGCTTAGAACTCGCCTGTTCTGTGGGTTCAATCTGCTTTAAAAGGTCGGCTATTTGCTCGGAAGAGAGTTGGGTGCGATCGCCTATTTCGGCCAGCAGCGCCTCCTTTTGCTGCGCCAACAGTTCTGGCAGCGCCTGCTGCACATCAGCCACCTGAGAAATCTCGGCAGCTAAGCTTTTT
>QBMP01000068.1:4283-14928 GCA_003242115.1 Phormidesmis priestleyi
GCGACTGTTGGGCTGCGGCTGAATTGCCTTCTTTGCCGCTTTCTTGGCTAGGATTTCTGCCAGGAAGTGCCTGTTGTAGCGTTGAAATGAGCTGACGACCGCCAGCGATCGCGCTTCCTAAAACAGAATCAGCGATGCTCACAGCCGTAGAAGAACTCAGCCAAATGAAAAGCAGCCAGTAAGTCGCCCAAAAAATTAGGCCAAAAATAATGCCTCTGCGCGGATCTAAAATTTGGCTAAACTCGGCGGCCAGTAGTGAAGCTGCAAATATCACGACAGAAAGGCTAGCCGCCACTCCAAAGCCAAGCAGGTGAGTGACCGGCAGTGAAAATTCTGATGAAGCCGTCGTTGATGGGGCTTGATCATCGCTAGGGCGTTGCTTTACATCAGATGGGTCAGAACCGCCAGGAGAATTGCTAGGAGAATTGTCAGGAGACCAGTCAAGTACCGTCAGCCCTAGCGCTAGCCCAAAATTTGCGAGCAATAGCTGAAAGACCAGAGCCACCACCAGCCCGCCCGCTATGGAAAAAATCAGCTCCATAATTGGCTCGCTTCTCACCACCATCTAAAGACTTCTTTCTAAAGATAGAAGGCTGAGGGCCTAAAGGTCATCTACCGGGGGTATTACCGTGCCGATATTTCAAACGGGGCTCCACCGCAGCTGTGAGGAAGCCCTGTTTTGTGGCTGTCGCTTATGCGTTGGCTAACGCCTTTAAGCACTTTTTTAGAAAGCTGTGCTGCTATTCTCTTGCTCGCCCCTAACTGAAATGCAGCCTCCCTACAAGCTTGGTGCCAGCTCAAGCTTTGCAGTCACGGGCGAGCCAGCCATCAGGCTAATCTTTTTGTTTTGGTGCTTGAGATCCAGTCCGGAGCCTTCCTTGAGCAGATAGGTCACCTGATCATGCTGAATCTCTACGGACAAAAGCTGTTCTCGAATGGCTAAAGAGAAATGCAGGCACTTTAGCTGTTTGGGTAACCGAGGATTAAACGATATTTCACCATCGTAATCCCGTAAGCCGCCAAACCCATAGACGGCTGACATCCAGGCTCCTCCCATAGAAGCAATATGGCAGCCGTCTTTAGAATTACCGGATAGATCCCTTAGATCCATAACAATCGCATTGAAGGCATAGGCGGTCGCCAGTTCAAGATGGCCTACCTCGGAGGCGACGATGCTCTGAATGCAGGCAGATAGTGAAGAGTCTCCGGTGGTGAGAGCGTCATAATAGTCGAAGTTTTTTCGTTTCTGCTCTAAAGAGAATTTGTTGCCCAGCAAGAACATTGCCAGCTCTAGGTCGGCTTGCTTGACGACCTGATGGCGGTAAATGAATAAAGGATGAAAATGTAAGAGCAGCGGATACTTGTCTTCTGGAGTATTTTCAAAATCCCAGACCTGTTCATCTAAAAAGCCATCGTGCTGAAGGTGGATGCCTAGCTTTTCGTCAAAGGGAATGTACATCTGGGTTGCGGCTCGATGCCAGTCTGTTATTTCTGAGAGTTCTAGCCCGGTTTTGATGGCTAGATCATTAAAGCGTTCTGGCTGGCTTTGCTGCAAGTCGGTAAGGGTTGAGACGGCATAGCGCAGATTTTCTTGAGCCATGACGTTGGTGTATAGATTGTTGTTGACAACGGTGTTGTATTCATCAGGGCCGGTGACGCTATGAAGACAAAACTGGCCGTTCTCACGGTCGGAGAAAAAGCCAAGGTCGTACCACAGGCGGGCGGTTTCGATGAGCATTTCTGCACCCTCTCTGTAGAGAAAGGCTCGATCTCCGGTGATCTCTACGTACTTTTTCATGCCAAAAATGATGTCAGCATTAATGTGGTACTGGGCGGTACCGGCTGCGTAATAGGCGGAGGCTTCTTCGCCGTTGATAGTGCGCCAGGGGAAGAGTGCGCCGGTTTGGCTAACAGCTTTAGCACGCTCGCGAGCTTTATCTAACAGGCTGTATCGAAACCTCATTAGGTTTTGAGCCAGCCGGGGATTGGTGTAGATGAGAAATGGCAGCACATAAATTTCGGTGTCCCAAAAGTAATGGCCTTCATAACCCCGTCCGGTGAGTCCTTTGGCGGGCAGTCCCAGGCCATCTGCGCGGCTAGTCGCCTGCAAAACATGAAACAGACTGAAGCGAATGGCCTGCTGCACAGCTTCCGCTTGACTAGTCACATCGGGCTCTGATTCAATTTGAACATCACTACGTGCCCAGAAGTCATCTAAATAGCTTCGCTGGCTGAGTGTGAGGTCTTCAAACCCTTTTTTGACAGCTCTGTCGAGCGATCGCTGTGACCGAGTAGACATCTCCTGCGCTGAAGCCCGTGAGGAGGTGTGATAGGTCATGTATTTGGTGAGTCGGATAGGCACACCGGCTTGAGCAGCCACCGAAAAAACAACTTCGCCGCTGTCTGCTATGCACTCACTGTTAATAGAGATAGGGCACTCGCTCGCAAAGGTGTGGTCGATGCCAGAAGCTAGCGTTAGCTCACTACTGCGGGTTTTGTGGGTGAGAATTACCCGACGCTCTTCTGCGCTGCACATTCGGGGAAGAAGCACCCGCTGAGCAAATTCTTTGGTTCGACGCGGATCTTCATAGTTTGCTGATTGGCGGTTACCCGATCCTTTCGGCTCGTAGTGAATCTTAGAAACAATCTCTATGGGTGCATCAGCGTTGATAGCAGTGACTTCATAGGAAATAGCGGCAAGGTGACGATGCTTGAAGGAGACTAATCGCTGAGATTTAATCGAAATCTGTTTCCCTGCCGGGGTTTCCCAAATGATTTCTCGGTTTAAGGTGCCGATCTGCATGTCGAGCGATCGCTCGTAGTGCAGCAAATTAGCGGTAGGTAAGTAAAAGGCTTCGTCGTCCACATACAGCTTAATGATGGTGCTGTCTGGAACATGGAGCATCGTTTGACCCACCTTAGCGAAACCGTAGGCTTCTTCAGGATAAACAATTGGCCAAGATTCATAAAAACCGTTAATAAAAGTACCGCTGTGATGGACAGGATCGCCCTCTTCAAAGCACCCCCGCATTCCTATATAGCCATTGCTCAGAGCGTAGAGCGTCTCCATTTGCCCTAAGAAGTGGGGAGTGTACTGTTTTTCTATTAGCTGCCAGGGGCAACAGGGATAAGTATATTGAGGGAGGTTGACGGGCTGACGGTGAAGCATTTTAGGCGTTTTGTGAGCGTTGTTTGGTTCTGTTAGTCAAGTCTGTTAGTCAAGTCTGTTGATCAAGTCTGCTGGTCAAGCTTGTTAGTCAAGTCCGTTGATTTGAAGGCAACAGCTCAACGAGATTACTGACAACAATATCTGCGCCGTTTTCTTTCAGGCTGCTAGCGTTCTCCGCTTGGGCAACACCAATGACTAGGCCAAATTTACCTTTGCGTCCGGCTTGGATACCCGCTATTGCATCTTCAACCACAACGCTGCGGCTCGCCTCAACGCCTAGCTGCTCTGCGGCTTTAAGAAAAGTATCAGGTTCAGGTTTCCCGGCTAGGTGAAGTTGCTCAGCTACCCGCCCGTCCATAACCGTCTCGAATAAACCAGTCAGGTTGGCGGCTTTTAGAACCTTTTTGCAGTTGCGGCTAGAAGAAACGACGGCGGTCTTAATGCCTTGGTCGTGGAGAAATAGAACTAGATCAACAGCGCCCTCGTAGGCGACGATGCCGTCTGCTGCGAGCAGCTCCTCAAAATAGCTATCTTTGCGATCGCCTAGCGACCGAACAGTCGTTTTGTTTTTAGATGAATCCTTCTCATAGGGCAGATCAATGTTGCGAGCTGTCAAAAAACTTTCCACGCCCTCATACCGAGGCTTGCCATCCACATATTCTCTGTAGTCACTTTGGATGTCAAAAGGCTCATAAGAAATACCCGTATCTTTGGAATACTGCTTTAAGAAATTATCAAACAGGCGTTTCCAGCAGACTGCATGAACCTCAGCCGTTGGCGTCAGCACACCATCTAGGTCAAATAGAACCGCATCATACTGATTTTCAAAAAGGGTTGAATTCATGGTGATGCCTTGTAGTAAAAATATAATATCCGACCATTCTATTCTCAAAGAAAATAGTTTGTCTAAGTTCCTGATCTCAGATCAGAGACTCGTCCATCTCAATAAGTTCGTTCAATGAGTTCCTTAAGCAACAATACGAGCAACTGATAGGGCGCTAGAGGGCGGAGACTAGCACATAACTTGCCTCCTAAATAATGCCACGATGAGCATTCCGGCGTACTCAGCTTACGTTATGTTGGGACAGGGATAAAATCGTTAGACTGAGCGCAGATGTGTCGGGCTTGTCGCTATGAAATTGAGTCGAGGGTTTGTGATAATGGGAGTGTTTTTGGTAGGGGCGCTGCTGTTTGGTGCTTATAGTGCGGCTTCTGCGCCATTGCCAGAGGGCTTTCCTGCGCCAACTGCTGATGGCAAAATAGAAGTTAAGCAGTATCCGGCTTATCGGTCGGCGACGGTTCAGGTCAACGGAGATTTGGGGTCGGCCTCTTCTAGGGGGTTTTCGCCGCTGTTTCGTCATATTAGTGACAACGACATTTCGATGACAGCCCCGGTAGAGGCGCAGTATCCGGCGGCAACGCTTCAGGCTAATGCAGCGTCGCAGGGAGACACAGCGGTTTCTTTCCTGTACCGGAGCTTAGATATTGTGCCGAAAGAGGTTGAGCAAGATGTGCAGGTAGAAGATATGCCGCCGATGACGGTAGTCAGCTTTGGGGTGAGAGGTGGCTATGACTATGGCATTTATACGAAAGGTATTGAGCGGTTGCAAGGTTGGCTAGTGGCGCATCCTGAGTACGCTGTGACAGGGCCACCAAGGCGCTTTTTCTATGATGGGCCGTTTATTCCAGATGCGCTGAAGCGTAGTGACATTCAGATTCCTGTACAGCGGAGATAGCGCCTAGCTGTCTAGGCTAATGGCTGCTAAAAGCGATCGCACTGCCGCTGTTAATTAGACTAATGACGGAACTGGAGGAACTGAGGGAACCGATATGGATGCAAATTTTTGGCTCGAAAAATGGAAGGATAACAATATTGCTTTCCACAACAGTGAAGCTAACCCTCTACTCATCAAATACGTCAAGCAGCTTTCTTTAGCCGAAGGCAGTCGTATATTTTTGCCACTGTGCGGTAAGACGCTTGATATTGCTTGGCTACTTTCTCAGGGCTATCGGGTTGCTGGCGCTGAGCTGAGCGCGATCGCGATTGGGCAGTTGTTTATGAATCTTGAAATGGAGCCGAAGATAGTAGAAGTCGGTAAGATAAAACACTACAGCGCAGAAAACATCGACATCTTCGCAGGCGATATCTTCGACTTGACTAGCCGTGTGCTCGGATCAGTTAATGCAGTTTATGACAGAGCTGCCCTAGTCGCTTTGCCTAAAGAATTGCGTCATCGCTACACAGATTACTTGATGAAGATTACAGATAAAGCACCTCAGCTGATCATCTGCTATGAGTATGACCAAGCCTTGATGTCAGGGCCTCCTTTCTCTATTAGTGACAAAGAAGTCCGTCGGCACTATCAAGATAGCTATGTTCTAAGCCTTGCAGAAAGTACAAACCTTCCGGGTGGCTTAAAAGGAAAGTGTGCGGCCAAGGAGAATGTTTGGTTGCTAAAGAACAAGTAGGCTATTCTTCTTTTCAAGTGCTTGCTTTCAAGTGCCTGTTTTCAAGTGCCTGCTTCCTGGATTGAATCCACTCGGCGTCCACTCATCAATCATCTCAATCATCCTATGCCAGCTCCATCTACAAACGCTATCGATCTCGATGCCTACCTTCAACGGATTGGCTATGAGGGAGAGCGGATAGCCAGCTTGCCTACATTAGAGGCTATTCACGCTTGCCATACGAGAGCGATCGCCTTTGAAAATTTGAGTCCCCTGCTCGGACAGCCTGTTGTTCTAGATCTGCCGTCTCTTCAACAAAAATTAGTTAACGCTGGGCGGGGTGGCTATTGTTTTGAGCAAAATGGCTTATTCCGTCCGGTGCTCGTCGCCTTAGGCTTTCAGGTAACCAGTTTGGCGGCGCGAGTGCTTTGGGGCGTACCCAAGGGTGTGATCACCCCTCGCAGTCATATGCTGCTGCTGGTTCATATAGATGATGAACCCTACATTGCCGATGTCGGCTTTGGTGGTTTAACGCTAGCGACTCCCATTCGCCTGATACATAAGATTGCCCAGTCCACCTCTCATGAGCCGTTCCGGCTGATTCAAACAGAGGATACTTATGTCATGCAGACCTATTTCGCGCAGACGTGGCAATCGCTCTATCAGTTCGATCTGCAACCGCAACATCCGTCTGACTACGAGGTGAGCAATTGGTATGTTTCGACTTATCCAAAATCACCATTTGTGAATTCATTAATTGCATCCAGACTAGAAGTGAATTGCCGCTATACTTTGCGTGATAACCGCTTCACAACTCACTCTCTCAACGGAGCAACAGAACATCGTGTGCTGACCACTGCTAAAGAGCTTTGCCTTGTTCTAACCCATGAATTCCGGCTGACGCTGCCCGACCACCCAGCGGTAGAAAACGCCTTGCATCGCCTCATCAAGTCAGCCGATTCAGCGATCGCAGAGATAGCAGAGTCTTAGCATCCGATTTCCTTATCTTTGCCGCAATCTTTCTCTCGTTTCGGATTGCGGTTTGCCTGCGACCTTCCTACTATGTTTTAGGCTTTGTTGGTTTTCCTGGCTTTGATCCTAAGTTTCATCGCAGCGGGGGGAGCCATCGTCAGACCTCGACGGGCGGGTAAAAGCGGACGGGAATGAAGCAACGCCAGTTCAAAATCAGCTAACAGAGTAGCAATGCTGAGCTTTAGTTCCATCATCGCCAGAGCAGAGCCAATGCAGTATCGGTGGCCACCGCCAAAAGGCAAGAACTCATGCGGGGCGAACTGTCTTTCTAAAAATCGCTCGGGGCGAAACTGCTTCGGCTCAGGGTACAGGTCTGGGCGTTGGTGAATGATGTAAGTTGCGGGCATTAAAGCGGTTCCGGCTTTGAAGCGGTACCCGGCAAGCGTCATCGGTTCGCGCAATCTGCGGATAAAGGTAGTGGGCGTGATCGGATAAATCCGCAGGGCTTCCTGGCAAACTGCTGTGAGGTAGGGAAGCTGAGCGATCGCCATGGGATCGGGATCGGGGCCTAAGGCATCTAGTTCAGCTCGCAGCTTCTGTTGTACCTCGGGTAAATAGTGTATCCAGTACAGCATCCAAACGATGGCTGAGGCGGTGGTTTCGTGCCCAGCTAATAGTAACGTCACAATCTCGTCGTGAAGTTCTGCGTCACTCATTGCGCCACCGTCTTCGTCTCTGGCCTGAAGTAGCAGGGTGAGGATATCTGTCTTTTCGCCCAGTTTTTCACCCAGTTTTTCATCCTGCTCAATGGCTGAGCGCTCTAGCTGCTGACGGCGATCGCGGATTTCAGCATAAATGAGCGATCGCACTTCTTCACGCAATCGAATAAACTTTCCCCACGGACTCCACTCACCCAAATCCTTTTGCAAAGCAGGAAAAAACAAAAAGCTGGCACTAATCGGATAGGCAAAAGAATCCAGTAGCGTACTCATTAACTGCTGAAGTCGAGATAATCTTTCTCCCGACGGCACACCAAAAACCGCCTGCAAAATCACGCCCAACGTCAGATTTTGAATAGGCGGACGTGCCACAATTGTCTGACCCGGTTGCCACTGGGCACTAATCTGACGGGTAATGTCGCAAATCAGATGCGCATAGGCTCGTAGCTGCTCACCGTGGAAAGGCGGCATTAGTAGCTTACGCTGCTGTCGATGGGGGTCACCATCGAGCAGCAAGATCGAATGCTTGCCCACCATCGTCTCCAAAACGCCGTTTCCCTGGCCGGTCACCACCTGATCGCCGTCTAAAGCGAAGATCTCTTTCACAACCTCAGGCTCACCTACATACACCAAAGGCGAGGCACCCTCACTACCAATTTGGAACATCGAACCATAGCGCTGAACGCTACTTTCCATGTACTTCGTGGGCTGCAAGATCAGATGAAAAATCCGAAACATGCGGCGCAGACCCTTTGCCTTTGGCCCGTCAATGGTGTACTGCCCCTCACTGTTTCCCTCGCTGTTTGAGGAGTCAATGATCATGTTAATGTTAGGTTGTGGCGTAATCTGTTCGGCCTCAGAATGGGATGAGTGACCTATGCTGTAAGTCGCCAGTGATTTAAGCAAGCGGTCATGGTGCTGCAATGGTAAGTCTTCTATTTTGCAGCCACTTTTGAGAGTAAAGTGAAAGCGCTCTATCAACCAGCGATCAACTAGCAATAGATATACCAGCGCACTGCTTGGCAGGCTTGCCCAAAGCTATCGAGCGGCAGGCTTGTCAATAGCTTTCAACGTCTATAAGTAGATGGATAAGTGGATGTGCGTAGAGATGTGTGTAATCAAATAAAAGGTAAGCTTCAGTTTCTGAAGGCCCCCGTCCCCAATTCTGGGGCTCTGAAGCAAGAGGTGCCTTCATTGTTAGGATCTTATAAGTGATTAGATCGGCCTACTTATGGCCGCATATTTGTGCCTAATGGATAGCCTTGAAAAGGGGGAGGTTAGAGCACAAACCGCAAGGTTATTAATTTACAGATTCTAAATATGTCGTAGGGAAGTTGATCTCCACCAGAAAAGCCTTTAAATTCATTGTTGCAACTGACGTCCTAGAATACTGACCTAGCTATAGAACCTATGAAAACATTTACGCTGAACGATGGCTGCTCAATTCCTGCCTTAGGCTTGGGCACCTGGAAATCGCCCGCTGATGAGGTGACCCAAGCGGTCAAGTCAGCTTTAGAAGTAGGCTACCAGCACATCGACGCAGCCTGGATCTATCAAAACGAAGCGGCTGTAGGTAAAGGTATTCATGAGTCTGTTAAAGGTGGAGCCGTTTCGCGAGATCAGATATTTGTGACCTCAAAGCTATGGAATACGTTTCATCAGGCAGAGTCTGTTGAAGTAGGTTGTCGCGAGACGCTAAGAGAACTGGGTTTGGATTATTTGGATCTTTATTTGATGCATTGGCCCATTGCCTTTAAGCCTGGAAGAGCGCAGTATAAAGCGCCAGAAGACTTTTATCCGCTCTCCGAAGTGCCGCTTTCTGAAACCTTTGAAGCGATGGTCGCGCTGCGTGAAAAGGGACTGGTAAAAAGCGTTGGCGTCTCTAACTTCACCCAGTCTAAGCTAGAAAAACTAATCGCTGAAACAGGGGTGGTTCCAGCAGTGAATCAGGTAGAATTGCATCCCTACCATCCGCAAACTGAGTTGCTGGACTATTGCCAAGCCCAAGGCATTCTCCTCACGGCCTACTCTCCATTGGGATCGGGCGATCGCCCCGACAGCATGAAGCAAAAAGACGAGCCCCCGCTGCTACAAAATGAACAGGTAAAAGCGATCGCCGAACAAGAAAACCTTTCGCCTGCACAGCTGCTGATTGCCTGGGCCATAGATCGCGGCACGGTCGTTATTCCCAAATCAACCAACGCCCAGCGAATTGCTGAAAACTTCGCAGCGGCCTCACACGATCTGTCTGAGCAGGCTCGCAGCGCGATTGACAAGCTCGATATTCAGTACCGCTACGTCAGCCCTGATACGTGGTTTTTCCCTGGCATTACCTACGAAGGGGAGGGTTTTTGGGCCTAACTGGCTTTTTGGGGCTCGATTTGGGGCGATCGCACGCTTAGCCGTTCACACTTGAGCTAATATACCAAAAGTATGTAGCCTTTCGTTCGGATCGAGTGCTATGCCCCCTGAGGAGCCCAAACCTGATAACAACGTCACCAAACTTCAGGTGCAGCTAGCGGCTATTGGCCTAATTGGGACGCTAGGCGTCGCCGTTATCAGCAATTGGAGCACTATTTTCTCGCCCCCGTCACCCGCCATTAAGCCGACGACTGAACTGTCCCATATTCCAACACCAGCATCGGCTTCGAGCGCTTCGAGCGCATCACCCACACCAACTTCAGTGCTTCCTTCTAACAAGCCAGAAGACGCCGCCGCATTCAACAAAGCCATAGCGTTAGAGCAAGCTACTTTATCTAGCGACATCGAGTTAGAAGCGTCTGAAGAAAAGTTGGGAAAGATTGTTCAAAACTGGCAGCAGGCGGTTCAGCTATTAGATAGAGTCCCGATCAGTGATGAAAACTATGCGCTAGTCGCCGCTAAACGCAGTGAGTACGAAAACCATCTGCACTATAGCGAAGGCTTAAAATTTGGAATTTTAGCAGCTAAGCTCACGCAAGCCGCTGGCATTGAGAACAATCTGCCCGTCGCCGAATGGCAAAATATTGAAGCGCTTTGGGAACAGGCGCTGATGAAGCTAAACGCAATTCCTGTAAGCGATCCTAGCTACGGCGCCGCCCGCCCAAAGATTCAGAAATACGAAGACAATCGGGTTTACGCTGGTGAAGCCAAGCTCCAAGCACCCTTTTTGCAAGGCTCTAGAAAAGCTGGGTTGGCCCTTATAGAGCAAAAAAAGCAAGAAGAGTTAGCAGCGCGATCGCCCGAAAACTGGTTAGCGATCGCCAGTCTCTGGAAGCAGGCAATTAACCTGATGGAAACCGTCAACAATGAGTCAGAAAACTATGCGAAAGCTCAAGACAACATCCAAAATTACAAA
>QBMP01000068.1:14938-15924 GCA_003242115.1 Phormidesmis priestleyi
CTGAATAGCAAGGGGCTAAAAATTGACGATCTCCCACTTTATTCTCCCGCTTTACAAATAGTTTTGCCAAATCGTGCTGAGCTTATAGCCAGATGACTTGAAGTTTATGTAACAAGGTTTACAAAATCTTCTAAAGTGGGCTGTTTTACTAATTACTAAAGCTAGACAAAGCAAAGTAATTTTAGCCGGGATGAGCGCTCATATGGTCGGAACATTGTTACCAAAAACAGGGCGCTCAGCAGAGCCCGTAAATGGGTCAGCAACCCAGCCAACAGAAGGGCTTGTAGAAAAGGCTAAAGCGCTAGGAATCAAATTTTTCTTGGTTTCTTACACCGATTTATTGGGCGGCACCCGATCCAAGCTAGTGCCCGCTGCCAAAATTGCCGGTGTTGAGAAAAACGGCGCGTTCTTTAGCTCATTTGCCTCTAACTTAGGCTTAGGGCCAGATGCTGCTGAAATTGCCGCCATTCCCGATCCAAGCTCGCTGATTCAACTGCCCTGGGAGCCGACGGTGGGCTGGGTTGCTAGCGATGTCTATTTTGAGGGCAAGCCTTTTCCGGCTGCGCCCCGAATGATTTTGAGCCGAGCTATTAGCCAGTGTACTGAGATGGGCTATAGCTACAAAGCGGGGGTAGAAGCGGAGTTCTTTTTGCTGAAGCGCACGGAGAGCGGATATGCAATCGCAGATGATCGAGATACCGCCGAACGCCCTTGTTATGATCAAATTAATCTGATGCGACAGTTTGATCTAATTTCTACCGTTGTGGGCTATATGGAGGCGCTGGGCTGGGAGCCCTATCAGTGCGACCATGAAGATGCCAACGGCCAGTTTGAGCTGAACTGGACTTTTAGCACTGCCAAAGAGACCTGCGATCGCCACGTTTTTTTCAAATACATGGTGAAAACGCTCGCCGAAAAGCGCGGCTATATTGCCACCTTCATGCCCAAACCCTTTAGCAATATCACGGGCAGCGGCGGTCATGTGC
>QBMP01000069.1:0-1186 GCA_003242115.1 Phormidesmis priestleyi
GGCGAGAGGGGTTTGGAGGGTTTGGAGGGAGAGGCTGGGGGCGATCGCGGCCAGTAGAATTAAAGGGCGGTGGCGGAAGATTTCGGTTAATCCAGGGGTAGCGGCAAGAATGTTGCCCCAGTTTTCGTAAACTTCGGTGGGGCGTGATCCGGGGATGAGAGTGATGGTGAGGGGCGAGATGAATTGCTGCTTGGGGGTGACGTAAAGGGCGGTGGCTTTGGCTCGATCAGGGATGGCGCTGGTGGCCTGGAAAGCAGTAGGGGTTGGCTCGCTCTGCGGGCGGGCAGTGCTGATGATTTGACTGCTGATAATTTGACTGTTGATTTGACTTACGGGGGCGCTAAGTTGGCCGGTTGGCGCAAGGTTGTCCATCATCGGGTTGCCGAGATGGTGAGCGCTAAGACCCAATCGCTGAAGCCGCTGGGCGGTAAGGGCGTCTCGCACAAAGATGGCGTGGCAGCGAGGGCGGGTCATCAGCCAGCGCTCCCAAGGGAGATAGACGGAGCCTGACCAGCCTTCTAGCGTCTCCCAAAGGTTGGCAGGAAATGGCTGGGTAGTGGGGAGTTTGCCCTGCTCATCGCGCAGCCAGTAGTCTGATTTGGCGGTGCCGACAAAGGCGTAGGGAAGGCCGCTGAGGTAGGCAAAGAGTAAAGGAACGATATCGCCGACGGCAAGGATGAAATTACCCGGTTTGGCCCAAGTTTTGAGGACGGCTAGCTGCGATCGCGTTAAACCCAACAGCCCCTGCTTAAGATCGCCTGTGAGCTGCTGTAAGTCGCGGTTGATAAAGCCGCCTGACGGCATGACTTGTGTAGGGCCAATAATCGGGATTGCCGCTGACAGGTAGGCGCTACCGGAGCCGGTGAGCGGCAAGGCCGATAGGCTGATGCTGGGGTCGCACTTTTGCAGGGATGTGAGGATGCGTAGGGCGATCGCATCTTCTCCGTGGCCATTACTGATGCACAGCAGTTTCATAGATTCAGCAGTTTCGCAGTTTCATCCGGTAGCTGAGCGTTCAAGGCCTTACCAAGCAGCTTAATACAACAGGTAGCCGGTAATAGTCACGTTTGCAGCGGCTCTGATGCCCAGAGCCAATGTCTAGCATAGCCCTGGTTAGGCTATGTCAGTGATTCATGAAGCGATTCATTACGACTGGCAGCAGATGATGGGCTGATGGGCGCGATCG
>QBMP01000069.1:1229-3339 GCA_003242115.1 Phormidesmis priestleyi
CTAGCCGTTAAGAAGGGTGTTTTAAACCTAGATTGCTGGTTAGTGCCTATCTAAATTAGGGTAAACCTAAAAACAACATAAAGGTTTTGTGATGGATACTCGTCTTATACGTCAGCTCTGGTCTACTGTAGCCACAGTCCCAAATAGCAGATTTTCCGGCTTAGATGACTCCAGCCTCATAACATCAATTATAGATATGCTCACAGCTGATCCAGCCTTTGATCCGCATCATACAGACGCAATCAGTGCTTATATCAGCACTCGGATGCCGCTGATTCGAGACATGGCTCAGCAGTCCTGACTCCCAAGGGTTTAACTCAACGGGCCTAGCTCAACGGCTCTAACTCAACGGCTCTAAAGCTTCTCTTTTGAGTCTGCTTTGCACAAAAACAGAATCGCTCGGTTTAGTCTCTGACGCTGTAGCTTCTTAACCAAACGTTAATCTGCATTTAATTGCCTTCTAACCGCTATAAATCTGACCAAAGTCTTGAATGGGTAGCAGACAGCACTGAAATTCTCTGTAAAAAAGGTGATAAGGTTGAGCGCAATTACCGCTCGGTAGATTTTTAGTGAGTTCATTCGAGTAATGAGCTGACAAAATGTACTGTTATACGTACGGCTGAGCTAGTTGTGTTTTCCCTATAAACTCTATAAACAAAGTGCGTGAGGTTTGATATGAAAAAGTGGTGTTTCGCGATCGCCGCGAGCGTGAGCCTGTTGTCTTTAGCTGGATGTGGTGCTCCGGGGGGTGACACTACCGCTAGCAGCAATAAGGGATCCGATGCAGGTATTGGCAATAGCCGATTGCAAACTGTATTAGATCGCGGCTCTCTCATTTGTGGTGTAGATGGCGGCATTCCCGGATTTAGCTTTGTAGAAAATGGTGAATATTCTGGCCTAGATGTAGATACCTGCAAGGCTGTAGCGGCTGCTTTGTTTGATGATCCCACCAAAGTGGAGTACCGCGATTTGGACTCTACTGAGCGATTTGAGGCGCTCAAAGGAGGCGAGGTGGATATGCTGGCTCGTAACACCACTTGGACGATTAGCCGCGATACCTCGGTGGGCATGGAGTTTGCGCCCGTCACTTTCTACGATGGGCAGGGAATGTTGGTGCGCGAAGCTTCCGGCATCACGGAACTCAAAGACTTTGAAGGTAAGTCAGTCTGCGTAGAAACCGGCACCACCACCGAGCTAAACCTGACTGACCAAATGCGTCAGCTCGGCGTTAACTTTACGCCTCAGACTTTCCAAGATGCGGATGCCGCCTACGCAGCTTATGAAGCCGGTAGCTGTGAGGGCATGACCTCTGACAAATCTCAGCTAGTTGCCCGCCGCAGCACGCTCACTAATCCTGATGAGCATGTGTTGCTAGAAGTTACGATGTCCAAAGAGCCCCTCGGCCCTTTGACAATCAATAACGACTCGGCTTGGTTTGATACCGTTAAGTGGGTGACCTATGCCCTGTTTCAGGCTGAAGAGTTTGGTCTAACCTCTGCAAATGTTGAAGCCGCAGTGAACAGTGAAGATCCCAACATCAAGCGCTTTGTCGGTGCTGAAGGTACGCTAGGTTCTGATATGGGCTTGCCCAATGATTTTGCGCTCAGAGCGGTTAAGCACGTTGGTAATTATGGCGAAATCTATGAGCGTAATCTAGGTGAAGGATCTGTATTCAAATTGCCTCGCGGTTTGAATGCCCAGTGGTCAGAGGGCGGCTTGATTTACTCTCCTCCGTTCCGCTAAGTTTCCGTTCCGCTAAGTTTTCAGCGCTTCTGAATAAAGAAATCACTACCTTCAAGTCTGTTGAGAACAGGTCTTTGAAGAATAAAAAGCGCCAGTGGTCATCAGATTTGACCATCGGCGCTTTTTGATCGTTTTTGATTGATATTTTTCTTGATTGATTGATAGATGAGTTTCGACAGGTTTTATTTCTGTTTTGATTTCTGTGTGCTTCGTAACAGTTATTAACGGCAAAAATTGCTTTCTATTAAGAAAAGATAACAACTTTAGATCTGACAGCACTAGCTCTCAGATCATTGCAGCCAAAGTCCTATGATAGATAGCCATATGGGGCATGGTTAAGGCTGTTAAGTTCCCTATAAGCTGACAG
>QBMP01000069.1:3349-11591 GCA_003242115.1 Phormidesmis priestleyi
GCTGACAGTGAGCGGGCTGTGAGCGGACGGTGAGTTTGTAGACTGTAAAAATGCAGACTAAAACAATTCAGTATTGATGACATAGTGACTCAATAGCAGTGACTCAACGGCAGTGAACCGGCAGTGAACCCATATCTAAACTGAAGCATATTCTCTGAACTATTCAGAAATGTTAAGCGCCCTCTTTAAAACGTGTCTCTCTTGAAACGTGTCCCTCTTGCAACCTATAGACATTCATGGCAAACACATCCTCCAAACCAGCCTTCAGCCTTCGAGCATTACTCCGGGATGAACGGTTTTGGCAAATAGCCTTTCAGGTAATTTTAGTCATCGTCGTGGCGGCTGTTTTTTCCTATCTGTTTGGCAATCTCAACCGCAACATGTCCCGTAGCGGCATTCAATTTGGGTTTAGCTTTTTTAAGAATCCTGCAAGCTTTGCCATCGGCGAAGACCTTTTGAGCTACAGCGCCCAAGATTCTTACACAAAAGCGATTCAAACGGGAATTGTCAACTCTTTACGACTGGTCGCTGCTAGCGTGATTACCGCCACGATAGTCGGCGTTGCCGCTGGGGTCGCGAGCTTTTCGGATAACTGGTTGCTGCAAAAAATCAGCCGAGTTTATGTGGGCTTAGTGCGAAACGTGCCGCTATTACTTCAGCTATTTTTCTGGTATTTTGCAGTTTTTTTGGCGGCTCCGAGAAAGGAAAACCAGATTGTGTTTCCAAGCCCAAATAGCCCCTGGCTGGTGATTAGCAATAACAATGTCAATACAGTTGGGCCTGGGTTGCCGGACGAAGTTTGGGTGGGGATGATGCTGTTGGCTTTGTCGATGCTGCTGTTTGGGTTGCTATGGCGATCGCTCACGGCATTTCGAGAGGGACGGTTTGCGGCGGGGCTAGCCGGTTGGTTCTCGCGCATTGGCAACGCCGTGATGATTGCGTTTGTTTTGCTCGCGAACTATTATCTGCTGTTTAGCAATTCAGCCGAAGATAGGCTGTTCTTTAAAGGGGCGCTGATTGCGCTATTTACCAATGCTGCGGGGCTTTGGATAGTTGCGCTAGCGGTGATGACAGCCGTCGGAATCACGCTCTGGCGGCTGCGAACTAAGGCCATGCTGGAGCGCGGGCAAGAGGGCAAAGTGTACTTGGCTGGGCTGATTGCGATCGCGCTTTTAGCCGTCGTGATTGTGCTGCTAGCCTTCGATTGGACAGTGCCCACCTTGGTTGAAGGCGGCGGAGCCACGGGCGGACTAGAAATGTCAGTGCGCTACGCTGCGGCGCTGACAGGCTTGACTTTTTACACGGGCGCTTTTATTGCCGAAATTGTGCGCGCGGGCATTCAGTCCGTTTCCAGAGGGCAGTGGGAAGCCGCCCGCTCAGTGGGGCTCAGCAACGGCAAAGCCATGCAGCTTGTGGTATTTCCTCAGTCTTTACGGGTGATTATTCCGCCTTTGAACAGCGAATTTGCTAACCTAGCCAAAAACTCTAGCTTGGCGTTCGCAGTGGGCTACCCCGATCTTTACGCAGTTGCAAACACCACCTTTAACCAAACGGGCCGACCGATTGAGGTTTTTTTGGTGATGATGGCGACCTACCTGTCGCTCAATCTACTGATCTCTCTCAATATGAACCAGCTCAACAACGCCGTTCAATTCAAGGAGCGCTAAGCCATGACTACAGTAAGCTCAAGACCGATAGAACGCGGTGCGCCCAGAGTGCAGTCAATCGGGCCGGTGGCATGGAGCCGCAAGCACCTGTTTAATAGCTGGTTTAACAGTATTTTGACAATCGTGCTGGGACTGACGCTAGGCGCAGCCCTTTTTAACCTGCTGAGCTGGGCCTTCATACAGGCGAACTGGTCCGTGGTAGCCGATAACTTCGGCAACTTTATGTCGGGGCTATATCCACCGGAATCCTACTGGCGAATTTGGTCAGTGCTGGGGATAATCATGGGGCTTTCGGGGCTGACTTGGGGGCTACTGGCTCGCAATCAGCCGCAGCTCTTTAGCCGCAATGTGCTGATTGGACTAGGAGCGATCGCGCTGTTCTTTATTCTCTGGCCGCTGACTCGCCCACATACGCCGTATCTGATTGGGGTGCTGGTGCTGTTAGCGGTTGCCGCTGCCGCTGGTCAAGCGATTGGCCGCAAGGCTCCTGGCTCGACCAAGTGGATTTTAGCCGCGTGGCTAGTCTCTTACTTCGTTGACCTGTACTTGCTCGGCGGCGGCCCTTTCTTTGGTCGCGGCACGCTGAGTCCGAGCCTGTTTTACAGCATTATTGTCATGCTGGGCGGCGGTATCGTCGCTGGCTGGCAGCTTTCTCAGCGAATCTCTATTCCGCAGATACCCACATGGATTAGCAAAATCGTTTTGTTCCTGGTGGGTTTCATTGTCGTGTATCAGGTGCTGTGGCGATTGCCCTATGCCCTCGGCCTGGATGTTGGCCTCAAAAACGTTTCCACCAACAGTTGGGGCGGGCTGACCCTGACACTACTGTTAGCTATCAGCGGCATTGCTCTGTGCTTTCCGGCTGGAGTGTTGTTGGCGCTGGGTCGGCGCAGCAAGCTACCGATTGTTCAAGCCTTTTCAGTCGCCTACATTGAGCTGATTCGCGGCGTGCCTTTGATCTCAATTTTGTTCATGGGGCAGGTACTGATTCCACTGTTTTTACCCGAAGGAGTGCGGCCTGATCGAGTGGTTCGAGCGATTATTGGCCTCACGATATTCAGCGCCGCCTACCTAGCCGAAAATGTCCGTGCTGGTTTGCAGGCTGTGCCTCTAGGGCAAAGTGAAGCGGCGCAGTCACTGGGTCTCAATAAGCCGCTGACCACGGCGCTAATTGTGCTGCCACAGGCACTCAAAACCGCTATTCCGGCCATCGTTGGGCAGTTCATTAGCCTATTTCAAGATACGACCTTGCTAGGGATTGTCGGGTTAGTAGAGCTGCTCGGCATCAGTCAAAACCTGTTGGCAAGTCCTACATACCTGGGCGACTATAAAGAGGGCTATGTCTTTATAGCCGCGATTTACTGGGTGTTTTGCTATGCCATGAGCTACGGCAGTCGCCGCATTGAGTCGGCGCTCAATACCGACCTCCGCTAAAGCCAATTCGTCACGTTTAGCCCTTAAACCCTTACGTACTCTAAACCTTACCTACAAGAGGAACCCAACCGATGCCTCAGTCTGAAATGCAAGTCCCGATCTCATCCAATAACTTTGTAGATGCTGAGGCCGTGATTGTCGCAAAAGACGTACAAAAGTGGTACGACAACGGCTTTCACGTTCTTAAAGGCGTGAGCATGAACGTCTATAAGGGCGAAGTAGTAGTGATAATGGGGCCATCGGGTTCGGGTAAATCCACCTTCATTCGCACGTTTAACGCGCTAGAGCCCTATCAAGAAGGCAGCATCGAAATTGACGGCGTGCGGATTGCGAATGATCTCAAAGACATTGAGGCCGTGCGGCGCGAGGTCGGGATGGTGTTTCAGCAGTTCAACCTGTTTCCCCACTTAACGGTGCTGCAAAATGTCACGTTAGCGCCGATTTGGGTGCGTAGGTGGCCTAAGGCCAAAGCGGAAGAGATTGCAATGCGCTTGTTGGATCGCGTCGGCATTGCTGAGCAAGCCTATAAGTTTCCGGGGCAAATGTCTGGCGGACAGCAGCAGCGGGTAGCGATCGCGCGATCGCTCGCCATGCAGCCCAAAGTCATGCTGTTTGATGAACCGACCTCAGCGCTAGATCCTGAAATGGTGCGCGAGGTGCTCGATGTCATGCGCAACCTTGCCAAAGACGGGATGACAATGGTGTGTGTGACTCACGAAGTTGGCTTTGCCAAAGAAGTTGCCGATAGAGTGGTACTGATGGATGGGGGCGTGCTGGTGGAAGAAAACACCCCTGAAGAATTTTTTAATAATCCTAGAGAAGAGAGAAGTCAGGCGTTTTTATCTCAAATTTTGTGAGGTCTAAGCTGTGAGAGTTTATGACCAAAAAGCTTGCGACTATAAAGCCAGCTTTTTGGCTGGCTTTGACGGGTAAATTGCAAGCGATCGCTTACATAAACTTACCGGCCATACCGAGCATATCGCCCATATCCACATCACCGTCGCCATCGGCATCTAAAAACGCGGTGAGAATAGGGTTACCGTCAGCCGCAGGCATACCCTGCTTGGCGTTACCTGAGTTTAAAAACTGCATAACTAAGGGCACAACCATTGGCAAAATGCCCTGTACTTGGTTGGTATTGAGGCTAGTTTTTTGGGTAACAGCTGAGATCATTTCGGTGAGCTGAGCGCTGTTAAATAGCTGAGGAATCACAGCCGCGCCGTTGGCAGCACCTTGTTCTATTAAAGCGCTAGCCGCCTCATCGCCTTGAGTTTGACGCTTTTCTTTGAGTGATGAGCGCACATAGCCACCAATCACAGACATAGCCTGCTGCATAGTGCCAGAATCTGCGTTGTTTTGCTGAGCAATTTGCTTAGCCGAGCCCAGAATTTGAGTCATTTTGCTGGTGCTAGCCTGACGTTTGGGGTCAGCGATCGCGCCCAAAACCTGATCGAAAAGTCCCATATTACAAGTCCTTGCTGTAAATTAAATAAACCGATGAGGGGGTTACTAACGGCAATTATACGATAATGGGCAAGCTAAGCCAGTACGAGCCAAACAAGAACGTCAGTGCTGTAAAGCGCTGTTATACTCTCGACGGCTAACGACTGGACTTTTGAAAGGCCAGAACCCCAGCAGTAGCAGGGCTAGCTAGTTCATTTCTTAGCCGTCGGCAGTATAGATAAATCAAACAGGCTAAAGATCATTAGGATCAATGCCCAATTCTCGAAGTTTGTCAGCTAACCGTTCGCTGCGCTGCCGTTCGGCGTGTAATGTCTGTTCTGCGACTAAAGCGGCCTGCTCTGCGACTAAAGCGACCTGTTCTGCGACTAAAGCATCTTCTGCGGAAGTAGCGACTAAAGCACCTTCTGCATCGAAAAACCGTAAGGTTTGGTTATAAAGACCGAGATGAAGCTGCAATTGTTCGCTCCACATCTGTCCATTAGCACTGGGTTCAATGGGTTGATAGTGGCCTCGCACCAAGGCAAAGCCTTGGAATTCTTGGCTGTCTGGATCGAACCAAAAGTATTCGGGTGTCCGGAAGGTTTCGGCGTATAGCGTCTTTTTTAGGGTGCGATCTACTTCAGCAGTAGAGTCAGACAGTAGCTCAACAATAACATTCGGATATTTGCCCTCTTCTTCCCACACCATCCAGCTTCGACGAGGGTGTGGCTGAGTATTGAGTACCACAAAAAAATCAGGGCCGCGAAAGTCTTCGTCTTTGCGCTGGCGAGGACTATAGTAAATGGTCAGGTTACCGCCTGCAAAGTAGTCTTCACGGTCTTTCCAAAGCCAGTCAAGGCAGTTGAGCAGCAGCATCATTTGCCGCAAATGCAGAGTCGTTTCCAAGGGCGGTTCATCGCTATAGAGATCGCTAGGTGGCCAAATGATACCGCTTTCATCAGCCTTTACCGCGATTTCTTCAGTTACCGTTTGGTCGAGTGGCTTGGTGAGGGTTTGATCTGAGGGGGGGTTAGGCGCAGTGGCTGAAGGAGTCATGGCAAAACCAAGTGTTTTCAGAAGCTATTGATTTGGGGTAGCGGAGCTTGCTGCTATCACTCTAGCATCAGCGTCCTATCACGTTAGAAGCTTCTCCTAAATAATGGCCGACACTTAGTTTGCTTACTTGTCGTCTCGCTGCATGTCTGAAAGCTCCTTTTGCGAAAAAGAATCGCCTATTTTTTTAGGCAACACATCATTTAGCGGGCTTTCTCGCTGGTAGGTATTTTGAGCTGTAGGTTTGCTGTTGGGATTCTCCTCGTTATTTTCAAGCGCATCTTCAACAATGTCACGCATAGGTTCACCATAGTGCTCGACTGTCTTTTCAGCGCGGGCTTTATCCATCTCATAATCGACGCTGTAAGCAACCAAATTATTAGGTGAGATAGGCGGCATGAGGCTAGCCAAAGTCATGCTAGGAGGCATTAGCACAACCAACAGCAGCCAAACTGTCATGACCTGAGAAAACGTAAAAAACAGACTTTTGCTGAGCGTTTTGCCCTGCGGCAGCCACGCTCTAATGGTGAATCTAATAGTGAATTTAATCGCGTTTATCACTTTATTCATGGTGCCTTGCTCGTAATATTACTTCTCTATATAGATCTATATAGGCCGATTTGGCGCTATTTTCCCTCTGCCTTGGGTATCAATGACTGTAATCCCGTGGTTCGTTCATTTATTTTAGTAGTCGCTTTTCAAGGTTGGTTAGTTTGTGTTTCTTAGGAGTTGCGGCTAAATAGTATACTTACTGGGGTTATTGTCGTAAATAGTTGGCGAAGAAGAGTTTTATGGGTGAGGCTGTAATGTCTAAAATTACCTTAAGGTTGGCGACACCGGAAGATGTGCCCGCTATTTTTTCGTTGGTGCGATCGCTCAGCGAATACGAAAAATTGGCGCATGAAATGATTGGCACCGAAGCCGATTTGCACAAGGGTCTATTTGGCACACCTAGCTATGCAGAAGCTATCATCGCCGAAGCAGACGGCACAGCAGTGGGCTTTGCGCTTTATTTCTACAACTTTTCGACTTTTTTAATGAAGCCCGGTATTTATTTAGAAGATCTGTTTGTGCTACCGGACTATCGGCGACGCGGAATTGCCAGCGACCTGTTGAAGTATCTGGCCAATCATGCGCTCAGTAAAGGCTGTGGCCGGTTAGAATGGAGCGTTTTAGACTGGAATGAAAGCGCCATTACTTTTTACAAACGCGTCGGCGCAATTCTGATGGATGAGTGGACAGGTTGCCGGGTGAGTGGCGATGCGCTCATCAATTTGGCCGATAGTGACGATTCTTCGACAGATTAATGTTGGCTTTCGAGAATTGATTGCAATCTTCTCATTAAATCTCTCAAAATCCAGTTATCCAAACTGACGAGCGAGTGCCCAAACTATCAGCCGCTTTCCCTGCGACGATTTTTTCACGACTTCTGCTCGCAAATACTTCAACAAAAACAGTCTTGCCAGACCTTTAATTCGCCCGTAAGCTCTGCCTTTTAGCCACTGCCCATAGTTCACCCAGCCAGTCGCCGTCGCATACATCGGGGCAAAAGCTAGTGAGCCATATAGCACATCTGCCCGGTGAGCTTTGCTCAGTTTGTGCTTTCCATGTTCTGGGTTAGGCACACCGCCATGCTCACCGTAGTTGCGAAAGGGCACGTAGTTATGTAAGGCTCTATCGCGCAAGTAGTACTCAATGCCAGAATCCCAGGGTGAATAGGCCCGTGGCCCGGGATCTTTTTCGACCTGTGCGGCCAAATCGATTAGCGATCGCGCACTTTTGGCCGTAATCACATAGGCCACCATCGAAGTGGAGTAGCCCTGCGCGTACTGACCGCTCGGCAGATCTAGCACGCTATAAACTTGGGCCGCACAGGTATAGAGCCAAGCAATCCCTAAGTCATCGTCGGCTGGGTCAAACGGGGGCGGTAGGGTGGCTAAGTTTTTGACCGGCACAAAGTCGGCTTCGACAATCAGGGTAGGTTTTTGCGATCGCAAAGCCAATTCCCAAGCGCTCCGATGGTTGAGCAAACATAAAAAGCTGGCAGAATACCTCTCGTATCCGCTCTGGTGCACCTGACGCAGCACACTACAGTCGAATCCCGCTCCGATCAGCGTTGCCGTTAGCTGCTCAGTAGGCTCTTTATAGGCAATCACAAAGGTTTGCCCAACGCAATCTACTAGCCGATTTTGAGTTCCTTTATTTTGCATAATTACACTGACTCTTCACACTCATAAAGGGTATCGGCTTATTCCGTGTTTTCTATGTATTTGTACGGAAGCACACCCGGTCTTCAGCTTATGCTAAAAGACGAGGGAACTCGATTCCATTGAGGCACCATCAGCGACCGATTTCTTCCCGTGAAATATCAGCTCAAATATTTGCCAAGCAATCTAGCTATAGCTATATAGATTAGCCCAATAAGTCATCAGCTCTCACAACAGTATTATTTCATGCAAAGCAGCGACAGTACAGATCAAATGATTGGGCAAATGATTGAGCCTGTGGCTGATCGCCTGTACTTACTGGGCTATCGCCTGGAAAAATTGCTCGTTCACAAAGCCGGAAAGCGAACCTTTTTGGCCACTGACCTTCGCTCAAACACAGCTGTTGTTGTTGAACTCATATTATTTGGCCCAAATTTC
>QBMP01000069.1:11601-15890 GCA_003242115.1 Phormidesmis priestleyi
CGCCTGCTTTATCGGCAATCTCCTGGCATGATCATTGTCTCGATGCGCAAAAAAATGTACGAAATGTGCAACATTTAGAGAAATCTTCGCAAGTAATTTCATACATTGACTCATTTGAGGTAAAAACGCCTATCGGTGCAGGCTTAGCTATGATACAGCCTTACATAGAAACAGAAGCTAGCCCCTTGATTGATAGCGCCCATAGTACCGCAGAGCTTACAGGTACTGAGTCACTGCTAAATGTTGAGCCACCGCCATTAACAGCAGACCTATCAGCCGCAAAACTATCAACGACAGAACCCTATCAGCTCAATTTCGCAACGCCCTATCGCCGCGCCTATACGCTCACCCCGCAAATGAGCTTCAGCGACTTCAAAATTCGCGCTACTCCAAACAAACTTGAAATTCATTGCCTTCAGCACCGTATTCGAGAAAATTTAGAAGAAAATTATGTTCCGCCTTTAGATGGGCTAGAGCTAGGGGCGTTAACCGTGATTTCGACCATAGTCTTTGTCGGCGGCAGCGTTGCGCTCAGCGGCTCCATTTTACTCGGCTTCCTGATTGCGACTGCTCTACCCATCTTGCTGTCCATGCTGCTGCGCCTGATGGCCTTTCCGCCACCACCGATGAGCAACCACAAAGCTATTTTACGATTGACCAAAGGATCTAAAAGTGGCTCAAAACATCGCGCCCTTTTGAGCCTAACCACACTACCCGTCCAAAAGAAATCAATTCAACAGAGAGTGATCCAAAGGAAAAAGCTAAGCGCCTGGGGCAATTCATCTTCAGCTGTGCTATTGGCCGAAAGCAAGCTGCATTTTTCCCAAGTCGCGGTGAGGGCTGTCAAACTATCTCCTATTCTGTCGCTTTCAAGTAAGGCGGGCTTTATTTGCTATCAGGTCAGCTTTTTGCTAGGCGATCGCCATTCCCCGCACTACAAGCAGCTACGCATCACCGGCACCTATCCAGAAATAAAGTGGTTAAGCCACCATCTCTCGCAGTGGGGCAATCGTCAGAATTGATAGAGAGAAGTGATTCCTAGCTTTTCGATGGCAGGCAGTTTAGGAAAAGTTCATTCGAGATTCTTCGGATAATTCCCATACGACGCCTTCGTAAATATCTTCCATCGAAATGGTTACTTCCAAGCTAGCCAACTCTATCTTGTCCCCTTCCCCGTAGGGAACAAACACCCATTCCTCTTTTTCATTTCGTCGAAAGATTTCAACAGTCTTTGTTTCAGAACCGACCAAAACATACTCTCGCAGACTTTTCAATCGGCGATACAGCGCAAACTTTCCGCCTCGGTCGTAGGCTTCAGTGCTAGGAGACAGCACTTCGACAATAAGACGCGGGTGGCAAGAAAATTGCTGGGCTGTGCGATCGCGCTCATCACAGCTCACACTCACATCTGGATACACAAAAGGCCCCTCTGCGGTAACGCCTACTCTTGCATCCGAGTTTCTGACCTTGCAGCGCCCTCTCAGCGGCTCTCGTAACAGACTGGCAATATTTAATGCAATATCTGCATGGGGTAGCGTGCCCCCCGCCATCGCAAAAACATCACCATCAAAGTACTCATACCGCTGAGACTGCTGGGCCTCCCAGGCAAAATATTCCTGTGGGGTAAAGCGAAGGCGTTGACGAGTGGCCGTCATTAGATTCAAACTCCTAATAGCGAAGCTCATTCTCATTTTCGTTTCCATTGTAGACTGAAGCTCAACTGAAACTTTGACGACTGAAACTTTGGCGGTGGTTTGGCTAGAGCATCAAAATCGGCTCCCGCGTTTGGAAATAGGCTATTAAGCTATAGCTAGTATTGCTAGGATTAGAAGTGAGGCACTTTATGACGGTTGGCATTTGGGTATTGGGCGATCAGCTTTGGCAGCAGCAGTCAGCGATCGCAAGCTGCCACTCTAATAAAGCCGATACGCCGATCATCCTCATTGAGTCGCTCAGTCATGCCAAAGAACGACAATACCATCAGCAAAAGCTCGTGCTGATTTGGTCAGCAATGCGCCACTTTGCTGAAGAATTACGAGCCGATGGCTGGTGCGTCACCTACGAAACGGCTGAATCCTTTGAAGAACCACTCAAAAAGTGGATCGAAGCTAACGGCATTGCCGAACTGCGGGTGATGGAGCCTGCTGATCGGCCTTTTGCAGCGTTTCTCAATGGTTTGAACTTGGGTTTGAACTTGCCTTGTGCGCTGGTGCAGACGCCGAACAATCACTTCCTATGGTCTACGCAAGCCTTTAAAGAATGGGCTACATCTCGTAAAAGCCTGTTGATGGAGTCGTTTTATCGAGAGGGGCGAAGGCGATTTGACCTATTAATGAACGGCAAAAAGCCGGTAGGTGATCAGTGGAACTTTGACAAAGACAATCGCCGACCGCCTAAAGGAAAAATCTCGCCGCCTCAGCCGCTGTTGTTTGCGCCGGATGAGATTACGCAAGCCGTGATAGAGACTGTCAAAGCAGCTGACTATAAAACTTTTGGAGACTGCGATGAGTTTGGTTGGGCGGTGACCCGTGATCAGGCACTGGCAGTGCTGAATAATTTTGTGAGCGATCGCCTCCCCACATTTGGCCCCTATCAAGACGCGATGGTCACAGGTGAGAACACGATGTGGCACGCGCTACTATCGCCCTATCTCAATATTGGCTTATTGCAGCCAATGGAAGTGATTGAGGCAGCCGTTCAAGCCTATAAAAAAGATAATGCGCTACCGCTCAACAGCGTGGAAGGCTTCATCCGCCAAATTCTGGGCTGGCGCGAATATATGCGCGGCATTTACAACCACGTTGATACCGACTATCCCTCTCGCAATCATTTTCAGCATACTCAGCCACTGCCCGACTTTTTCTGGACGGGCGAAACTAACATGAATTGTCTCCACCAAACCATCGACACCATCAAGCGCAGCGGCTACGCCCATCATATTCAGCGGCTGATGATTTTAGCCAACTTTTCGCTCATTGCCGGACTCTCTCCGCAGTCCGTCGAAGACTGGTTTCACGCCGCTTTCATCGACGCCTACGACTGGGTAATGCAAACCAATGTGATTGGCATGGGGCTATTTGCCGATGGCGGACTGCTGGCGACTAAGCCTTACGCTGCAAGCGCCAACTATGTGAATAAGATGAGCGACTATTGCAAGGGCTGTGAGTATGACAAAAAGGCTCGGACGGGCGATCGCGCCTGCCCTTTCAATTTCTTTTATTGGGACTTTTTAGATCGGCATCGAGAAAGCTTGAGCGCTCAAGGCCGGATGAGCTTCATCTTGAAAAATCTGGATAGAATGTCTGAAGAAGAGATCGTTGAAATTCGTCAAAAAGCGGAGGATTGGCGTGAAAATCATTAGCGATCCAGATCGTGCAGCGACTTCTCCATTTTATAATTAATGAACACTTCCCCTCGACAAGTTACTTCCTGTTTTTTGATTCTCAAAAAACCCATTTGTTGAAAGAATGCTTTTGCCGTGATGCTGGCTTCGGTAGTGAGAGTCCGCAAGTTCAACTCTATTGCCTGCGCTTCTATCGCCTGATAAATCTGACGGCCTACGCCGCAGCGCTGATAGCTTTTATGGCAGTAAAAGCAGTCGATATGGCCATTGGCCTCTAGCTCTCCAAATCCAGCAATAGTACCCTGATCATCAGCGACATAGGTAACTCGGCTAGCGCAGATATTTCGCCAATCTCTAAAGTAAATATCCTTGGGTGCCCAGGCGTTGACTTGGGCGGGTGAATAATTGCGGCTGTTGATCTCTCGAACCGTTTCGTGGAATAGTCGCGCTATTTTTTCGGTGTCTTGATCTTCAAATAGTCGTATTTTCACAGGATGTATCACCAGAAAAAGGAAGACTTCGTGATTGAAATATTAGGAATGCCTTAGACAGATAGCTGATGAATTGCAGATAACCAGAAGCGATGGGATTGCGTCTATAATAAAGCCTTTATCCTAGCCCAGATGAGAGCCTGGATGAGAAGCCGGGTGAGAAACCGGATAAGAAACCGGGTGGTTCCCTTAAAAGGTGAGTGGATATGGTTAGTCAGCTTGTTAAAAAAACTCAATCCGACATTATTTATCCTGTTTCAGATGGCGAACCTGTGGCCGAAACATTTGATCATTTGTACGTAATGATGACCACGCTCTTAGTGCTGCGACACTAAGTAGGTAGGCACAATAAATTACAATAGAGGAGTCGTAAATTAAGGCCAATAGAGCCTCTCCTATCGTCAGATGCCCTTAGCCCTAAATGTCAGTCGAGAAACCCAAGCTCTTTTGCAGCG
>QBMP01000006.1:0-19618 GCA_003242115.1 Phormidesmis priestleyi
TTCACCATGTCCTTGAAATTAGTTCAATTTGGAACCGCCTAGAGTATAGAAGAGCTATAGGCGATCGCCGCTCACTAATAACAGAATGGAATTCTTTTATAATTTCTATAGTCGATTGGTCTGCTTTTTTTATCTCCTTATGGTAAGCATCAGAAGTTTGTTCAGCGAATATGACAGATGTTAGAGTCCGGCCCCCTGAATTTTAAGGTTTTCAATGGAAGTCACGTTTATTCCGCAGTTAAATAGTTCCTTCAAAGATGTTTACGATGTTTACTTAGAAGGCGAGTTGATCGGCTGTATTAAACTCATGCTGAATCGTGTGTGGTTCAGTCTTTCGGCTCCTGACGATCTGCCGATCATTGCGGAGAATGGCAGGGATGTAGAATGCTTCTGTTCCAAAGAGGATGCCGCTGTCAGGCTTGTCGCAGTTTGGAAGCGGCGTAAGATGTCAGCGTCAGTGCCGCCCATGATCAGTGATGAGCGCTGTTCGACAAACAGTTTTGAGCGTAGCAAGGCAATAGTCTCAGAGGCTTGGACGCTGCTGTGCCGCTATTGGAAGCAGTTGCTTATTTTGTACATAACTACCTTTTCTGTTTCCTATTGCTTTCATTCAGTTGCTTACTCGCGATCGCCCTGGGGACAGTTTGAGGCCGCGAATGAATCTGCGTTGAAGGTTTGTCGGGCGGCAGGCGCTGATATGTGTGAGTTCAGGGTAGATATGCTGACGGAAGAAGACCTGTAGGTAGTAGCGGCTGCGCACGTTATGGTTGCCAGCTGCTCATGCAGCAGAGCGATGGCGCAGCCTTCCAAGGGAATCGCGTATTTCTGCGGTGCTAATTCCTCTTGTTGCGATCGCCTGTGGCGGCATCTGAGTGGGGCGCGTGGAAAGCATTGTCAGAGTGTGGTTATCGCGGATGGTTTTAATCTGGTGATAGGGGGCCGACTGAGAGTGTTCTGCTGTGCCAGTGGGGTTTAACCTTGCCCTTTTTCTTGGGTAACGTTCTGATTAACCGTGTTACCTAAGATTATTTTGACGGCCTAGCTTTTCCAAGGGCATCACCTTCTGTCTGGTGATTAAAGGTAAACGTGATGACGTGATTACACGTCATCACTGCCAGAAACGAAAGCTTAGCCCGGTGGGAGCAATCGCCCTACGGTTGCAGCATCGGTCACCATGAAAGTTAAAATGCCTAGCTTTTGGACAAGATCGTATTTTGTATCTACGGCTGGCAACGTTTCAGGCAATACAATCAAGCGATATGTTGAAGAGCAAAAATCCAGATAAGATTGTTCGCTACCACTCACCAGCTTATATCCCACCCTTAAAAGAGGTGGGCTTTACGCTCTACTCTGTAAGCTCGACTTCGGCGATCACATTCAAGTCAGCACCTGTATCTAGTCACCAGGGTCATTTTATTCTAGATTCAGGTGATGAACTTTTAGGCTTTCAGCTATCGCAAGCGTATGTTTTAGAAGTCTGAAACCGTGTATCCTTGCCGATTCATAGAAGCTGAAATTTAGAATGAAACAGCCGTGATCTAGTCACAGTGTTTGCTCGAAGTTCTGACTTTACAGTCGAAAGACAAGCGCTTACTGCAAGTGGGCTGTGGATTCCATTCCTGCCTGTATTCTTTGCACGTATTTGGATGACTGGTGTGCCGTTAATAGTAATCGTTCAGTGGCCCGAGTCATCGCTATATAGAACAACTTCATCTCCGCATCCAGATCGCCTTGTAAGTAAGGCAGATAGCCAATACCCGGAATACAAACTACTTCAAACTCCAATCCTTTGCTCGAATGCATCGTTAGCAACTTCACGCTATCTGCTTCAGGATGATAGAAGCGACTACGACGATCTTTGTTCAACCACTCTATTGGGACACCTGCCTGCGTTAGCTGGCGATATAGCACCTCACCCATAAACTTCGTGCGGTACAGAATACCTATTTTGTTCCAGGGTATTCCCCGTTCGTTGAACTGTCGTACCCGCTCTGCGAGATAAATGGCTTCGCGGCCAAAGCTAGGCAGCATTACCAGCTCAGGGGCAGCGCCACTTCTGCCAGCAGTCTCAGGCTGAAGTCTAGGGCGATCGCTATCGTCTATGGATGGCGCAGCTTCTTGAACAAACGCACAGGCTAAGTCTAAAACTTCAACGGGATTGCGGTAGTTAATCTTCAATACGGTGGTACGTCCCTGCGCCTGAATGCCGACGCTCTTGAAGCTAAACTGCCGATTTTGGCGTTTGCCATACAGGTTCTGCGCGTCGTCGTAGAGTACTAAAAGAGAGTCTGTCTCTGGGTTCACCATCTGAGCAATCAGTTCGAACCAGCTCGCTTCAAAGTCATGACCTTCGTCTACCATCACCGCGCCGTAGAGTCCTAGCGGAATGCGACCGTCGCCAACAGCATCTATGACGCATAGGACGATCTGGTTTATAAAGGCACTACCTTTGTACTGCTCTTGGTCAGGCAGACCAATCCTGAAGGTCTTTAGCAAGTCAATGCACCAGCCGTGAAAGTGGCGTACCAGAATCGGCGGGTCTGACCTGTTGCCCTGCGCTTCTACCATGTGCTCGATATGCGCGGCCAAAGAGACGTTGAAGCATAGAATGAGCACCGGCTTCTGAGTGCTTTCGGCTAGATACTGCGCTCGGTAGGCCAGGATAAGCGTCTTTCCCGAACCCGCAACGCCATGAACGATGCGATGGCCGTCGCCTAAGCTACGCGCTAGCTGCTCCTGCTGAAGGTCTAGAATCCGCATCAGATTTGAAGAGGCTGTCTCTGGTTCTGGCTCATTGCTATCTGATAGATCGAGGAGTGTCAACTGCTCAGTAGTGATGCGCAGCTCTGGGAATAGGTGCCAGCGGATGCGGTCAATTTGCTCAGCGCTTAGGCGATCGCCGTAGTCGTAGTGGCTCATTGCCCAGAGCTGCGATTGAAAGTCATGGGCAATGACAGAAGGCACGAATTCGTCTTGACAGATAACTAAGTCCGCATCCAGCACCTGCTGTAGATCTGGAATTGCATCAAAGGCTTTGCGGGTAATGTTGCTCAAGACAACGCCGTAGCTGTAAGGGCAAAGGAGCTTACCCCTGTACTTACCAGCGCTACGCACGAGCAGTGGGTCTGTCTCTAGTAGCTGAACGATTTCTAAGGCACAATCCCTTGCTTGTTTCAGCGGGTTTTTCAGCAGCTTCATGCCCTGGTCTGTCTGTAGCTGAACCTCGATATGAGTGACCGCTCCGATGTTGTCTAATTTCCAGTCTTTAACTTCCAAGACCAGCAGCCCGTTATCAGGATGAAGGATAACAAAATCAGGATGTCGTTTTCTGGGGCCAATGGGAACATCGTACCAGAGCAAATAGTCGGCGTCTAGCTTCTCTTCTAAGCGTTGAGCAAAGCGGCGTTCGCCGAAGGTCATCTTGCTAGAGCAGCTATGAAATGATGGAATTAGCGTGGCCATAGAACTGAGGTTGCCGAATGCCTTTCGATTCAGAGTTCCCTTTGAACTGTATTGATACAAGCTGCTGGGCAGACTAGGCGTACCAATCGTTCCTTTGCTTAAATGAAGCTTGCTCTCCGTCCAATTTGTCTGGGTCTTTTACTGTTGCTGACAGGACTGGCTGCTGCGTTCGTGCGATCGCCTCAAGTAACCGCGTATCTAGCAGCGCAGTTCGCGTCTGATTCATCTGAACAAAGCCAGCATTACGAGCTGGCGAGCGATCGCGTTATCGACGGCACTACCCTATTGGTTACCGATGGATGGCCAGAAGGAAATAGAAGTGAGGCTATGTGGAATCACAGCGCTAGAGGCCGAAGCCTCGAAAGCTCATCTGCGCCAGCTACTGTCTCGAAGCACGGATAGCCGTATCATTCTTGTTGCGGTAGAGAGCGAGCTATCAGGTCTAGTGGCTGAAGCCTTTCTTCCAACCTCTAGCTCAGAGCCAGAGCTAGAGGTTCATGTCAACATGCAGATGCTGCTTGATGGTATGGCCGCTGTTGATGCCGACTCAGTAGATACCTGTCCTAACGGTTCGCTGTATCGAGCCGCCGAAGCTAAGGCAAAATAGTTGCACCTTTTTTCCCTAAAATAATCGCGCCTATTGAGGAGATCACTGTTTGAAAGCACCCCCTGGTTATTCTATGATCTGCAAAGTTATCCTCCTTGTTTGCCAGGAAAATTAGATGAGTAGTGACTGGGAATATTGGGTTGAGCAGCAAGAAGAGGCCCAACAGTTTGCAGCACTGGCTAACCATAACCCAAGCTGTAGGAGCATAGGGTACTGGTTGAATGGAATGGAAAATGAAATATGGAACTGGTATCCTGGCCATCGTGCGTATGGCTGGATGCGTAGGCTCCATAAGGATTTACAAATAGGTAGCCATTGTTTCTTAGCAAAGAATATCTACCCTGCGTCTGAGCGCGAAATGCTTCATATATCTAAGCATCAGCCGCTCCGAGTAATGAATGAAATTGTCTATGAGGTGACAGGTCATGAAGGAGCAGCACGGTACGATGTAATTGTGCTGCCGCAGCAAGATCTAGTCCGTCTAGAGCAAGCAGCCAAAAAAATGGTCATCGCCGCAAAAGATATGAAGGAAGAACACTTCGCAGAAATGCTCGGCGAGATGGTGATCTCCATTAAGGAAGAGAAAACCATAAAAACATGGGTATTCCATCGGGAGATCTAAACCATCAAGATGTCGAGGGTTACATTATCCTTCTGAAGGCGTAACCTTGTAGAGTATGCAACTCAGTCTTGCCAGACCAAAACGAGCACGTCTCCTTACGCCCTAATATTTTCGCTGAGCGGGGACTTTTAGTGTGAATTTTGTATGCATTGGCCATCATACTCAGAGCTTGCTTCAGCTATTTTGTAGATGGTGAGGTTAAAAGCTAATCGACTACACTCCCTTGGCTTGACTGCAAAGAAAGGCTGTAGAGCGATCGCTAATAAAGTCACTATGGATAGTAAAACTAGCGCAGTAAAGGGCTGTTTTTTATTATGTGATGGTGCCGTCGAGTTCGAGTGATCTGGGGTCATTTGTTTATGGAAGATTGTTTGTTTGTAGATCTTTGATGTTTGAGAGTCTTCTACCTCAGTGCTGATCGCGGAAACCTTTTTGTCTGAGGGATTAGCCTCTAAGTTATTTGCAAGCATGAGTATCTATCGGCTATGCCGACTAACGAAAGACCAGCTTAATTAAGTCTGTTGTATTTACTCAGGCTACGTTCTAAAAATTAGGTGAAGCCTTCGTCTGGAAGAGAAGGTTAACCGCCTGTTTCCCATTTAAAATCCTGAATAAGGACATTCAAAATATAGCAGTTAAAACCTTGGTTTCACTGCCTTTTCGCTGCCCTGAAAAATACTCTTTTATGGCTAGATCAAAGAAGAGAATAGCCCTCTGTCGAGGTGGAGAAACTATCCGTTGCCTACGTTTCAATATTTGTCATCTGCGATCGCTACTTCTGGTCAGCAACCCTAGACACTCTGTTCCTCTAAAGCAAGGAAGCAACTATAGATGAAGTTTCTCTTTGAGACGGTTTATTTCTAAAAACCTCAGGGATAGGCAGAGTTATCGAAGGTTCTATAGATCCAGAAAAGCCATAAAACGAGTGGTATGTAGGCTTGCGGGGTTATGCTACAATCGTCTAATTGATAGGGCATTGATAAGACACTAATTAGACGATAGCAAGACCGGCAGCTTGACGGCCAATGCAACGCCTTCAGCAGCATTTGTGATGAGCCTCTTCGCAACAAGAGAGGCTATTTGACCCTGTGAAGATTAGTTGTTGAAAGAATTCTCCCTCCGAATAGTAGCGTCATCGCTAATGCGTCCTACTCATTCTTTCCAGGTAACTACTCAGGCTATGACAAAAAACTGTTGAAGTCCGTTCTGAAAGCGTTTCAGCGAATATGCCAAAAAATAGATTCTCAATAACCCAAATAAATCTGCCCTTATTGAGAATCGGCGGATTTTCAATCGAAAAAAGGAAAATCCTGATCGCTACCTATAGCGTTTTCAGCATTGTTGAAAGCTAAATGTAGAGCCTGAGTAGTTACCTTTCCAGTATGCCAAGTGCAATAGTGGCTGACACGTTGACTATGTTGCAGACCTGTTAGCTCTCCAACGAGAAGGCTAACAGGTCTGCAATATTGGGAATGTCTGTGCGAATACTAAAAATTTAATATTTTCTTAACATTTGAGCCGTGCCTGAAAGACCTGTTTTTGTTGAACCTAAAGACGGAATAGTCTACACCGCTTATGCAAAATGGCGCGATTTCGCGAACTATTCCATTTTTTTCTGAGGCACAATCGTTTGTCTGAACATTTACGCCATTCCCGAGTCGCCTTGGAAGTATTGCTGAAGCTCCAGTAGAACGACTTTCGCTGCGAAGTATTTAGCCTTCTTTTTCTGGGAAGACGTGGCCTCACCACTGAAGCGCTTTCCTTCAGCCCAAACGGTACAGGTACAAATAAACTCAGGCGTCTCTCCCACAAACTCATACGCCGGTAGATCCCACCCCAGTGTTTGACAGAGCTGCTGCAAAAAACCAATAAACTTCTGCCCGTCCTTGAGCTGCTTTTGCAGGAGAGGGTGCGATACCGATACTGTGGCTTGGGCCGCTTGAGTCTCCTGCGCTTCAACCGTATCTGTTGCCGATAGCTCCGGCTGTTCGATCTCCACTCGCTCACCAGATTGAAACCAGCTTTGAAGCTGGATTAACGTCGCTTTCGCCGCAATATGTTTGGCTTGCTTTTTCTGAGCGGTTATCCCTTTCCCACTAAAGGACTGCCCCTGAACCACCACCGTGCAAGTGCAGACAAACTCAGGACTTGCTCCCGTGAATTGGTACGCTGGCAACGGCCATCCCAGTGACTGAGATAGTTCTTGCAAAAGACCTACAAAGTTCTGCCCGTCTTCGAGCGGACTACTCAGAGTCGGATGAACTGCGAGATCTGGTATTTGAGCAGGCTCAGTGGTTTCAGGCTGGGATGTTGAGATTGCTGGCAGCTTTGGCCGTTGCCGTTGCGCTGGCGACACCAGCTCATCTGAGACAAAGGCTTTAAGCCAGTTCAGACAGGCTAAATGGCGAGCCGTCTGTTTACGCTGACTTTGAGCAGGAGATCGCGTGGTGGTGATTTGCCCCGCTCGCGATACTTCGACCCAGAAAAGAAAGGGGGGCATGTCCTGGCCTGCTTCCACATAGTCTAGCTGTTCCCACGAAGGCTCTTGGTCGATGGACAGGACAAGCACACTGGTTGCATCTTCTGGGCATTGCTGAAGTACGGCTAAGATTCGGTGCTGTAGGGTCAGATCTCCGCTGTGAATCAGCATTAAGGACAAGGACTGGATGGAAAGCTGCTCCTGCTCTAAACGCATCATGGCCGCTGCTTGAATCGGCTCAAAGTTATCCTCTTTGGCGGCATGTTTGACGATATGGCCAAACTCCTTGTCCGAGAGGGCGACTAGGGCGGCTGTCGCCTCGGTTCCTTCGATCTGTTTTTGGTAGCTGCGCTGGCTGCGCTCTTTGTAAAATTCTTTGGTTTCAGTGTCATCTTCTTGGGTCAGGGTGGCGATGTAGGTGCAAAGCTGCTCTAGTTCAACCTTGCGATAAGGGTGAGGCTGCTCGTGGAGCAGGGCTTTGATAATGCGATGATTGAGCAAGTCAGCCAGACGGCGAATCGGGCTGGTGCAGTGGCAATAGGCGGTAAGGTTTAGGGCAAAGTGGCCAATTAAGGTGGGATTGTACTCGGCTTTGTTCAACCAGTTCTGAAGTTTTTGACGGATGAGTTCCATGCTGCCGGTCGTCAGCAGCGCCTGCATGATCTGCTCGCGTTCGGGGGCGATGGTTCTCGCCGTATGATTACGATAGAGGGCCAACACGTCTCGTTCGGCAAACCAATGAGCCACGGCGCGATTGGCCAATATCATAAATTCTTGAATAATCATCTGGGCATGAAAGAGCTTGCCATCAGGAATCGTCGCGACTCCGTTTTCATCAATCCAAAACCCTGATGCATTAAACAGCCCGCCGATGGCACCTTGGTTGCGGCGCTCTTGATTGAGCCGTTCAGCCCAGGTTTGGCAGAGCTGCAACAATTCAGAGAAGGGATGCACCGGACTCTGACATACCCGGTCTGCTTCCTCGTAGGAAAACCGTTTGGCACTGATGATCCAGGATTCAAAGATTTCGGTGGTCTGAATTTCGGCCTGATGGTTCAAGGTGACTCGAATTGTCAGGGTGGGGCGAGGTTGCCCCTCTAGCAGGCTGAGCTTATCCTCGGACAGCGCGTGAGGCAGCATGGGGATATTGCCGCGACTCAAGTAACGGGTTTGGGTGCGCGCTAAGGCAACTTTATCCAAGGTGCTGCCAACGGTAACCAGCTCTGCCACATCTGCGATATGGATAGAGGCGATCGCTCCCGTGGGCGTTGCTTCGAGGTAGATGGCGTCATCGAGGTCTTGGGAGGTCGGGCCATCGATGGTTATGCCTTGCACCTGGGGGCGTTGCCACAGGATGTCAGGTAGGGTGAGGGCTTCGGCCTGGGCGATCGCCTGAAACCAAACTTTGCTCGCAGTTTTGGTAGAATTGGGGGACGTTGCCATGCTCAAGACGCTAGTCAGTGGGATCAGACACTACATGAATAGCTACTCTGATGGCTACTCATGGTGAATCTTAGCTTGACCATAACGGCTGCAAGCTTCAAAAAATATGCTCGTTGGCGAATTAAATGGTACGTATAAACGGCTTTGTTGCACCAATATGAAAAGAGTACTGTTATTCTAGCAAACCCTCTTATCGAGGGCTGTTGGCTGGTTAGCAGGCATAGCTATCCGGCTTAGCAACTTGAATCATTCGGTTGAGCACCAGACATTGCACCTTCAACTCGTTCACTTGTCGGTTCATTTTGCGTGATGAGACTTTGCCGCCGAAGGCAGTTTTGAACCGAAACATCGTGGTTTCAGCTAGCGAACGACGATGGTAATTAATCAAACGCTTCCACTTAGCCCTTCCCACCAGACGAATCTTTCGCAGGTTCTCATCTCTGGGATGCCGAGGCGTCTTGCGGTTACCGTGAAACCATATCTTCGCGTTCCGCTGCGGTGGAATACCCGCTATCGCACCCCTTTCGTCAATGTAGTCATAGCAAGCAGCCGTGTCATAGGCTCCGTCAGCATCTACCTGAGAAATGGGGTCGGCAATCTCATCAAGGAGTTCACCGAGAACCTCGCTATCGTGGCAACTGTTATCGGTGACAACCCCTGATAGAATTTCGCCTGTCGCCTCATCGACGGCTAGATGTAGCTTGCGCCACGTCCGCCGTTTGCTGATGCCGTGCTGCCGGGTTTTCCACTCCCCTTCGCCGTAAACTTTGATGCCGGTACTATCAATGACGACATGGCGCTTCCCGCCAGTCGGCTTGACGGGCAACTCGACCTCTAGCCGCTTCAGCCTTCTCGATAGGGTGGTGTGGTCTGGCACACTCAGCTCTACCTTCATCAGCTTAAAAATAGACTCCACAAAACCGCACAGGGCACGACCGGGCAGACTCATCACGCTCTTCAGGCTCACCATCGTCACCATCGCCTGATTGCTGTAGGTTGCCGTCGCCCCTGGCTTTCCCGTCTTTTGCTTCACTTCCCAGTTGGCTAGGATGTCTGGCGATATCCAAAAAGTCAGACTTCCTCTTTGCTTCAGTCCCTTGTTATACTCTGACCAGTTACGGATGCGGTATTGGCTCATCAGTTTAGCTTTTTGTGTCGTTACTTAAAACTTACCGTGCCTTACCCCGTTCGTAACACCCTATTTGTGCAACAACGCCCGTATAAACTATAAAACTAACAACCATTTTTTTGATTGAGGGAATGTGATCGCATGGATTCTTTCGCGGTTACCTTGTTCTGAACTAGCCTGCTGGTAAATTCTATTCATTCAACTCATCGAAAAAATCGTTAAGAAATGGTTTTAAAGCATTTTTTACAATCTGCCCATGTTCACTCTTAAGCAGACGAATCACTAACGGCTGAAGTTCTTTGGCTTTCAATCCCAAAGTGCCGCTGATTTGATCCGGTAGAGACTTGCGATTGTATAACCTCAAAAGGGCGTCATAGTCCTCATGATCAATAATTTGCTGAAATTTAGATTCTACGTCGTTGTAGATTGCGTCGATGTTGACGTCATTAATAGTTGATTGCAAGGCTGTTTTGATATTGTCTTTCCCCTTAGTATGACTATTAAAAGTGCTCAGCAGAAACTGAATCTCATTCGTTGTCCGAAGTGACACCTGCGTCTCAAACTCATCTTTAAGTCTAGAAAATAGGTAATCAGAAATTTTTTCAAAATCCTCTTCTGCATTCCTGCCCAAATGATTGCTAATGCACTCTAATATCTGCCGCGTACAAAATAAATTCTCAACTTCAGCTACCCCTAAGACAAATACTGACTTTTTTCTTAGAGCTTCTATTTCTTGCTCTGTTCTTCTATCTCTATCGACTATGCCATATACGTCTAAATGATGAAGCTGTGAATTGCTCTTAAATGCTTTTACTGATTGAATAACTTGTGTGCATGATCCAACTGGAATGATTAAAAATTCGGGTAAAAGCTCGCGATATAAGCTCGCATCAAAGCTACCGTTATCGCCTTCTACAAAAACTACTGATTTCCTGCTGCCAAGAACTTCAAGTAGTAAGTCATCTGGTAGATTTTCGTCATCTTCGATCAATTCCCAATCCCAGTTTTTTCCATCGAATGATTTAAGCCAAATTTTCTGCGCAGTGGTCATTGCAGCGGCGAAATCAACATCATGCGTTAAGTAGATAAAAAGGCAATCCGGTCGGAGGCTTTCAATTCTGTTCCATAATCGTGCCTGGATTGACTTATGCAAATGCAGCTCGGGTTCATCTATTACTATGATTCCATCTTCCAGCGCAGAAAGGCACTGTCCAATTAAGTAAAAGATGGCACGTTCTCCATCGCTCATTTCGGAAGATCTGTATGGCTCTGAATCAGATTTTTTGAGCTTAGTTTGAATTCTCTGTCCTCCTATCACCAGTGATCTATGAGGAAGAATTTCTTCCCACACTTTCTTAACGAGATCCAGTTTTGTTTTTGATATTTCTATTTTGTTAATAGCGTTCTTCGACTGTTCGCGATACTTGACGCTCTCTTCACTGTGGTCAGACAGCAGATAAATCATGAGCTGCTCATAATCACTTTGAAGAAAAATAGCAGGCTTTTGCTGCCATTTATGACTAATTTTATTGCTGTTATGTTGAATGCTGGTGTAACTATCCTGGTGTAATCCATACAGAAGCATGTTTTTAGCTATCTCTACTGAAGTAGAGCTTATCGAGTCAGGCATTGATAGTGCCCTATGTGCAGATACTCGATAGACCTTTTCCTTTTCCGCTGAACAATTTTCTATCCATGATCCAAGGCGTGTCTTACCAGTTCCATTAGCACCAACAATCATTAAGCTTTTCTCAGTCCTAATAACTTCACCATTATTTGAATTTGCAAAATAATCCTCATTCAGATGCGGCAATGTAACCTGAAATTTCTTTTCCATCACATATTTTTTGTATCAGTTTTAGTAATTAATAAATGCTCTAGTTTTTATGATAGCTACCATTAAGTTAAACTGGGTTAGCTAGTCATTTTAAAGCGGATTTATTAAGCGAGTGTGATCGAAATTGTAGATTCAATAATTTGATCTAGAGGCTTCGCCAGCGCACTCAAACCTATCAGCCCTCGGTTCGCTAACGCTATCAGTAGCGTTTTTCATCTTCAAGCGATCTATCTATAGCGTATAACTATCTATTATACCGCTATCCATAGTAGGTACTTGAGAAACCAGGCACTACCTGTGAAAAATGAGCGAACCGAGGGTATCAGCAGTCGCTAACTTCAAAATGGTTCATTTGCAGATTATACTTCGAGAGCGATCAGGCAAGTCTGAATGACTGCATTTCTTTCTGAGGTAGCATCTCCATGCGTCCAGCCGCCTTACCCGCCGTCGCTAACCTATTTTTTACTACTCGTAAAGAGATTGGAATCAAAGTGCTTGTACGTGTCGCCCTGAGCAGAAATTTGACAAACAAGTGTTAGGCTAATCCTAAGTTTATCTACCGGCAAAGCCGAAAGGCACAACTAGTCTCCGATGAGTCTTTCTCGTTCTCCTCTCATGGATTCCCGACGATTGCATGATGTGTTTTTAAGAAACGTTTCTGGCGTCATAGGACAAGAGCGATCATACTGCATAGGCCGCTAATTTCCTGATAAAGCTCTCTAAGCAAATAGTAGAACGCTCCCCTAACCTCTTACAAGTCGTATTTATAATGAAGAGCACTTCAAGGAAGGAAACCAGATTTCAAGCAGGAGCGAAGACTCAGCTCTTTTCTTTCCCTGCCTGAATGGTCAGCGCTAGAAGGATAGAAGCCTCGGTTTTTCACTTGCTAGAAGGGGCACAGCAATATAATTAATTTAATATGTCTACAGCAGAAAGAGCAGACAAACATGCGAATACAGAAGAAAAGCCTCCGCTCCAAGGAATTGAGATGCACTCGGTAGGGTACTTCTCATCTGATTTCTTAATTCGCCATGAAACATATGAGAAGCCACTCAACATCTTCGAGCCTGCACCTGAATACACAGACAACATTAACATCCTCTCTCGACCCGCTCATGTCTTTCGCAACTCCCCAGCGACTTTTGAAAAACTAAGGCTAAGCGCTCTTAAAGAAGAAGCCTTTATAGAAGTGAAAATCCTTGAAAAGCAGTCAGATTTAGGACTGCCTTGCTACTTTTATGCAAAACATAAATCGGGTGAGGAAGTTTTCTATGATGGCATTATCTTCAGAATAACCTTCAAAGTAACTGACGTAGAATTTTATTTAGAAGACGCCCAAGCGTTAACAGGTTATCCTCGTCATCCGATAGCAATGACACCCTTTTCTCGAAGTCTAAATAGAGCTGTACCTGACTTTTCTGGAAGACAATATGTGTTTCGCAACTTCAACGCAGCGTCAACAACAAACTGGCGTAGTTTAGGCATTAACGCATCAGAAGAAGTAGCACTACGTATCAGCTTAAACGATCCTAACTTCATTACAGTTACTAACCTCACGCATGTTGAAGAGGGAAAAAACTATGCTTTCTACATAGGTTCACGTTCTACAGTGTTAGAGCTTCACGCACATGATCTATATCTAACGTTTGAGATTGATAGATGGAAGAGATGGCTTCAGGAAAAAACTCAACGAGCTACGATATGTACTGAGAATGCATATGATGCGTTCTCGGCACTCGCAACGTCCTTCTGGCACATCCGTAGCAAATTCAGAACCTGGGAAAAATCCAAAGCAGGGTTTACGTATATCCTCCAAGAACTACCCATTATAGGGAGCTATGGTCTCCTTATTGAAGCGTACGAAAGGATAGCGGAGTCCAGATGGGGATGTACCAATGGGATAAAGCAGATATTTCTAAGCGATGAGGATGAATATACTGCTCGTTCAGCTATCTCCAAATGGACGCCTTATTTCTACGAAGGAGAGGTAGAAAATAATTGTCTTACCAAATTATCAGAAGAACCAGCTATCCCCGGATATGTAGGCAGTATAGAGCTTCTCAAATCTGCTATTTCTGAGCTAGAAAAGACCGTGACTCGGAGCTTTACTTTGAACAAAGATCTTTTTGCCTCAGCTCAAACAGAGTTCTCTGTCTACTCGCTCTGGTTAGCACTCGCAGCAATCTTGATTTCGGGCGTTCTTCAGGCTCTGCCTTCTCTTCTTTCACCTATCCTTGCTGAACGTGATAGTAACTTTATACTATCTACGGAGGAAGTTAAGCGTGTTGAACTAGAATCTCAGATTATGAGATCTAGTCAACAGGAAACTGATCTGACAACTATCAGACTGGTTGAACAGGAACGATACGTTGTCAGAATATTCTCTTCAGGTAGCGACCTCTTGATGAATGTCTACGATAAGAAAAGTCAGTCAACTCTGCTAGAGAACGCTGCTACCGTAGCTGAGCAAACAAGCAAAGGACTTCGATACACAAGCTTAAACGGACAGATAGTAGTAGAGGCAACAGAACCACCTGTCTTGTTGATAGACGGAAAATTAGAGCAGTAGCGTTCTAATGAACTATACCAGTGTGCCATATATCCTCAAGGTATTGAATACGCTGTTTTAGGATGATTTGCGATCGCAATTAGAGGCGGCAGAGGACAATGGCCGCAAGCTACTAAACTTGTGCCAGCGAATGGCCCGCATTCGTGTTCTCAATCCTGCCTGTGGCTCTGGTAATTCCCCCATCATCGCCTGCAAGAAAATGCGAGTCATTGAAGAGGAGGTTAACCGCCGCCGTGGTGAGTCCGGTTGTCGCTCTGACATTCCGCTGACTAATTTTTGGGGTATTAAATTACGTTACGGCTCTGCTGGATTTATCAAGGGTCTATTAATTGACGCATTTTGATGTTTTTTAGAAATGCCTACTGATGGCAGTGTTAAGTGGCTGAAGCAATTGCGGTACTCTGTCTACAAAGTCAGGACGCCTCGACGTTTGAACGGTTCATCTATGCTGCCATCTGTTTTCGATACCTGTAATCCCAGACCCGAGATTTTAGCGGGCAATCTATCCCTCGACCTGTTCGCCGCCAAGCTGCGCCTAGTCGTAGAAGGCAAAGCGCCACAGGTCTATCAATCGCCAGAAGTATTCTTTCAAAATACGTTTGCGACCGATGGCTTGAAGACTCTAATGACAGAGGTGTTTGGACGGCTAACGGGTAAGGTCGTTGGTTCCCCAGTCATTCGATTAGAAACCAGCTTCGGTGGTGGTAAAACGCATGACGAAATTGCGCTGTGGCATGTTGCTAAGAAAGGGCGATCGCTCGAAGGATTAGACCGCTTCATTGATGACTTATCGCTAATTCCAGATCGGCCCGTTCAAGTGGCTGCGATCGACGGCAAGGATCTAGATCCTGAGTCAGGGGTTTACCACTCTGAAACAGGCATTACAACCTATACGCTGTGGGGCGAAATTGCCTATCAAATAGGCGGCATTAGTGGCTACCAGCTGATCAAAGGCTCTGATGAGAACCGAATCAGTCCAGGTACGTCAGTCATTGAGCGTCTTATTGGCGATGAACCGACTCTAATCGTGCTGGATGAGATTGCTAGACATCTGCGAGCGGCTAAGGCTAAGACGGTAGGGCAAAGCACCCTGGCCGAGCAAGTAGTGGCCTTTCTGTTTTCCCTGATGGATCAGGCGGCATCTTGCAATAACTTGGTGCTGGTCTATTCGCTGGCTTCGGAGTCAGATACCTTTGCAAAAGAAACAGCGGAAGTACAGCAGGAGCTGATTCGAGCATCGGCCCGTCAGGAGAGGGTTCTGAGTCCCAGTAACGACGTTGAGATCTACAACATCGTCAAGCAGCGGATCTTCAGCAGCATTAGCGCCAGTGCTGCGGAGAAAGCTTCTGACGAGTACTTGCAGGCGTTTCGATCAACGCGGGTGAACCTGCCTGATGGCTGTAAAGATGCTACCTACGCCAAAGCGATTGAGGATAGCTATCCCTTTCACCCTGAGCTGTTCAATCTGCTGACTAAGAAAATTGCTTCGATTCCTGAATTTCAGCGGACGCGGGGAGCGCTGCGGCTTTTTGCTCGGTTGGTACGATACCTCTGGCAGCATCAGGGCGATCGCGGAGCCTTCCAAGAGAACCGCACCCCAATGATCCATCCTCACCATTTGCCTGTGGGCATGGAGGAAGAAATTACCAGTGACCTCACTTCTCGATTGCAGCGCCCCCAGATGCGGTTGCCGCTCGGTGCCGATATCTATAACCCCAGCGGACGGGAAGCGCATAGCCAACTGCAAGACAAAGCCTGGACAGATGCAGGCAAGCCTAAATTTTCAACCTGGGTCGCTCGAACAATCTTTCTGCATTCGCTGACTCAAGGCACTACATCGGGCATCCGCCGCGCGGAACTAAATCTATCGCTGCTGACGCCAGGACTAGAAATTGGCTTCGTAGAGCAAGCGCTAGAGCGGTTAGTGACCGTCGCTTGGTACTTGGACGTTGATCCGATTACGTCAATTGCTCGGTTCAAAGAAGAGCCTTCGATCAATAAAATCATTGCGGAGGAAAAAGAGCAGGTTGGGGTTACCGAGGCCAAAGAAGATCTAAGAACTCGCCGAGATACCGTGTTTGCTACCAAGTTCTTTGAGCTGATTTCGGGGCCAGAAGGTGCTCATGAGGTAGATGACGTAGCGGATCGCATTGCCCTTTGCGCGATTGACTTCAATGAGGCAACGGTCAGTAGTTCATTGGACGCCGCGCCGCCCGTAGTAGAACAGATTTTTGGCAATACTGGAGAGTCGGGTAAGTTTCGGACTTTCCGAAACCGGCTGCTGTTTCTGCTGGCAAATAAACAGGAACTGGAGCGGGCGATTGGATTGGCCCGCGAGCTGAAGGCCATTAAAAATATACTAAGCAGTCAAAATAGATTGGACGATCTATCTGATACCCAGCAGAAGCAGATTAAGCAGAAAGAAGGCGAAATGGATTTGGCGGTGCGGGTAGCGCTGACTAATGCCTACCGTCACCTGTTTTACCCGGTTAACGACCCGGTGAAGGCTCCTAAAGGTCTGATGCACTATACCTTGCCTGCTCAGGACGCTAGCATGGTGAAAGGGAACAGCAACCAGCAGGTTGTCATCTTGAAAGCGCTGAAGGACTGTACCAAAGTTCGAGGAGAAGAAGTGCAGGCATTCGCACCGGCCTACGTGCTACAGAAGGTTTGGCCGTCAGGATTAGACCATCTGACGACTAAAGCTCTACGGGAGCAGTTTGCCAAAGATTTGAGTTTGAATATTTTATTGGATGCGGAAGTTTCAATGCTGCGCGATACGATTCGGCGCGGACTGACGGAAGGGCAGTGGGACTTGAAGACAGGCGAGCAGCAGTTTTATATCAAAACGGCTGAAGCACCCTTAGTACCCCCCTCAAACATAGAGTTTTCAGAGCGAATGGAACTCTATCGCCGAGGTATCTTACAACCGCCAGAGCCGAGAGTGATTGAGTTGAGCGCCCAGGTCATTGCGGGTGGCGGCGATGAGCGGAAGGTTGAAGTCCGTTGGCGAGCTAGAGAAGCGCTCAAAATCAGTTTGTACCAGGATAGTGAGTTGGTTGGTGACGAGTTCCGGCCTTCAGATGCCTATGAGGGGACTGTCATCCAGACGACTCGGTTCCGACTGGTGGCCGATTATGGTAATGGGGAGGTCGCTGAGCAGGTGACCGATGCCGTTCTCTCCTCGCCAGGAGATGGGACGGATTCTCTAGGCGGCGGTGGTGATGAATTATCGGTGTTGCCTAAACCGAAGGAGTTTGAGCTATCTGGTAGCCCAACTAAGATTTTCAATGACTTAGCAGATCGCGTTCGCGATCATCAGATTCAAAGCATTGGGGCGTTGACCCTTGAAGTCGATCAGGCCATTGATTATCGAAAGATGGGTACGACATTGCCTTTGCTGGCTAGGTATAGCTTTGATGTAGAGCAGTATGTGACGATCCAGACTGGGCAGCAGTATGTGCGGCTGGAGTATCAAGGCGATACGCGCGGCTTTCAAAGCTTTTTTAGTACGCTCAACAGCCTGCTGAATCAGCCAGAGACTCAAGCTAATCTGACTCTAAAGATTACGTTTAGCTTCGATCCGCCCATAGCGGCAGAGGGGGCTGAGATCAATGGACTTCAGCAGGCGCTAAATCGTAATCCAGTTGAGCGAATGAATTTACAGGCCAGAGTAGAATACTGATGCTGCGATATTTTTTGATGAGTCCCAAAGGTAGGTAGAGTTCTATGCAAGAGTTCCAATTGCGGGTAACGCCCACAAGCAATAATGACTTTGCTCTAGATCTGTACCAGTGCGCTTATAAAAAGGCTGGGCAGAAGAAGCGGCCTGCAGCGAAGCGCGTAGGGCGGCTAAAGGGGAAGCAGTTAGTGCAGGCACGGCAGGCAATCTATCAATATCTGAAGGCGAATAACTACGACCCGCAAACCTTGGGACATAAGCGGCAGAAGCCTTATCTATTGGATGAGCAGTCAGGGGTGAGTATGGCGCTGCTATTTCAGACCTTGCAGCCTATGTCGAAGCCAGAGCGAATTACAAATATTACTGATGGGATCTCGGCGATGAGTAATGAGGAAGCCCATTATTGGTTTGCAAAGGTAAGCAACGGGAAAAAGCGGCCTGCTTTGAAGGCAATGCGGGTACTGCTGGGTGATTAGCTGCGTTACCTCGATTCCCTTGAAAGGCTTCGCGATCGCACCATCCTTACCCAAGCCATCCCTTTTCTTTGAGATGAGTCCAGGCAATTTCTAGATGGTGGGGCTTGAATAAGTTCTTTTTGCGATCGCTCCATTCCTGTACTCGTGCGATCGCCACATGACAGTCCTGAGCCGCCTGGGGATCTTCTTGTGCCACCCAATGCAGCGTAGCGAGCATTTCCATTCCGTAGGGCGTTTCAAAGCCTTCAATCAGTTGGCCGACCTGCGCTAGATACTGCTCGGCTTGCTGCTTCTGCGCTAGAAAATTACGGGCAGCTGTGTGGCCTGCGGGCAGTATTTTGATCTGAGCGCGATCACTGCCATCGCCATAGCCCTGTATGTAATGACCTTCCATCCGTTGGAGCGCATGGTTCAAATCGTGGGCATAGGGGCCATAGTGAAAGCGCTGGTACTCCAGCTTTTGCAGAGTTGGTTCGCCCGCAGCCTTGAGAAAGTAGGCTAGCTTTTGAATTTCAATCCGGCTGGCACGGTATCCCGATAGCCCGTAGAGTTCTAAGGCTCGAATCAAGGTGGCTCTAGCGGCGGTCATCGCTGGCTTTGAGGTGACTACCTTCATCTCGCTATCGGCGGGTGCTCCGGCTGGCTCGAATAGGACAACTTCAACCTCGGGTAGCGACTCGAAGGCTTGCACGATGAGTGGTTTGACTGCTGACCAGGAAAGTCCGCCGTTGCCGCAGCCAAGGGGCGGAATGGCAATAGAGCGAATCCCTAACGTTTGCACTTCTTGAACAAGGGCTAGTAGACCTGCCTGAATATCTTCTAGGGAAGATTTTTGCCGCCAGTGTCTTTTGGTCGGAAAGTTAATGATGTATTGGGGATTCAGCAGCGAGTCGGTTGCCACTGTAAACATGCTTCCGGGCTGGACTTCGCTGTTATTGCAAGCCTTGTGATACTGCTTAAAGTTTTCTGGAAAGGCTCGCTTAAACTGTAGCGCCACACCTCTTCCCATCACACCTACACAGTTCACGGTGTTTACGAGGGCCTCGGTTTTTTCCTCTAGGAGGTTGCCACGCTTTAGCTTAAGCATTTTACAGATATTTTTAGATCAATTGTACTACTTAATTTGCTTTGACCCCATGAAAATACTGACATGCTATTGTGCTGCTAGCAATCAGTAGTAATAGGTAGGGCGCACCTTGACGGTTGTGGTTTGTCCAAATTGGGTCAAGACTCGGTTTACTTCATCTGCGACTGTTTGATTGATGACGCAGATGCCACGAATGAGTGACCACGGCACGCCCTGGTGCACAAG
>QBMP01000006.1:19628-35148 GCA_003242115.1 Phormidesmis priestleyi
TTCCAGAATCTAGCCTCCATAATGTCCCTGTCGATAGCTGTTGGCAGTGCTGCTAAGTCATCGTAGAAGCTGGTGTAGCCTACTACTGCATGGCCATCGCTGAACGCAAATCCTAATGACGCTTCGGCGATGGCTTCTGCTGTAATTACCAGATGCAAGATGTCTGGCTGGCCGCCCTGGTAGCCGTCAACGTAGCCTTTATGAATTGCGTACAGCATAGGTGAGCGCGGCGCGAAGTAGAACGGTACATAGTCGTGTAGGGTACCTTTTGGCCCGCAGGGTACGGCTTTGGAAGCTCGCCTCTCCTGAATATGTTCGTAGGCTATGGATGCGTAGGCAACAGCGCTGTTTTGAAGCTGATTTTTGGAGCGCAGTTCTCCGCACTGTAATAGGGCGGGCAGGTTGCTGATGGGTGTGATGTGATAGATCCAGGTAGGCATCCTGTTAGTTGACGGCAGTGAGCAGTGATTAAAGTAGTAAGCATAGGCCATCTGCGTAGTGGGTTCATGTAAACCCTGCTTAAGGAAATGCGGATATTTGGGAGAGATCGCTTGCTGCTGCGTACAATGAACGCTCAGCGCTGATATTTTTGACTGATATTTTTGTAGATGACCGATTCACAGACCAACCGCCCGTCCGTTTTCATTGAGAAAATTTTTCCGGTGACGCTGCTGAATCAGCAGGTGTATTACGAGCATGGGGGCAATCCGTTTAAGGGACTGCATCGGTGGTATTCGCGGAAGCCGCTGTCGTTTAGTCGGGCGAGTGTGTTGGGGTCGCTGCTGCCGGATTCGGTGACGCCGGAGGAGTTTGAGTATTTGCTGGGGCTGGAGCGGCGGTTGGGGGGCGTGCCGGATACGAAGACGAAGCTGTATAAAACGCCACCGTCGCCGGAGCGGATTAAGCAGGTGCATGACCTGTGTGAGAAGACTTGGGGTACGCGGACGCCGACGGTGTTGGATGCGTTTGCGGGGGGCGGTAGCATTCCGTTTGAGGCGGTGCGGTATGGGCTGAATGTGCTGGCCAGCGACCTGAACCCGGTAGCGGTGGTGACGATGAAGGCGGCGATGGAGTATCCGCTGAAGTTTGGGCCAGACTTGCAGGCTGAAATTAACAAGTGGGTGAAGTGGGTGGGTGATGAGGTTGAAGAACGTCAATCAAAGTTCTTTCCGTCTTTAAGTGGCGAAACCACAATCAACTACTTATGGGCACATACTATGAAATGTCCAAGTTGTGAATCTGTTATTCCACTGAGTCCGAACTGGTGGCTCTACAGACGTCTTGGCGAATCAAACTATAAATACTGGTGTGCAGTTAAGCCTATAGCTAATCTTTCAAACAAAAGAGTAGATTTTCAGCTAATGGCTGGTGGAAAAGGCAAAGGGAAGACAATCAAGACTGATGATGGCGATTACGATCCGGATACTGCCTCTACTATTAATAGAGGGGCTGCTAAATGCACAAATTGTGGAAGTATCATAGAAGAAGATGTCATAAAAGAGTTTGCAAGATCTTCCGGTTTAGGCTATCAACTGTATTCAGTAGTTTTTCGTAGACATGATAAATCATTGGGGTTTCGTACTCCTTGCCGCGCTGACTTTGATGCTTATAAAGCTGCTACTGAACGCCTTCTCTCTAAGCGGCAATATTTGGAGATGCATGGCTTTCTTCCAACCCAATCGGTGCCAAAGAATACTCACAGAGGGCCTGATCTATTTCTCTATGGCATTACCTGCTGGGCAGATATGTTTAACGATAGACAACTTCTTACTCTAGGAACATTCGTCGAAGTAATTGACCAAGTAAAGAAGTCTATCGCTGAGGAAAATCCTGAAAAAGTAGAAGTTATTTCCACTTACCTAGCTCTCATACTAGACAGGTGCGTCGATATGAACTCTAGATTATCTAGATGGCGAGGGAACCCCCCCGTCCCGGCTGGTGTATCTTCTTCTCACTCCCTCAACCTGATGTGGAACTATCCAGAAACTACACCGAAGAAACTATGGGAGTGGTGTTCTAAAACAGTCTCATCAGACTATACAGAGTTAACGTCGGGTTATCTAGGACGAGTATCTACAAATTCTGAATCTATACTTAACAATTATTCAGTGCCAAGTTTGGGGTTGGTGAAGATTGACGTTTCATCTGCCGACAGCCTAATTCACATATCTGATAAATCTGTCGATGTAGTTGTTACAGATCCACCTTATTATGATTCAATTCGTTATGGCGAGATATCAGACTTTTTCTATGTTTGGCTTAGGGCTAACTTGTTAGATGTTCTACCAAATATTTTTCTAAATGAATTAACCAATAAAGAGAACGAAGCAATAGCAAATCCTGGCCGTTTTCGCAATATGGGAGAGTCTGCTGAAGACCTTGCCGACCGCGATTACGAAGCTAAAATGGCCCTTGCGTTTATGGAGTATTACCGCGTCCTTAATAATGACGGTGTTATGATCGTCCAGTTCAATCACAAGGATTCGGGTGCTTGGGATGTACTTGCCAAATCTCTTATTGATGCGGGATTTGAAATAACAGCTAGTTGGGCTGTCAGTACCGAAAATCCGAGAAACTTACATCAAGCACAAAAGAATTCTGTTTCTAGTACCGTGCTATTAGTATGTCGAAAACGCGATCTAGCTACTGGACAAGCTTGGTGGGACGACTTACGTCCTGAACTAGCAAATCTGGTTGAGCAACGTGCCCCTGAGTTTGAGGCTAACGACATTAAGGGTATAGACCTCTACCTTAGTGCCTTCGGCCCCGCCCTCAACGTATTCAGCCGCTCCTGGCCCGTCCTCGACAGCGCAGGCAATGAAGTCCGTCCAGAAGAAGCCTTTAGCGAAGCCCGCAAAGCGATCGCCAACTACCGCTTCCGTAAACTCCTCCAGACCGACACTGCTGGTTTCGACCCACTAACCCAATGGTACATTCTCGCCTGGGATGCCTTCCGCGCTCGGGAGTTCCCCTTTGATGAAGCACGGCAGCTAGCGCTAGCAGTTGGCGGCTTCAACGTCACTGACCTAGCCAAAGTACATAAACTAATAGACTCCGCTAGCGGCACATGCAAGTTACTCAGCCCACAGCAGCGACTGAAGAAACGAGCTTTCACCCTTAATCCTGATGAATTCTCCAGCGCTGCCTTAGTTGATTGCCTCCACGCGATTATCGCCCTTTATCTAGAAGAGCAAAGCATTGAACCCGTCCGCCGATTTATGAAAGCGACTGGTTTACTAAGCAACGATCTCTTTATGCGAGCGTGGGAAGTCGCTCTAAAAGTGTTTCCTCCTCTTCGGGACGAACGTAAGCGCATTCCCGAAGAGAAAGCGCTTGCAGATCTGTGGTTAGCGATGGATGAAATTCAATCTAAGGTTATCTATGTGCAGCCTGAGTTACCAATGGAAGAAGAACAAAAAAAACTGTTCTAAGGAGTAATTATGAAAGTGAAAGGTATTAAGCGGGGAAACACCATAGAGCTAATCGACCAAACCATCGATATCCCTGATGGAACAGAAATCACGCTCACGATTGAAGAACAAAATGTTGTTACACCAGAAGCGTATCTAGAAAGCCTACAGGCATTCTTTGCTCGCTCTAACTTTGCCTCAACCGATCTTCTGGAAACGCTGCAAGCCGATGTAGACGATACGCCTTTGACTAGCCTGATTGGTTCAGCCCCTGGCAGCTTTGCTACCCCAGCGGCAGCGGATCGGTTCATCCGCGAGGAGCGAGATGCATGGGACTCCTAGAATCATTGGAAGGCGATCGCATCTATCTCGATACAAACACCTGGATCTACGCTTTGGAAGGCTACTCCGAGTTTCGCTCAGAGCTAATGGTGCTCTTTGAGCAGATGCAGGCGGGAACGCTGACGGGGATTACCAGCGAGCTGACGCTGGCAGAGCTTTTAGTAAAGCCTTGCCGGGATCGAGATCTTGACCAACAAGCGCGGTACAAAAAAGCGATCGCCAATCGCAAGAACTTTTTCGTCATGCCGGTTTTGCGCGACCTTTTAATTGATGCAGCGGACGTGAGAGCTAAAACTCAGCTCAAGTTACCAGATGCTATCCATGCGGCCACAGCCTTACGAACCAAATGCACAACGCTTCTCACTAATGACCGCCAGATAAAGAAATTGACGGATATTTCTGTGGTTTTGCTCTCTGAGGTCATCGCAGCCTAATGAGTCATGCTAATGCCCAATCTCTCAACAACCACGTCTGGAAAATTAGCTACACCAGCGACTCTGGCAATCCCGTCACTGATTTCTATATCCCCGCGCTCGAACGCGCCACGCACTATGATCGTAAATCTGGGTTCTTCAGCAGCGCTATTCTTAGCCATGTCGCTAGCGGCCTCGGAGCTATGCTTCAGAACGCTGGCTCCAACCAGGGCAAGATGCGCCTGATTATGGGCTGTCAGCTCAGCAAAGCCGATCTTGAAGCGATTCAGCAAGGATATGTCCTACGTGATACCGTCGCTGCTAACCTCGAAGCCAGTCTGACACCGCCTGAAAACTTCGCCCAGCTTAAACGACTAGAGATTTTGAGCTGGCTAGTCCAGACGGGACACCTTGATATCAAAATTGCCATTCCGCTCAAGCAAAACGGCACTCCGCTGTCGCCTGATGAAACGCTCGACACTCATTACATCTTTCATGAAAAGGTGTGCATTTTTACCGACGTAGCCGGTCATCAGTTAGTCACCACAGGATCGAATAATGAATCTGTTGGCGGATGGACTCATAACATCGAATCCTTTCACGTTTTCTGTTCTTGGGAAGACCAGCGTGAAGTAGAGCGGGTGCAGGGAGAAGTTCTCCGCTTTGAGCAGCTTTGGAACAACCTCACGCCTAATGTGCGCGTATTTGAAGTGCCAGAAGCCGTCAAACGCAAGCTGATGAGGATTGCCCCTCCCCAGAAACCTACTTGGCAACCTCAAGACGAGTTCAACAATCGCCCGTTGAAGCCAGAAGAGAAGGAGCCTTTTGAGTCTGCTAGTCAGTCTGATACAGAAGCAGAAGCCACCGCCGAGCCACCGCCTGCTGATGTAGGAAGCCCGTCCGAGAATGACATCGATCCAGATGTGATCGCCCGAGAGCGAGCGATGTTTTCTGTGATCGCCAATATCCATCAGCATCCAGGTTGCCTTTCTGCCTGTCTAGACTCGATTCCGATAAGTCCTTGGCCCCATCAGCTCAAGATTCTGCTGCAAGTGGCAAAAGAGTTTCCCCGCAGCTTTCTGATTGCCGATGAAGTGGGCTTAGGCAAGACCATCGAAACCGGCTTGATTTTGCGCTATCTGCTACTTTCCAAAAAAGCGCAGCGTATTTTGGTACTGGCACCGGCCAGCGTCCAACCTCAGTGGCAAGAGGAACTGCGCGAAAAGTTCAACCTTCACTTCTGGAGCTATACCCAAGGCGAGTTTAAAGACCCCTATAAAAATACTTGCCCAGCTTCAGCGAACCCCTGGAATACAAAAAATCTAGTGCTGGCCTCTAGCCATCTGGTGCGTCGCAAAGAGCGAATGAATGAGCTGCTAGATTCGGAACCTTGGGACTTGGTGGTATTAGATGAAGCTCACCATGCTCGCCGCAAATCACCCCAGGCCCGCAAAGATACGCCGAACCGATTGCTAGAGCTACTAGGCAAACTAAGCGAGAAAACGAAAGCCCTCATCCTGCTATCTGCCACTCCTATGCAGATCGACCCGATAGAGATCTTCGACTTGCTAAACGTGCTGGGCCTTGGCGATCACTGGGCCTATGGCGATCAGTTTTGCGAGTACTTTGCCTCACTAGGTAACCGACCTGACCGGCAGTTGCTCAATTTCTGGCAGATTATGTCCTCAGACTACTTCGAGCAAGGTGGCGTTCCCTCTCCCCGATTGCAGCAGCATCTGCGTCAGCAAGATCGAATGCTGGCTAGCCGAGTAGAAGATTTTTGGCGCGGGCGTACAAAGATAGTTAACGAGCGCTCGTACCTGCAAGATGAGGCGTTCATCAGCACGTCGCGCCAGTTTTTATCTACTAATACGCCGCTCAAAGACATGATGTTTCGCCATACGCGGGACACACTGAGGCAGTACTACCGCCTGGGCCTGCTGGATAAAGACGTGCCGACTAGAGAGGTCTGTGACAATGCAATCACGCTAGAGCCTACCCGAGAAGCTGAGCTATACCGGGAGGTCAGTAACTATGTTCGGCACTTCTACCGGCTAGCTCAAAAGGAAAACCGAAAGGCTTTGGGCTTTCTGATGACGCTGTATCGCAAACGCCTCACCAGCTCCTTCTATGCTATTCAACAGTCCCTCCAGCGTCGCCTAGATGCCCTAGTCGATAAAAGCGGGAGCGGCCTGACCGCTGATGACCTCACAGAACTCGAAGATGCGGATGACGCGGTGATCGAAGGGCTAGAGTCCTTTATGGAAGAGCCAGTTCATCCTGAAGAGCTTGAAAAGCTAGAGTCCCTGCTGCGTCAGTTCGATAATACGGGAGAGGATAGTAAGCTGGCTCACTTCATCACCATCCTGCGCCAGGAGCTAGCAACCCGAGAGAGCGTGATCGCCTTCACTCAATACACTGATACGATGGACTTCCTGCGTGAGACGGTACGGCAGACCTATGGCGCTCAGGTTTCTTGCTACTCTGGCCGGGGCGGTGAGATGTGGCGAGAGGGCAAATGGACGATTGTGCCAAAAGAAGAAATTAAGCGCCGTTTCCGAGACGGTGAGATCAAGATCCTACTCTGTACAGAGTCAGCTAGCGAAGGTCTGAACCTGCAAACCTGCGGCGTGCTAATCAACTACGATATGCCTTGGAACCCGATGCGTGTAGAGCAGCGCATTGGCCGGATTGATCGCATTGGGCAAACCTACTCCACCGTTCGGATTCACAACTTTTACTACGACGGGACGGTTGAGGCTAAGGTTTACCGGAAGCTGCGCGATCGCATTGACGCTTTTTCATCGGTTGTCGGTAACTTACAGCCGATCCTAGCCCAGGTGCCTACCTTTATTGCAAAGGCTATGGAGAGCGTCGATTCTGAAGAAGAGGACGTGCTGCTCTCAGAGTTTGAAGCTGTGTTAGATGCGCCGCCGATACGCCCAGCTCTAGAAGATATGGTCAGAATGGATGTGGAGGCAGACTTGAAGGAGATCCGTAAGCCTTTACCAGCAGCTCCGGTTACGGCTGCTGGAATTCAGGAGTTGTTTGTGCGATCGCATCTACTCAAAGCTAAAGGCATTGAATTTTCTGAAATCGAGACAGGCATCTGGGAGCTGAAGCATAAAGGCGCTTCTTATAAAGTCACCTTTGACTCCGCTATTTTTGAGGAGAAACCCTCACTCCGTCTCATGAGTTGGGGCGATCCACTATTTGAGAAGCTGTTAGAGTCTGCCTGCGCTTTGTAGATGAAAATCTTCCGGAGAGTACATTAAGCCCGGTGAAAATAATGGCCGATAGGCTGATGAGTCATTGCAAAGGGAGACTTTTCAGGAAAAAAGCAGGTGTCTTAACTTTGGTGCAATCGATCAAACTAACTATCAAGGGCCAAAGACAAAGCTATGGCGGAAAGAGACCTCACTAAATTTGACAAGCTATCTTCGTTTGGAGATCTCGAATTTGAACAATTTACTCATCGAGTATGGCGGCTTCTGATAAAAGCTAAAGTTGAGCGTACCAGTGAGGTTATTCAGCTCGCGACTGGTGACTTTCAAGATGAGCTAGGATTAATAACTCTAATCAGCCCGGATGCGATGGAGTTACGGTTGCCTACATTGGACTGGAGCGGGCCTCATCCGCCGGTAAACACGAGTCGGCTGTGGCAGCGCCTCGCTCTAGATGAGTTGAAGGAATCGCAGCTATCGCAGCTAATTGTGGAGGCTCAAGCTCAGCAGTAAGCAAGCTTTGGTGATTGCAAGCATTGTGGGAAGCATAAACCAAAAGGTTGGATGCATAGCTTAGATATCTGTCAAAGCTGCGCGGAGCAGGAATTAGGGATCGTTTACTGATATGGAAGTGGATTTACTTGGAATGACAATGACTACGTTTGACAGCGGTAGAGAAGGTTTGATAGACCTGCTTCAAGGCATCCGTAAAGGCGATATCCAACTGCCTGATTTTCAGCGCGGTTGGGTCTGGGATGACGAGCATGTGCGTAGTTTGCTAGCTAGCATCTCTCTTTCATACCCGATAGGCGCGGTCATGATGCTTCATACAGGCAATCCTGATGTGAAATTTAAGACTCGTATAGTCGAAGGGTTACAGCTATCGACGTTGCCTGAGGCTGATCGGTTGATCCTAGATGGTCAGCAGCGTTTGACCTCCCTGTTTCAAGCACTTAATACGGAAAAGCCAGTGCTTACTAGAGATATCCGAGGACGAGAAATTCAGCGCTGGTATTACATTGATATAGAAGCTGCATTGAACCCGTATTCAGATCGCGAAGATGCCATTATCAGTGTGCCAGAAACCCGTCAGGTTAAGAACTTTAGAGGAGAAATAACAGAAGATTACTCGACTCCCGACAAAGAGTATGAGAACGGTCTATTTCCTATAAGTCAGGTCTTCGACTGCTCTAGCTGGCGAGAGGGGCACCAAGAGTTTTGGGACTATGACAGAGATAAAATTAAGCTATTCAGTCAATTTGAGAGGGAAATCGTCAAGCGCTTTGACAAATATCAGGTGCCGGTTATTTCTCTGGGACGAGAAACACCTAAAGAGGCAGTCTGTCAGGTCTTTGAGAAGGTTAATACTGGAGGTGTATCTCTAACCGTTTTTGAGCTTCTAACAGCTACCTTTGCCGCCGAGGACTACTTACTGCGCCAAGACTGGGAGCAGCGTCAGGCTCAGCTCAACCACTTTCAAATGCTACATGGAATTGCAAGTACCGATTTTCTACAGGCGTTAACGTTAGTAGCCTCGCAAGAACGACGAAGGCTGGCGATCTCCGGTGGTACGGTTGCTGAAAAAGCTCCAGGCGTTACATGTAAACGAAAAGATATTCTCAAACTAACTCTTGAGGAGTACAAAACCTGGGCGAATGCAGTAACCTCTGGCTTTCAGGAAACAGCTAAATTTCTACACGGGCAAAAAATCTTCACAGCCCGAGACATTCCCTACAAAACACAACTTGTTCCTTTGACGGCTATCTTCACACTGTTAGGCGATAAAGCCCAAAATCACGGCATCCGTCTAAAACTGGCTCAATGGTATTGGTGCGGCGTATTTGGCGAGTTATATGGGAGCGCCATCGAAAGTCGCTTTGCTAAAGATTTACCAGAAGTGTTGGCTTGGGCTGAAGGTGGCTCGAAGCCAGATACTGTTGCGACTGCTAACTTTACTTCAGGGCGACTGCTAGGGCTACGAACTCGAAACAGTGCGGCTTATAAAGGCATTTACGCGCTGTTACTACAAGACGGCGGGCCTGATTTCTGCTCGGGCATTCCCATTGACGAGCAGGTTTATTTTGATGATAAAGTTGACATTCACCATATTTTCCCAAAAGACTGGTGTAAGAAACAGGGCTTAGATGTAAAGCGCTACGATAGCGCGGTGAATAAGACTCCAATTTCGGCTAGGACAAATCGTAAGATAAGCAGTAAGTCACCCGGCACTTACTTGCCTATCTTACAAAAGAGCGCAGACATCTCCGACGACCAGATGGAGTCTATTCTGTACGATCACCTGATTGATCCCGACACACTACGCCAGGATGACTTTGAGCGCTTCTTTCGCACTCGTGAGAGCGCTTTGCTAGATAGAATTAGCGGAGTGATGGGAAAGTCGATTAGCCGAGAAGGGATTAGCTCAATTGACTACAGCCTGTTTTCATCAGATTGGCACCCTTTTCTTAAATCTCTAAGCGAGCTGGACGGCTTGGCGATCGCATCAGGGAGCAATATCGACGAGGATACAGATGGATCGTATTTTGCGGTAGTGGCTAGAGGCGAGCGAATCATACATTTAGTTGATGGCAATATGCCTTCAGCGGTAGCAACTAAATCGGTTTTAGAGCAGTCTAGTTCAACGGTTTTACTGGTGACTCATCAAGAGCCGGAGGTTGGGCTAGCCAGCGTAATTTTTGCTTTACAAGAGACGACTGAGCAAGACTCTGTTGTGCCTATCACTGATGACACAGAGCTGCCTAATGAGAAGAGAGAACCGAAAGTCGATTTTAGGCAGCTCTGTGTCAATCGCCTGTCTTCTGAGCTAGGCTTAACGCTACTTCCGGAGACACGTACAGGCTATGTGTCTGTAGATAATTCCGTGGCTGTCATCTGTACTATCTCTAAAAACTACCAAGTTTCTGGACATGACTCCTATTGGTTTGCGTTTCATCCGTCCCAGAAGGAGTTCTTGCAAAGATATCCGAAGAGCTACGTTGCTCTAGGCTGTGGCGCTCCAGAGCACATCGTCTTGCTTCCATTTCAGGAGCTGGTATCTTGGCTAGATGATTTTTGGACTACAGAAAAAGAGGATCGCAGCTATTGGCATATCAGAGTTCACAAGAAAAACGGCCTATTAGAACTTGACAGGAAAAAGGGTCTAGGACGATTAGATGTGACATCGTATTCGCTATCGAGCAATTACAGATGAAACGGAGAGACAGACAATCCTGGTAATTCTCAGAATCGACAGTCACCAGGATTGACTACAGCCTTGTGACCGTATCACCGAAGCACGTCCACGTCTAAAACAGAGACAGGTTGTTAGCGATAAAACAATATATATTTACGAACCAGCTATGGGTTTGTTTGCGCACATTCGATGAAAACCTCATAGATCTACTGAGCAAAAGACTCATTTGGAGGTAGTTATTCGTATATAGGGTTCGTAAGTAAATTGGCGTTTTATTACTGCCTACTGAAGCTCGACTTTGGTTTTGGCCATAGCTCTGCTATTCGTCGACAGAAAAGCTTCGTAGCTGTGCTTGCAGTCTATAAGGATATTACGCCCTGGCAACGTTAGCTGCTAGGTATTCTGGGTATTGCTAACTTTGATTTTAAGTATTTACCTTCATCGAATAGCTACTAAGCGCGTTGGTTCTGAAGAAGATATAGCCGTTGTAGTAGAAGAGGGCAAATTAAGCCGTCGTTCTGTCCTTCACATATCAAGTTTGTTTAAACTCACGGTTCGCTCATTTATTCTAGTGGTTCCACAAAAACTGGAAACGCTACATATAGCGTAATGCAGCCTAGAACTACTTGGATTTTCCTTGTGATTGATCGAGCACCCATATGGTGAGCGACAGCTCATAGACTTGCTTGCTTGTCAATAGACTGAAAACCTATTGCTTTCGTAGCATTTCTGAAACTCCAATTAATTTGAGCGAACCATGAGTTTAAAATATTGATGAAGCCTTCGTCGAGATCACTCCTGTCTCCTGATGGCAACCGCTACCTTATGAAGAATCCTTCTAGATAAAGTCGCTACACCAAGAACAGTGGGAAAAATTAATACATGCCTAGAACAAGCGCTCAAGTACCGAAAATAGCTGAACGTCTCAACGTCTCGTAATCTACTCATCGCAGTGGGTAAGAAAGCTGACAAAAGCCCAAGCTGCTTTATTTGATTTCCCGGTTTCTCTTGCTCCGGTATAAAACATCCTGACTGAGCTACGTAATTTAACAGCAATATTCCTAGAAAAAGACTTGTATGCCCCGTTTTATCAGCACCTACCTTTATCCACAACAGAGTGCAGCGCAGCAAGCGAGCGATAATAGCTACCGCGTTATTACGCCATCTCGTCAGGCGAGTCGAGCGATCGCCGCCCGCCATCAGCCGCTCTACGACACCGCCACCAAAGCCCTTGAACAGCATGGTCAGGTAATGGCCCAACCGTTACAAGCTCAAAAGCTTTTTCGCCAGACGGTTCAAGCGGTGCTTCAGCCCGCCGATTTAATAGGAACCGCGAGGGCTTTAATGCCTGCTGTGAGATCGCTTCTACAGAGCAGCTCAAACCTAGAATGTGACTCAGATAATCTATCTACTCGCGCTACCAACCTCATTACGCTAGCTCAGCAGTATCAAGCGGCGCTCCATAAAGATGGCTGCTTTGATGAAGGCGAACTCTACTGGCGAGCGGCTGAGCTAAATGTAGACCCTCAAAAAACCTTAATTTATGGCTACTTCCAGCCCCGCCAGGACGAGCTGGCCTGGATAGACAAGCTCGCGGCAGATAAGAGTATTGTCTTTCTCCCGATATGCGACACTGCTCTATTTGTTGAGGTTCAATCGTCCGTTGATTTCCTGGAGAAAAGAGGGTGGTCGGTTACGGGCGATGAAATCACAACTCATTTAGCCGTAGGCATCGAACTTTGCCAAACGTTTCTTCAGCCAGCCGCTTCAGTCGTCGAACAGCCACCGATCAACGCTGAGATGATCAGCGCCTACGCCTATGGCACCCTTGACGCAGAATCTCGCGGTGTTCTTGCCCAGGTCAAAGCGTTGCTCAGCGCAGACGTTCCGGCTAGAGAAATTGCCATTATTGCTAGAGATGAAAGAGCGTATGCCCCCAAACTGATCGATACGGCGTGGGAGTATGGCCTGCCGCTGCGAGCGCTCTACAGTACGCCGCTGCTCACAACCCGACTAGGCAACTGGATAGAGCAGTTGCTGAACGTCTTGGACGCAGGCTTTCCCTTCGAGGCAACGGCAAAGCTATTGAGCCATCCGCTGTGCAGCAATCCCGATAGCGGCTTTTGGGCAGTAGCTAGATCGCAGCATCCTGAAGGCTTTCAGCAATGGCGAAAAATCGCAAAAGAAAATCTGGGACTCGATCTATCGGCGCTAGCTCAGGTCAATCAAACCCGCCGCCGCGATACCTGGGTAGATTGGTGGCAGCGGCTGCTTAAGACCTATGACCTGCGCCTCCGCTGCGCTCGCTGGGCGAGAGAGAGTATTGCTTTTAATGCCTTGCAAAAGGGTCTAGTCGAGCTATCTAAACCCGAAGCGGAAACGCTCGCTTGGGCAGAGTTTAGGCAGCAGCTTGAAGATCTGTTGGAAAAGTTAAGTGTCCCTGCGCAGCCCGGACGCGGCGGCGTAGAACTGCACTCTCCCGCTTCAGTTGTAGGGGCGCAGTACTCGCATGTGTTTGTTATGGGTATGGCCGAAGGCATTTTGCCACCATCTATTAGCAACGACTCAGTGCTGGACTTTTTCGAGCGCCAGCAACTGCGCGGTCTCGGAGTCTGCCTCCTTAGCGCAATAGAGTTATTTCATCAGGAGACACTCTCTTTTTATTACCTGCTGCAAACGGCGACCCATCAAATTACCTTTTCTTACTCAACGCTGAGCGATCGCAGCGAACAACTGCCCAGCGCCTATTTAAAAAGAATGGGCTTACAGATCGGCGAGCCACCTGAGCAACCGATCGCCAGTTTAGAAGAAATGAGACGCGGTTATCTCAGGCAACCGGATAAGCAGGCGGCAGAAGCCTCTGATCCCGTTCTGACCCAGGCGATTCGTGCTTTTCAAGTAGAAGAGCGCCGCGAAAGCGCTTTGAGCGCCGATGAGTACGATGGCATCGTTGGCGTTCCCTTTGACTACCGCGACTGGACGTTTAGCGTCTCTCAGCTCACCAATCTGGGGCAATGCCCGTTTAAATGGTTTGCGAATAAGGTGCTGAAGCTAGGTAGTTCAGCAGAGGCCGATACGGAATTGAGTCCTAGTCTGCGAGGAAATCTATATCATCAAGTCGTTGAGCTGCTAGTAAAGGCGGTTCAGGCCAATCCTCAGCTATCGCTAACCGACCCTGATTTGCTGAGAGAGAAGTTTTTGGAAGCTGAAAGAGAGATCGACTTTCCGACTTTGCCAGCTTGGGAAATGCGCCGCGAAGATCACTTGCGTACGCTTTTGACCGTTTTGAGAAAGCCTGATTTCTGGCCTGACGGCGCGGAGCCGGTCGCGCTTGAAAGAAAGTTCAAAGGGGAATGGGAGGGCTTCAAAGTCACTGGCAGAGTTGATCGCATTGATAAAACACCCGATGGACTGGTGCTGATTGACTACAAAACAAGCAGCAAGCTACCGAGGGGACTGAAAGATTCCAACGGTAAGACCAGTATTGATTTGCAGCTACAGCTATATCAAGATGTCGCTGCCTCGGAGATGTTTCCAGGTGAAACCGTAACAGCCGCGCAGTATTTCTCTTTAACCAAAGGCAAAGTGCTAAAGCTGTCAGATAAAGCGCCTCAGCAGGAGCTACCAATGGCAATCGAAAATTGTAAAACAGCTTTGAACCTGGGTCACTATCCCGTGCAGCCAGACGTAAAACGCGATGCCTGCCGCTACTGCGACTTCGATCCAGTATGTCGTCAAGGAAGCCGCCTAACCAGAAAGGAGAATCATCATGGGACTGACTAAAGAACAGGAAAGTGCGGCTTTTGCAGCTGGTAGCGTTGCGGTAACGGCTGGCGCTGGGACGGGCAAAACGCACATGCTGACCGAGCGATATCTACATTTTCTCAAGCCCAAAGATGCATCGGCTGTGGTTTATATGCCGCTGCAAATTGTGGCCATGACCTTTACGAACAAGGCGGCAACGGAGCTGCGCTCTCGCATTCGTCAGGCGGTCACGGATCGTATGGGCGACCGCACAGATATTCTCGCTAGCCTGGAAGCCGCGCAAATTAGCACTTTCCACGCGCTCGCGGCTCGCATTTGCCAAGAGCACCCTGATAGAGCAAACGTTCCGCCTGATTTTGTGGTTCAAGATGGGCTAGCCGGAGCGCTGTGGCAAGCCGAGTATTTCACTCAGGCGCTTGCGCAACTACCTGAGCGACTGTACGAACAGGTGCCCTTTGCTCTGATGCGCGACATACTCGTAGCGCTGTTGAAAGACCCGCTGACGGCAGAGGCAGCTTTGTCGCGATCGCCCTTAGACTGGCAGGTCGAACTAGAAGATTTTCGCAAGTCGCTGTTAGAAGCCATTCCTGAAAAGCCAAAGTGGAGAGCGGCTTGTGCAGCGCTGGGCTTTCATACTGGCCCGGAAGGTGACAAGCGAGAGCTGGCCCGTCAGCAGGCGCTCAGTTGCGCAAATGCTTTTGAGAGTAAGGGCGATCGCAGTTATTTAGAAGATCTTTGCGCGATTGGATTAAGAGGGGGCAGTAAGAAAAAGTGGCCCGATGAAGAAAGCTTTGACGGCGTTAGAGACGCTATTAACGCGCTAAAGGATGTTGTAAGCGCAGTAGATGAATCGCTAGATGCGCTGGTTTATAACAGCTATGACGATCAAACTGAGCAGATGCGACCGGCGATTCAAGAAGCGTTTACCCTGGTTCGTTCATTTTTATCTGAGCTGAAGTACCAGCAGCGCATTCTCGACTACACCGACCTTGAGGTGCAGGCGCTCAAAGCGTTAGAAAATCCAGACGTGCAAAAGTACTATGCAAAGCGCTGGCAGGTGTTCTTGATCGACGAGTTTCAAGATACCAATCCTATTCAAGGAGAGTTACTCAAGCGGCTGACGGACGGCGCAATTCTGACGATTGTAGGCGATCGCAAGCAGTCCATCTATGG
>QBMP01000006.1:35158-41109 GCA_003242115.1 Phormidesmis priestleyi
GGTTTTCGCCGCGCCGATACCACTGTTTTTGAACGCTGGCAGGCAGAGATTCATCCTGGCAAAGAGAGTCCAGTTGAGCTAAGTCGGAGCTTTCGCACTCATCACGCGCTGATGGAGCAACTCAATCAGGTGTTTGAACCTGTCCTCGAGCAGATGCATCAACCGCTGACAGCAGAGCGCACTGAGGCAATCGTGCCTGCCCCGGAAATTCAGCTATACACGGTTGAAGTGAGCAAAGAACAGAAAGATGATAAGTCGATTGACACCAGCCTTCATGCCCGTCGGTTGATGGAGGCTCAAAAGATTGCCAATCTCGTAGAGACGCTGCTAAAGGAGAAGACTCCGGTACATGATAAAAAGACCAATCGGCTGCGACCTGTTCAGCCCAAAGATATTGCCATCTTATCGCGGACTTGGGAGCCGCTAGAGCTGTATGGCAATGCGATTGCTAGCCGGGGAATTTCTATCCTGCAAGCCGGAGGCGGTAGCTTGCTCAATACCCGAGAGGCGAAGGATGCTCTGGCCCTGCTGAGATTTTTATCGGACTTAAGCGATAGCCTAGTGCTGATAGCGGTGTTGCGTAGTCCATTTTTTGCGGTGAGCGATCGCACTCTCTACGCCCTGGCTCAAACTCTGCCAGAAAAAACGTCCTGGTGGAAACATATTCAATCGGGAGCGGCATCTGAGCTAGTGAACGAGGTCAATATCTTAAAGCAGTTGCTGAAGGAGCGCCGTGTGGAAGCCCCAACGCGGTTACTACAGCTATGCGATCGCCTCACCGGGTACACGGCTGCGATCGCTAATCTGCCTGATGGACTCAGACGCATGGCCGACTGGAATGGATTCATTGAGCTGGTGCGATCTCTAGAACACGGCAGCTTTGATACCTTCTCAGTCGTTCGACAGCTCAATCAGATCGCAAGCGCAGAGGCCACTATTCCTAGACCGGCCATCGAAGGTGGAAACGCCGTCAGCTTGATGACTATCCACGGCTCAAAAGGTCTAGAGTGGCCGGTAGTTGTTGTTCCCAACCTTTCTTGTAAGAACACTTCTGATACATCAGCTATTCGCTTTGAGGCCAGTGTCGGTCTTGGACTAAAGCTGACCGATGAAGAAGGAGAGTATCAAAAGTCAGCGCTCTATTCGCTTTTAGAACAGCAGGCAAAGATCAAAGATGAGGCTGAAAGAAAACGTATCTTCTATGTTGCGTTTACTCGCGCTCGCGATAGGTTAATGCTGACATCCGCAGAGCCTTCAGGCGGCGGACTCGATCTGCTGGCTCCCGGACTGACAGAGACGATTACACCTAGACCTGTTCTGTTCGATCCAGCGCTTGCTCAGCCAGCTACATCTGTACTTGCCAAAGCGCCATCGATTCCAGAAAAGCAACTGTTAGGCATTATTGATATTGAGATTACAGAGCTGCCGGTTACAGCTCTTAGCGACTACGCGCTATGCCCATCGCGCTTTAAGTATCGCTACGTCGATGGTCACTTAGGCTACCAGAGCGGTAGTGACTCGAATGGTGTGGCTACTGACGCAATGGCTATCGGTACGCTGACGCACAAGGCGCTAGAGCTAGGCATTGACAGTGTTGAAGCCCTATCAAAACACGCGCCTGATTTATCTGATGAGAATGTTCAAACCGCTTTCAGTCTGGCTAACTCGTTTCAGACGGACAGCGCTTATCAGTCATGCCGCTCGGACGACCTTAGCTGGGAGAAATCCATCTCGCTGATAGTGGGTGGACTCACTCTCAACGGCAAGGTTGATTTAGTCGGCGATGATTTTGTTCTGGACTTTAAGACTGATCAGGCGATTCATCCTGAGCATCACCAGTTTCAGCTATGGGCTTACAGCAAAGCTACCGGAAAGTCGTCTGCGCATTTGGCTTACTTACGTCATGGTCATTTGCATAGCTTTGAAGCTGACGACTTAGCGAACATCGAAGCGCAAGCAGAAGCGATGATTGAGCGGTTGATGAAGGGAGACTTTGAAGCAACGGCTAGTGAGCAGAGTTGTCGAATCTGTCCATTTTCAGAGTGCTGCAATGATTATATTGAGTCGTCCGGCTGAAGGCGTAAATAAGCGAAAGGACTGTAGAACGCGAGCAATCGCAAAGAGATATAGCGAATCGAATCAACTGGGGTAGCCTCTATGCTGAATTTCCTTAAAAAAATTGTTGAGAGCCTGAGTCCTGACACCTCTTCAGGACAAAACAAAAGCGGACAGCCCTCGAACTACCAGCAACAGTACTATCCGCAGTCAAATTCTGTAAAAGAAAGACAGGAAAGAGATGCCGTTGTTTCCAGTGAAAAACAGACTGTTTCGGGTATTAAGGCTAACTGGGTAAAGCCGGGAACATCAGTTAGCGTAGCTGGCTTTGATATTCCAGGAGGCATGGTGTATGTAGGGACACAACTGCCGACTATCGGCCCGTACAAGCAGATCGATCCTTGTCTGATAAATCCTAAGCTCCGCGTGGATAAAACTCGGTCGGACTATGCTGGAAATGAGATGGGTTACTGGCCCGCTTACGGTGATATTTCGCCTGGGGCGCGGGCGGCTTATTTAGAATGGCTGATGGGCGATCGCAAAGATCCCGACGCCTGCATCGGCTACGTCTTTCTTTTTTTCTATGGTTTGGAACGCCGAGTTTTCATAGACTTAAGCGAAACAGCAGACAGTTCTGCTGAACTGACGCATATCATTCATGAGGTGGAAAGGCTGCTAGCGTTATATCCTGACAGCCATTCTTTTCAAGGATACGCCGCTCGGTTTGTAGAAGTTTGCAAACTAATGCATAACCCTGATAGCTTTGCTGAAGCGTTCCCCGTGCTAGAAAAAACAGGCTGGCAGATGCCGCTAAGCACTCAAGTCGCTTTGGGAAAGACAGTCGCTGCTGGTAAGCCTATTTCCGCTGACTGGCTTTTCTCCTGGTACTTACATTCTGAAACGACCCGATTAAGAACACCGGCTACTCGATGCGCAACAGAATTTCAAAAGCTGCTACGCCTGAAGTATGCAGAAAAATACGGAGAAGGCATGGTGCTGAAGCCGAACAAGCGACGCCTGAAGGTGGAGTATCGACCCGCTAGTTCTGGCTTTTCACACTCGGCCATCGGTATTGATGTCGGTGATTTACCAGACGTGAGCGCATTAACCGCGCCGCTAAGCAAGCTACAGGTGCTAGTTGATGACTGCACAGATGCGCTCGATCCCTATAGCCGCTGGTTGGGGCGAAACGCAGATAAATGCGATGCTAAAGCGGCTATAGCACTGTTGCCTACCGAGCTGGTTGAAGACTTTGAAAATGATGAGATTCGGCTGCTAAGGCAGTGGTTAAAGAAAACTTTAGGCGATCAGTCGCATCAGGCTATTTCGGGCAAACAGATACTGGCCTGGTGGTCTATTACTGGCACTGAAAAGCTCACCAAGAAAGAATCGACGACGCTGGCCAAAAGCTTTGAGAAACTGGGCTATGGCATAGAACCGGATGTTCGCTTTGGGGGAAAGGCACTTCAGAAAGAGAGTCATCTTGTCTTGTTTAAGCTGCCAAAAGAGAAGATTTCCACACCTTCTCAGGCGTATTCTGCGGCTAAGATATTAATGCATTTGTCGGCTGCGATCGCCACTGCTGACAATATTGTAGATGCTTCAGAACAACAGCATTTAGAAGCGCATTTAGAAACGACCTTAGCCCTGTCCGAAGCTGAGCGTATTCGCCTGAGAGCCTACCTAGCCTGGTTGTTGAAAGAGAAGCTGAGTCTACGAGGTCTAAAAACTAAGCTAGGTGAGATGACACCCGATGAAAAAGCTGGAATCGCCAACTTTCTAATTAGCGTAGCGGGCGCAGACGGTCATATCAGTCCTCAAGAGATAACGATGCTCTCCAAGATTTATCCACTGCTAGGGTTCGAGGCAGATGACATCTACAGCCATATTCATAACTTCAGTACTTCTACCGCGATTGATCACTCGTCAGCTCAACCACCCGTCCGACCATCAACAGAACCGGTTACCGTTAGATTGGCCTCCTCAGTGAATCGTGGTTTTACTATTCCAGCACCTACCGTTGATGCCCAGGATAAAAAGGAAGTCACGGCAGCAGGCTTTGCGTTAGACCTTACTGCCGTGAAAAGAAAGCAGGATGAATCGGCAAACGTCAGCGTGCTATTATCTAACATTTTTGAAGAAGAGGAAGACGATTTAGTTGAGCCAATGAATGAAAATCAAACGTTAGCTGAAGACACCGAAGACTCTGTTTCAAGCTTAGATGGGCCACATACTAAATTCTTAAGGATACTTGCTCAGCAGCCAAGCTGGAGCCGTGCTGCTTTAGAATCTAAAGCAGCCGAGTTTAATTTACTGCTAGATGGAGCTTTAGAAGTGATTAATGATACTGCCTTTGATGTTTGCAATGAGCCGTTAACGGATGGCGAAGACCCGATTGACCTTGATACCGATGTCCTAGAGCAGCTACTGCCATGACTGAAGGGAATTAAAGAGGTGACGGAAGCAAAGTTGCTATTTGGGAAACATAGATATAAGGCATCGTAAAATTTCAGATGAGTACTCTTGGGATGGTTAATCAGACCTTATATGGCACCAATCGCAGAGATCCTGCAAGGAAATTAGAAAACCTTATCGGCAAGAACTTAAGCCGTATAGATTTAAGCGGAGCCAACCTAAGAAGGATTGATTTGAGAAGTGCTGACTTGTCCCAATCCAACCTAAACAGTACTGATTTGAGAGAAGCTAATCTGGCTAAAGCTAGGCTGAATAGTTCATCTCTGAGTAATGCTGATCTTAGAAAAGCTAATCTAGAGAAAACTGATTTGCGTAAAGCGAATCTTTTCAAAGCTAACTTAAGAAATGCAAGTTTATACAAGGCCGATTTGCGTAATGCTGATCTGAGTGACGCAGATCTAGGTGGTGCTAACCTAAGACAAGCTGATTTGCGTAAAGCGAATTTCTTCAAGGCTAATTTGAGTCGAGTAGAACTAAGCGGAGCAGATCTAAGCGGTACAAATCTAGCTCGCGCTATTTTATGCAATCTTGATCTAAGCGGAGCAGAGTTAAGCGAAGCTAACTTAATCGGCGCTGATTTAAGTAGGACAGATGCAAGCGGAGCAGACTTAAGTGGAACAGTATTGAGATATGCCATCCTAAATACAACAGATTTGAGATGTTCGAACTTGCGTGGGGCTGATTTTACTGGGGCTGATTTGATTCAATCAAATTTGTTCGGGGCAGACCTCAGGGAAGCAGATCTTAGCGATGCGAATCTGAAGAGAACAAATTTAGGGAAGGCCGATATTAGAGGAACGTTTTTAGGAGAAGGCATTGGACTTTCCGCGCAAAACATACAAGATTATAGAGATCGAGGAGCTATCTTCGAGAATTCTATAGTTCTTTACAATCGTAAAACTTTCTCATTCGTGTACTCACCAAGCTTTACTGAAGATTTCAGAAATAAAAATATAAGAGATAACAATCAACATACAACCTCAGATTTTCATTTGGATATTGTTGCTGTGAGAGTGAAGCAAGCTGAATCAGCTAAAGTTAACTCACTTTTATCCACCATTTTTGAGGAAGATTCCATCGTTTCAATCGTGGCTAAATCAGAGACACGAATCTTTGACAATAATGAGACTTTTACCTCAGGATTAGATAAACTACATACCAGATTTCTAGGGATACTTGCCCAGCAGCATAGCTGGAATCGTGCTGCTTTAGAATCTAAAGCAGCCGAGCTTAATTTACTGCTAGACGGTGCTTTGGAAGTGATTAATGATACTGCCTTTGATGTTTGCGATGAGCCACTAACAGACGGCGAAGACCCGATTAACCTTGATACCGATGTCCTAGAACAGCTACTGCCATGACGACAACTCAAACTACGAAGACTAAAGAAATTAAACCTAAAGATAGAGACGCGGTAATTC
>QBMP01000006.1:41119-43529 GCA_003242115.1 Phormidesmis priestleyi
GGCGTGGTGCCTCGCAGCGGACAGCATCTGATTCAGGTCGGACGGGTTAGAGAACTCGAAGCGCTAATTAAAGATATTGAGCGGATTGCAGGTGATGGCTCGGCTATTCGATTCGTGATTGGGGAGTATGGCTCAGGGAAAACCTTTTTTCTGTCTCTGGTACGATCAATTGCGCTTCAGAAGAAGTTAGTGAGTGCTCATGCGGATTTGACGCCAGATCGTCGGCTACATGCTTCTAATGGACAGGCGCGATCGCTCTACGCAGAACTCATGCGCAACTTATCGACTAGGGCCAAACCTGAAGGAGGTGCGATCGCCAGCGTCGTCGAAAAATTTGTCACTTCTGCGATGGCCGAAGGCCGAAAAAGACAGGTTGATCCAGAAATCATTATCCGCGAACGACTAGCGCAACTTTCCGAGATGGTTGGCGGCTACGACTTTGCAGAAGTGATCGCCGCCTACTGGCGCGGTCATGACACAGGCGACGACGTGCTCAAATCCAGCTCTATTCGATGGCTACGCGGCGAATACAGTACTAAAACAGACGCCAAAAAAGCCTTGGGCGTCCGGACGATCATTGATGATGCTAACTTCTACGATCAGCTCAAACTATTTGCCCAGTTCGTTCGCCTAGCCGGTTATGAAGGCTTCATCGTCTGCCTGGATGAGTTAGTGAACTTGTACAAACTCGCCAACACCCAAGCTCGCAACAGCAATTACGAGCAAATTCTGCGCATTCTCAACGATAGCCTGCAAGGGACTGCTGATGGATTGGGCTTTGTTCTAGGCGGCACCCCCGAGTTCTTAATGGATACCCGCAAAGGACTTTACAGCTACGAAGCGCTTCAATCTCGTCTGGCTGAAAATACCTTTGCTGGTAACGGCATTGTGGATTATAGTCACCCAGTCATTCGCTTAGCCAGTCTCAGCCAGGAAGATCTATACGTTCTACTCACCAAAATTCGCCATGTGTTTGCAGGCGGTGAACCACAGCAGTACCTTCTCTCAGACGAAGCTATCCAAGCTTTTATGCAACACTGCTTTAAAAGCGTTGGCGAAGCCTACTTTCGCACCCCTCGTAATACTATTACTGCATTCATCAACTTATTGGCCGTTTTAGAACAAAATCCAACCGCTTCTGCCGTAGACTTTATCGGCAGTGTATCGCTGCAAAAGGAAAGCAATCTAGACCTGCTACCGATTGAGCCTGAAACAGAAAAAAACGAAGAAAAGCTTGTAACAGCGAGTGTAAAAGAGGAAGAAGATGACCTTGCCTCCTTTAAACTCTAACGCTGAAAGTCACGAGAAAGACAGTCATGGGAAAGATATCTCAAAGCAGTCAGTGTCCTCAGGTTTTTATCAGCTTAATTCGGGAATGCAGCGCTGGATTTGGAAACAAAAGTGGCCTTCACTGCGCCCAATTCAAGAGCAAGCCATTCCGCTGATTTTACCGGGAAAAACAGATGTGATTATCTCCGCTGCAACCGCTGGCGGAAAAACAGAAGCTGCTTTTCTCCCGATTTTTTCTCGCATTGCAGAGCAAAAACAATCAGCAGAGCAAGATATATCAGCAGGTATTCAAGCACTCTGCATTAGTCCACTCAAAGCTTTGATCAACGATCAATACCGGCGGCTTTCTGCCATTGGTGAAGATCTTGAAATTGCCGTAACGCCCTGGCACGGAGATGTGGATGCTGGTAAAAAGAAACGGCTGTTGAAAAAGCCATCGGGCATTCTAATCATCACCCCAGAATCTCTAGAAGCGCTTTTAATTCGTCACGGTTCTAACCTAGCGGTAATTTTTAGTACTCTCAACTATTTAGTAGTGGATGAACTACACTCCTTTATCGGCTCAGAGCGGGGCAAACAGCTACAGTCGCTAATGCATAGAGTAGAGCAAGGCATCCATCGCCATATTCCTCGAATCGGGCTAAGCGCGACCATTGGTGATATGCAATTGGCGGCAGAATTTTTGAGGCCACAAAAGGCCGAAGAGGTTGTGCTTATAGAATCAAATGATGAAGGCCAAGAGATTCGGATTCAGGTACGCGGCTATATCGAAAGAGCGCCGGAACTAAAAACAAAAGCACAGGCGAAAGAGGCTAAACAAGATGAATCTCAGACACCTGAAGATAAAGCCGATCAGGTCAGCATCGCAACCCATTTGTTCAAAACTCTACGAGGCGATACGAACCTGATCTTTATCAACAGCCGCTCAGGTGTTGAAATCTACACCGACTTGCTCCGTCGTCTCTGCGAACAGCAGCGAGTGCCTAACGAGTTTTTGCCTCACCACGGCAGCTTATCAAAGGCGATTCGCGAAGAAGCAGAACAAGCCCTTAAAAGTGATAAACCTTCCAACGTAATTTGTACAACTACCCTAGAGATGGGAATTGACGTTGGCTCTGTA
>QBMP01000006.1:43539-47007 GCA_003242115.1 Phormidesmis priestleyi
GGCTCTGTAAAGTCTATCGCGCAAGTAGGTGCGCCTTTTTCAGTGTCCAGCACTCGGCAGCGCCTTGGTCGATCGGGGCGAAATGAAGGCGAACCCGCTATCGTTCGCTTTTACCTTTCCGAAAAGGAGGTCACGCCTCAAACACCCATACAAGATTCTCTCCATCCTGGCTTAGTTCAAACCATTGCCATCGTGAACTTAATGATATTTGAGAAATGGTGCGAGCCGCCTATTGTCAGTAAGTTGCATCTTTCTACGCTTATTCAACAGGTGCTCTCTTTGATCGCTCAGTATGGTGGCGTTAGCCCGCTTCAGCTTTGGCAAGTACTGTGTCAAACAGGTGCGTTTCATCAGGTTGACCAGGCGCTATTTATGAAGCTACTGAAGCAACTAGGGCATGAAGATTTAATACAACAAACCCACGACGGCCTTTTGCTTTTAGGGGTGAAAGGCGAAAGAATCGTCAATCACTACAGCTTTTACACAGCATTCAAAACACCAGAAGAGTATCGTATCGTTACCCGTGGAAAAATGCTGGGCACGCTCCCTATCGACTTCCCGCTTATAGAAGACATGTTTATTATCTTTGCGGGGCGTCGATGGGAGATACTTGCGGTAGATGCTGAACGTAAGGTTGTTGATGTAGCTCGTTCTCCAGCGGGGAAAGTACCTAGCTTTGCCGGTAGTGGTGGCGATATTCACGATAAAATTCGTCAAGAGATGCGCTTGATCTATAGCTCTAAAGATATTCCTGCTTTTTTAGATCGCGTAGCAGTAGAGTTACTGCAAGAGGCTCGTAATAACTTCTACCGCGCCCATCTCGACAGGCACTCGCTGCTATCCGATGGAGACCAAACACTGCTATTTTGCTGGATGGGGAGCCGTGTAACTAATACCATTCATCTGCTGCTTTCTTCTCGTGGGCTGTCAGTTGGCTCAGATGGCATTGCTATTACCATCTATGGTATTTCTAAGCCTGTACTGATGGAACATTTACAAGCTCTGGTAAAGCAAGGGCCTGCGGAAGCATTACAGCTTGCTTCAGTCGTAAAAGACAAAGCCGAGCAAAAGCACGACCTATTTTTAAGTGAAGAGTTGTTGTGCTGGAATTATGCGTCTAGCCACGTCTCGACTCAGCTAGCTTGGAAAACGCTCAATGAGATCGTGGAAAGACAGAATATCATGTTCAAGACGGACGCTGAGCGCTGAGTTTTTGGAGTACCTTCTCGATACACAAACGCTGATCGCTATACTGAACCGTAATAGGTAATAAACTACTCGGTAAGCCAGCAGTGATCTCCTGGGAGGTATAAGGGGCTAGCAAAAGAATAGATTACCAGCGATGATGAGAGCTAGAAAATCAAGGGTAACGGGTGATGACACTGAGAGTCTATCAGATGTCAATAGCAACGGGGTCTTCCCAGCTTTTGGTGAAGCCGAGAAATAGGTAGGAAAATGTAGATCGCCCCTTTTAGTGATCTACCGATGGAATTTCTACAGTCTCTGCTCCCTGGCGCTGGTGTGCTCCGCTTGGAACGGTATGAAATAGAAGGTGGTGACCACCTAACGCTGAGCCTTTCCTCCAGGCAAACGATAGTGCGCCTTGCCCACTGTGCGGCGGCTTAACTTACTGAATCCATAGCCGCTATGAGCGAACGCTAGCAGATTTACCCTGCGTCCATTTCAGGGTTGGTGTCTGGAAGTTTTCGCCACCCCTTAAGATGAGGCCAAATTGGAACGGTGTAATGAGGCTTTCAGCGGCCCTAAATCAGGGTGGCGAAAAACTAAAGACACCAACATTATTTCTCATTTATTATCGTGCGAAGTCATACATCTGCGAGAGTGCAGATTGCTCCCTGTTCTGCTCAAAATCGAGTCCTTGGTGCTCTATCTGGTAAGCCATGTGAAGTCTGTACTCGACGCGAGCATAGGTGGTCTCCAGGTTTTCCCCGTTGTCATTTAGACTTTGCGCGAGTGCGAAAGGGTGAACGGCTTTGGGATAAGCCCCTTCAAGAATCTCCCGACAGGCGGCTAAGGAGTTTCCAGTACATCTGACATCATCAAGCAGCAGCACCTTCTTGCCTTTGATAAAGTCAGGATTTCTAAGTTGAATAGAATTGATGTGCGTGTCTTTAGCGCGATCGCCCCCACCCGCGAGCTTCTCTACTGTATGAATCCTGTGCAAACAGGAAGTCGCATCAATAACCTTGCCATTGGAGCGTTCAGCAAGCCCCGCAGCAATCCGAAAGATGCCAGCGTGGGCATTACCGCCTTTGCTATGAGACGGGACAACGGTAACCGCGTTAAACCCGCAGATGTTTTCGCTAAGCAGCAAAATAGCGTTTTCAATAGCTTGCTCAGTTTCAATCTCATCCACGATAGAAAATGCTTTAATCGCGGCAATGAAGTCTGTGAACCCGTGAGGCGGTTCCTCGCCATCCCACAAATACCTGGGGACATAGCAGCCGATGCAAAAGTCATGGGGTAAGTTGGCTACATCAATCATTGTATGAGTTGGGCTTATCAGTTTCAGCAGCAAGGTATGCAGACCCTAGCCGAACAGATAGTGTTATGTCAACGACAGAAATACCCTTTAAGACCTCTTGGCCAGCTCTGAAAAGGACTGGCTTCTTTGCATGGGGTGATATAGGCACAATCAGTCGATTACAACCGCCTGCAAGCGTAGCCAGTTCTTCGGCGCTTAGTCATGTTGGTGTGCCTATTACGATATGCCCATCTGTGCATGAAAACTTTACTGCTCGCGCTTCATCACATGCCTGAAAATCGGAGCTGCCTGCCTTAGCTCGTATAATTTTTGATTCCTATCAAGAAAAAGCCCTGGAAGACCAGGGCGCACAAGATAAAATTGCCATCAGGCATCGTATAGTTCAAGAAGAATTCTAGCAGATGAAGATTACGGATATCGTCTACGTACGAAAACAAGGGTATCCCTTGCTTAAGATGACAATCGACGGGATTTCGACGGTGGTCTCCTCGGAACAAAAAGCCTTGTTGATTAGGGCAGGTATTGTCTGTGTGGGCAGTGCCCTAGCAGACAAACTCTTGGTCGAATTCCGGAGCTATAGCCGCTCCAACCCCTGTCAAGATTGATCCGATAGTTATACTGTCAACGGCTAAGAAATGAACTAGCTAGGATTGCTACTGCTGGGGTTCTGGCCTTTCAAAAGTCCAGTCGTTAGCCGTCGAGAGTATACCACAGCAGTCCAAGGCTCAATCGTTGTAAACCCAGAGGGCGCTACTGAGGTGAGAACTACCCTGCCCAAAAGAATTCTAGCTAGCCAATATATCAAAAAACCTACGGTGATACTGGCGATACCTTTGCTGAAGCGACTAGGATGAAAGCGGGTAAAATAAGCGGAGATCGCTCCACCCACGAGCGCAAGTCCCATACTGATCCGCAGCAAGCGCCGTTCGCCTGCCTTCAGTATCGTTTGAGCTATCCAGTAC
>QBMP01000006.1:47017-48671 GCA_003242115.1 Phormidesmis priestleyi
TCCAGTACTTTTGCCTCAGACGCTGAAATTCCTGCGTGCTCAGGGCTAAGCCTTTTACCTCAAGAGACGGCGATAGCATCGGCGCGTACTCTAAATTCACAGTGTCACAGCTAATTGAGCGCCCATCATATTGAGCGCGACAATGATCTTTTGTGATAGCACCGTTCAGCGGCTTTATAGTGACGACTAACGGACGGTCTTGAATAGTGGTCTGACACTGATTTAGCTGTTGTACTGTTGGGGTGCAGGTAAAAACGCGATTGGGCAGATCAAGTGCCGCAAAGCCCGTTTCGGGTCTAATGGCAATCCCTGCCATTGGCATTGTCACACCGCCTCCACGAGACGAGGACACGATCATAAATATGAAAGCACCAAACAACATTAGCCACAGGCTGAGCAAAAATATCGACAAAAACGACCTTAAAGAGCGCACGACGTTCAACCTCTGGGCTAGCTAGTGTTGATGGACTGATGATGTGAGCAGACAACAGTCTACCAAGAATCGGCTAGTGCTCCGCCTATCCCCGTAGGGTTAGGGGGTGGTGAAAGCCAGGGGAGATGAGGAGTATCTTTAAGCAATGATGAAATCGAGCGAAAAGATAGCGACGAGACGAGCAATCTTGGTATCATTGAAGGACGCATGAAAATGCGAAAACATAGAAGGTAGGAACACCCACGAGCGGCTCAGAGAACGATTCAGATACTGACAACTCAAAACGTCCAAATTGAAAAACTGAATATTTCGAGTCTGCCGTGGGGCGCATGGTGGACGCTAAATAAAATGCTTGTTGAGACGGTCTGACGGGGGCAGTGGCTTCGGCTGCTGGCTAGTTAAGAGTCTGCGAAACAAGAATCTCCGACTATACCCGTAGGGTTAGGGGGAGAGCGTCAATGACACCTTAAAGGAGTATCCGCCTGGTTTCAGATTTAGTAACGGTAGCAAAAAGACTATAAGCCGACATATGGAATTGGAAAGCCCTTCTCGCCGCCGCCAACCGGAGCCATCTGCACTACAGCACTCGTCACAACTGAGCGGTGTAGAAGCAGGCCGGTTTAGTTTAATGTGATCTCCACCGGGCATCACGCTACACTGGCCGACGCGATTGTGTGCCTGCTGCTATGCAGAAGCGCCCTATCATAGGCTGATCTGGCAGGTGGCGGCTCAGTCTCACTGTGAAGTCCATCAGCAAAGGCTTTTAGAGGCATGTCCTCGCTGTAAAAGTGCCTTTCGATTACCCAGTCATTGGCAAATTGGGGAGTGCGATCGCTGCTACCTGCCCTTATCAAGAGATGCGATCGCCAAAGACCTAAGATCTTAATTTCGTCAGGCCCACTTCACCGCTTTGAATCAGTGCGCAGACCATCCAGATACAGGTCGTTAGATGGGTCAAATGCGCCCAATCACTCTCTTGCCCTAGCCAGACTTTCAAGGCATCGTAAAGGCGGGAGTTTTTTCACAGCGTTTCTATAGTTTGAGTGATATCTAATTCTAGAACGCTGACTCCCACTCTTGCTTTTTCTATTGCTGCATCTCAACGCTAGCAGAGCTTTCAAGCTCATAACTCCGATTTTTTGTCAGTCAATCAGGTTTGCCTGAGTGAATATGTTGATGTTTTCAGGAGTAGCGATCGCGAGGTAATTCCCCGTTTTGCTA
>QBMP01000070.1:0-13767 GCA_003242115.1 Phormidesmis priestleyi
GCTTTAATCGTCCAAGCCCGCGTTTCTTCTGGGCCGGTCGTAAAGTAGGTGCGTAGCCCCAGCAAATCGTAAGTCGCGCGAATTAAAGCCTGCAATCCGCCTTCGCTCACGCCGAGCGCTTCGAGAAAATCAGCGCGTTCTTCAGCCGGAATCTCTAGCAATTCTGCCTCTACTTGCGCCGAAACCACAACCACTTCAGCATTTTCAGGAGCCGCATGAGTGCGCACTTCTTCAACCCAGCGGTTGCCGTCTGCGAGATCGTCTTCAGAGACGTTGGCTGCGTAAATTACTGGCTTGCGCGTCAGCAGTCCTAACGGCTTGATAAATAAGCATTCTTCATCATCTAGCTCCACCGTTCGGGCGGCTTGCCCGTCATCTAGCACGGGTTGCAGCTTCTCCAAGACTTCTAGCTCAGCTTGAGCCTCTTTATTGTTACGAGCCTGTTTGCGAATGCGATCCATGCGCTTTTCAATTTGAGCGAGATCCGACAGCGCTAGCTCTAAGTTGATCACCTCAATGTCGCGCAGGGGGCCAATAGAGCCTGAGACGTGGATAATGTCGTCATTTTCAAAGCAGCGAACGACGTGAATAATCGCATCGACTTCGCGAATGTTGGCCAAAAACTGGTTGCCCAAGCCTTCTCCTTGGCTAGCGCCCTTGACCAAGCCCGCAATATCGACGAATTCCACTCTGGCGGGCACAATTTCTTTCGAGCTAGAAATCGTTGCTAGCGCCTGTAAACGAGGGTCAGGGACAGCAACGATGCCGACATTGGGCTCAATCGTGCAAAACGGAAAATTTGCAGCTTGTGCCTTCGCATTCGCGACGACCGCATTAAACAGCGTAGATTTTCCGACGTTGGGCAGTCCAACAATTCCGGCTCTGAGCATAAGAATAAAAGGGGTAAGGAGTACCCATAGTTTGCCTTATCCAGCATAAAGGGAAGCGGGGCTATTTCTCTAGCGATCGCATCTCCTTCACACCGCCCTGAACAAGCCATACGGAATTCGCCTCGTCGCCTGCTATGCTTTGCCTAATGATCAGGTACTTGTCAGGTACTGTCTCAAATCGAGTCCGGTGTCCCCATGATACGCTCTACTTTGCCTGCTAATTGCCCATTCAACCGCCCATCCAACCAGCGCCTCATTCGCAATGTTTTCTATGGCCTGCTGCTATTGGGCTTACTGACGCCTGGACTCAGCGGCTGCTTTTTTCGCGGGGAGCAAAATTCGGAAACAGCGATCGCGCCCGATCAGCCCATTCCTAACCGCTCAGCCCTAGAAAATCCCAACACCGGCACACGAATTACCGTTCCTAGCGGTTGGACGGTATCTGGCAGCGTCCAGCGCGGCAGCGCCGATATCTACACCACCTTTCAAAATAAGCTTTATACGATGGTGGTGTCTGAAAATGCCACCGGGATCAACCGATTTGGCTTAGAAGACAACTCTGAAACCTATCGCTGGCTGATTCGCAAAAGGTTAGACACCTTGGAGAGTGAAACGCGAACTGGCATAGACAGCATTGGCGGCGATAAAGCCATCCAGTACGAAATTCGCGGCATCGTTGATGGCGTCCCGGTCGTTTACCTGCACACTACCATTGAAGGAATTGATAAGTACTATCAAGTGGTAAGTTGGACAACCGCAGAGCGCTACGCCGATGACAAAGAAACTTTACAAACCATTACCCAAAGCTTTCAAGAAACGTAGCGCTTCACCTCCCTATTTGAGAAGTATTAAGACACATGGTTACTCATTTTTTTCGTGGGCTTTGCCTGAGCCTGATCAGCCTATTAGCGGTGGCCAGCTTGTGGCTAGGGCTAGGTAGCGCCCCTGCTCTAGCCGAACTCAACGATGACCATTACGACGGCAACATTTTTGCGCTGTACGCAGGCAATGGATCAATCGTGCCGCCGCGCTTTAATCTCGCCCAGTCACTTCAGCAAGATAAGCCGACTTTGCTGGTGTTTTACGCTGATGATAGTCGCGATAGCAAGCAATTTTCATCGGTTATTTCTCAGCTACAAGCGCCCTATGGCAGGGTGGCAAATGTGTTGGCGATCGCGGCCGATTCTGTTCCCGTAAAAGACAGCTACGCCAAAAATGAATCCGGCTATTACTTCACCGGATCTGTTCCTCAAACCGTCATCTTTGAGGCTGACGGCACCGTTGTTTTTAACGAAGTTGGCCAAGTCCCGTACGAAATAATCGACGACAAAATGCGCGAAATCTTCAACCTGCTGCCCCGTGAAGAATCCGCCGAGCTACGCCGCCGCCCCATTAATGAAGTTAATGGTGAGCTAGTAAGCGATTAGCCATTATTTGAGCGTCCTTCAGCTGAGAAAGCTACTATAAGACTTAAGCGAAGGCTCATTCGCATCACTTTATGCGGGCGTCTACCCATGACCCTCTCGTCAGCGCAAACCAAACCCATCATCCAACAGCAGCCCAAACCAGACTCACTCGTCTTTGAGCGGCACGGTGCGACTTGGCAAGACTACATCGCTCTGCGAGACAGCGCTGACAGCGACTGGCGAAAAATTTCATACTATCAAGGATGGCTGTGGGCCGATATGGGTAAAGAAGGGCCAAACCACGCTTCCTTTAGCGATTTGATCACAATGCTGTTTGGGTTTTGGGCTTTTGTGAACCCAAATGTTGCTCTGCAATCCTACGGGCGCTGTTTGATTGAGAAACCACAAACTCAGTCTTGTGCGCCAGACTTGGTGCTGTACAAAGGGGATAATATTCCTCGCTGGCAGCCAGGAGAGCCGCGTCGAATCAGCACGCTGCGCCATCGCTTACCCGATCTGGTCGGTGAAATTGGGGACACAACGCTGAGCTTGGATCTTGACGAGCAAAAACAAATCTATGCCAGCTTAGCCATTCCTGAATACTGGGTGATTGATGTCAAAGGCGTCAGGCTATTCGCCTTTGGCTTAAGCGAGTTTGGCACGTATGAGCCAATTCAGACTTCGCAAATTCTGACAGGACTCCCTATTGAGCTAGTAGAACAGGCTTTAGAACAACTCTCTCAAGGGACTAATACAGCAGCGGCCAATTGGTTTATGCAACAGCTACAAAAAATATCGTAGTCTCGTGCTCTGTAGAGTAAAATGCAGCAGAGTAAAATGCGCATCAGCGGCTTCAATGTGTTCTGAGGGAATAAGACAGGATGCGATCGCTGTCGAGAATGAAAGCGCATCTCTACTTGAGCGCTCCTGACAAGTTTTTATCGAGCGTATCTGCAATTTTCGCATGAGCGTAAGACGCAGTGTGAAGAGATGATTTTGTGATGAATCCTACAGAAGGAAGAGGCTGAGGTGCGATCGCTCCATCACAATACAGTAGCCTTCCTCTATTAACAATTTGCCCTGACAAATGCCCTATGGTTTGCACCTCGAATAACGCTCGAACCCAGCCCGTTGAACGATTTTCTACCCAATATTCTTCGGCATCGGCCGATCTGCTGAAGATCGCTGTTGAGATCGCTAACTATGCGGCGCAACGGGCAGCATCAGTCGATTGTATTGGTGGATTTCCGGCAGAAGAGTTTAAGTGGCTGGCTGAGGCCGGTCTTTTGACTGCGCCGCTACATCCTGAGTATGGTGGGGTAGGGCTAGGGTTTCAATCTAGTCAAACATGGCTGTTGTTACAAATTTTAAAACAAATGGGGCGCGGTAACCTATCTTTAGGACGAGTGTTTGAGGGACATGTGAATGCGTTGCAGTTAGTGCAAACGTTTGGAACGCCAGAACAGGTGCAAAGGTTTGCAAACGATGCCCACAACCACAAAGTGTTTGGCGTTTGGAATGCGGAAGCGGCAGATGGGGTGAAGCTTTACCCGGATGCAGACCCTGCTAACGCGGGCGGCTATCGGCTGGAGGGTAGCAAAACGTTTTGTTCGGGCTGTGGGTATGTGGAACGGCCTTTTGTGAATGGAGCGCTGCCGGATGGTCGCTGGAAAATGTGCATCGTGCCGATAGAAAAAGTAAAGGTAAAGGTGAATCCTGACTGGTGGCAGCCGCCGGGAATGCGGGCTTCAGCGAGCTATAAGGTAGATTTTACCGGGGTGGCGCTGAGTGAGAGGGAAATGATTGGTCAGCCGGGAGAGTACTTTCAGCAGCCTTGGCTGACGGGCGGTGTGGTTCGCTTTGCGGCGGTGCAGCTCGGTGGGGCTGAAGCGCTGTTTGATGCGACGCGCATTTACTTGCAGGGTTTGGGCCGCACCGATCATCCCCATCAGCAGGCGCGGTTAGGGAAAATGGCGATCGCTCTCGAACAAGGCAACCTTTGGCTACAGGGCGGAGCTGCCCAAGTAGAAAGCTATGCCCCTATTTTTGGAGATTTGCCGTCTGCTGATTCGGCTCACACGCGATCTGACCAGCAGCACCTGGTAAGCTACGCCAACATGGTGCGTACCGCTATTGAACAAGTTTGTATGGACATGATTCAGCTATCAGAGCGCTGCATTGGCACCAATGGGCTTTTACCGCCACATCCGATGGAGCGAATAATTAGAGATTTGACGCTGTATCTGCGTCAGCCTGCTTTTGATGCGTCACTGACGGGCGTAGGTGAGTATGTGCTGAGCGAAACGTCACCGGCTAGAGAGCTGTGGTGATCGGAGATAGGGTAATGCCAGTAGCAATGTCAGTAGAGTGTTCTGCCTCAGCTGAGATCACATCTTTACCGCTCTGTTCAGCCGATGAGATTTTTTCGAGCTGCATAAGTGCTGTTGTGGTTGCGCCTCATCCGGATGATGAAACATTGGGCTGTGGGGGTGCCATAGCTTTGCTTTGTCAGCGTCATATTCCCGTACAAGTGCTGGTGATGAGCGATGGCACCCAATCTCACCCTCAATCCCAAGCCTATCCGGCTGAAAGGCTGAAAAAAGTACGTGAATCAGAAGCTTTGAATGCGTTAAGTCTGCTAGGGGTCGCCGCTAAGAATGTGATCTTTTACGGCTGGCCGGATACTGATGTGCCTCATCCTGGTGAGCCTAATTTTGAGCAGGCGGTGACACGGTGCGATCGCGACCTTCGCCGTTTCTCACCTAGCGTGATCTTTGTTCCCTGGCAAGGCGATCAGCACTGTGACCATCAAGCCACCTGGAAAATCGTTCACCGCTGTGTGAACGATTGGCAGCAGCCCCCGCGTCTGTTGGCTTATTCCATTTGGGGAAGCCGTGAGGCGGGTTTAGGGGCGCTACCGGATCAGACAACCGGCTGGCGACTAGATATTCGCTCGGTTCAAACCCTAAAGCGTCAAGCGGCCCTAGCACACCAGTCTCAAACAACTGATTTAATCAGCGATGATCCGAATGGATTTCGCCTAACGCCTGCTATGCTCAACAATCTCATTCAGCCTTGGGAAACTTATTTAGAGGTCAGCTAATGTCCGATCTTCAACAATCAGATCTTCAACAAAATGCCAGCGGCACTTTACCGCCCGACTATTTTGAAAAAATGTATGCCGCTAATCCCGATCCGTGGGATTTTGAAACCAGTGAATACGAGGCCAAAAAGTACGCAGCAACCATTGCTGCACTGCCAAAGGCCCAATACCGTTCGGCTTTTGAAATTGGCGGCTCAATTGGCGTTCTCACCGAAAAGCTCTCTTCTCGCTGTCAGTCCTTGCTCTCAATAGATGTTTCTCAGCAGGCTCAAGCTAGAGCCAAAGCCCGCTGCCAGCATCTGCCGCAAGTCAAATTTGAAGTGATGCAGGTGCCTTATGAGTATCCGACTCATAGGTTTGATCTAACGCTGGTTTCAGAAGTGGGATACTACTGGGGCCGAGATGATTTGCCGCTGGCTCAACAGCAAATTGCCGATCATCTCGAACCGGGTGGACATTTGCTGCTAGTGCATTGGACGCCCTATGTAGAAGAGTATCCGCTGACGGGCGATGAGGTGCATGAGGCTTTTTTGCAGCAGGTAGGTACAACCTATCGCACCCTATTGAGTCAAAGAGAAGAGCGGTATCGATTGGATTTGCTGGAGCGTCTGTAGAACAACATAAGGGTTTGTAGCATCTGCTTTTTGCTGGCGAATGGACTGAAGGCGCTGTCGGAGGTGCATGTTAGCAAGGCTGATTTCGGTAGTAGCTTGAGCCATTCTTTTGGGGTCAATAGTTTGTTTTTGGTGGGTCGCGATCGCCTCCACCAGCCGCCCAAAAGTAGCCGTTCGCTCTATCGCTTGCCGTAGATGAGCAGGCGATAAGCCTAAGCTTTTGGCTAATAGAGCAGCAGTGCGTTCATATTCGTATACTGAAAAGCTGTTGCTTTTGTGCAAAACACCCCAGGTATGCCGTAGCTGCCGACAGAGCAGAATGCGAGATTCAGTGAGCTCAGGTGTTTCAACCAGAATAGTCTGACGCTTTTGACTCGTTTTTGCCAATTCTTCTAGTAGTTCGGCCAAACCGCCCGTAGCGCGGCCGAGGCGACGGGCGCTAGTTGACACTTGCGCCGCTAGACTGTGGCGAATTTTGGCATCGGCCTGTTTTAACCGGCAATAGAGGGCTACATCTTCTTCATCTTTGACCAGGGGCATACCGCCAACTTTTCCATACATCTGCGCCGTTACGGCCATATTTGCGCCACAGTACTGAAAATGCCGAGGCCAACAGTCGTGAGTTTGCGGATCGAGCAGGCATTCTAGCTGTGAGCTGAGGTACGTGTGAGCAAGGCGGCGCAAATAGTAGAGTGAAATACCATGATTAATGCCGGGCGCTGCGGCTCGACGAGTGATAATTCGGCCACCAACCGCATCAATTCCTTGATCAAACTCTTTTATCAGGGCACTGATCCAGTTGGGTGAAACCTTAGTATCTCCATCGGTAGAGGCAATTATTCTGTTTTTAAGGCCAATGAGAGAGAGCCGCCGGTAAGCTTCGTGCATCACCATTTGGCGGGCTTTACCCACAAAGGCTTGGGCTTTGGGCAGAGAAACTTCTATCGTATGAAGCTGAATTGGATAGCGGCGGCTGAGGGAATGAGCGATCGCGACCGTATTGTCACTACAGTTATTAGCCAGCAATAAAACTTCGTAACAATTAGGGTCTAGCCTTTTACCAGCGTCATCTATCTGCTGAGCCAAGGCGCTAATCGCTGCGGGCAAGTTTTCGGCCTCATTACGAACCGGGATAATCACACACACACGGCATGATTCAAGCGGTGGCAGGGCTGTTAGCACCGGCAGATCATTTGGGCGTAGCGCTGGCAAGTTGGTGGGTGCTAACGTAGAAGGTGAGTACACGAAAAAAGAATCCCTTAAAAAGCGTATTAACTAAGTACTTCTCTAGATTCTTGCAATTTGCTTTGATTTACTCCTCTCTACAAGGTTGTATCTTACGTTACGAATGGGGCGTAATCATCATTCTAGGGATCAAATTGTTGGGTTAAGCGCATATCTTCTAGCGTAATCTCTGTTTCTAATGTGGTCTTTGCCGACTGTCCGGGCTGCAAGGTGCCGAAGACGGGGGCGGCCTGTTGAGGATTGGCAGCAGCAGCGATCGCCACATGCCGGTCGCTCACCGTCAGCCCTAACGTCGGGTCAAACCCACGCCAGCCGCCCCCTGGCACATACACTTCCGCCCAAGCGTGCAGGTCATGAGAGGTGCCTGATGAATCACCTTGCAGATCGCCTTCTTGATAGCCGCTGACAAATCGAGCCGCTAGCCCGACTGCCCTACAAACCGCTATAAACAGCACCGTAAAATCTCGGCAAGTGCCGGATTGATTAGAGAGCGTCACCGCCGCTGGATAGGGCTTTCCTTCTAACCTTTGTTGGTAAGTGCAGGTTTCAGGAATGAGCTGAGTCAGGCGGGTTAAAAAGTAGCCGACATTGTAATTGACCTGCTGCATAATCTCGTGGGCAAGGCTAATGACTTCAGGCGCTAGCGCATCATTAATTCCCCACCCCAGAGGTGACTCCCAGTAAGGCCGAAGCTGAGCGGCTAGCGAACTTGGATAGTTGATCGGAAACTGTAAAGCCCAGGGCTCAGCAATGTAATCAAAAGGATTGTCGCGAGTTGTTGTAACTTCACTAATGGCGCAGATGTGCAGCGATTCTAACGGTAAATCAAATGCTAAGCGTAAGCAGATGTTGCCATCAGCGTCTGAAACGTAGGTTTGTTGGGCGGCTTTAGGCGATAGGGTCACCTCGAACTTTTGGAGCCACTGGCTGCCGTCATTGCGCGGGCACAGCCGGAGAATATGCGGACTGAGCTGCACGGGCGTGCTGTAAGCGTAATGAGTGGTGTGAGTAATGCGGTAATGCACAGCCTTACTCCGCTTTGCTTAAGGTAGAAAATTGACCAGCAGACTGACCAGAAGACTGAGTAAAGGATTGAGTAGAAAACTGGCCAGAGAACTGACGAGAGGCAATGTCAGATGAGGGTAAAACAGTCGGCGGAACCGCAATAAAATCGGTGTAAATGCGATCGCCCACCTGATTGAGATCGCCTTGCAGCTTATCTAAAAACTCATGCAGCCCCTGCTGAAAAATCTCTTCAAAGGTGACATACTCTAGCTCAGAGCGCAGTCGGCCCAAAGCCCGCTCACTCGGCAGCGTTTGAATTTCATCAGTGCCGGCAATTTTGCGCAGCGATTCTTCCGCTCGGCATAGGCAAAACTTAATAGATCGCGGAAAGTGAGGATCAAAGATCAAAAAGCGGGCGACGTTTGTTGGCGAAATAGTTTGTTCTACTTTTCGATACATTTCATAGGCGCTAGCTGATTTGAGCAGCGCGATCCATTGCAAATTATCCAACGGTGAACCCACAGCCTTAGCGGATGGCAGCAGCAAAAAATACTTCACGTCTAAAATGCGGCTGGTTTTGTCAGCCCGCTCTAACAGCCGTCCTAATTGCCCAAAATGCCAGCTTTCGTTCCAAGAGGCGGTCGCATTCATCACGCCATTAAAGCGATGACTGGCCATTTTCACCTCAGCGTAAAACTCATGAGCTTCTCGAATGTCGTCGGGCTTATCTTTAGCGGCAGCTTCTACCATCAGATAAAAAGCGTTAATTTGCTCCCACATTTCAGAAGAGATGGTTTCGCGCACGGAGCGGGCATTTTCTCTCGCTGAGCGCACGCAGGAAAGAATGGAATTAGGCGAGTGACTGTCGAAGGTGAGAAAGTTAAGGACGTTGCGGGCAGTAGCTTCGCCGTATAGTTGTGAGAAGAGGGCGCGATCGCCTGTCACCGCAATCAGCGGGTCCCACTGCTGAGTCACGCCAATGGGATTATCCATCAGCAGGTTGAGATTAACCTCAACAAATCGAGCCACGTTTTCGGCCCGTTCGATGTAGCGATTGAGCCAGTAAATTGAGTCAGCAACACGACTTAGCATAGTTATTTGTTCGTTTTGGATGTTTTATGTTTATTTTTATCTAATTTTTTAGGCTCTATTTTTTAGGCTCTATGAATTCATCACCCAGGTGTCTTTACTGCCGCCGCCCTGCGAAGAATTTACCACCAAAGACCCTTCTCGCAGCGCCACTCGCGTCAGCCCACCCGGATTCACGTAGGGCGCAGTGCCCCCATAGCTGCTCGATTTGCCATATAAGATAAACGGCCTTAAATCAACATGGCGACCCTGAAAAGTCTTCTCGATCAGGGTTGGCACCCGTGAGAGACATAGAGTTGGCTGAGCGATGTAGCCCCGTGGATTGGCTTTAATCTTCTCGGCAAAGTGATCTTGTTGAGCTTTGGTAGATTGGGTGCCAATCAACATACCGTATCCGCCCGAAGCATCAGTGGCCTTCACCACCAAAGAACCTAAGTTAGCGAGAATATACGCCTGCTGTTTTTCATCCTCACAGAAGTAAGTTGGCACGTTGGGAATAATCTGTTCTTCGTTCAGATAGTAGCGAATCATTTGGGGCACGTAGGCGTATATAAGCTTGTCGTCGGCAATGCCTGTACCGGGCGCATTGGCGATCGCCACTCGCCCCTGCCGGTACACCTCCATCAGCCCGGGTACACCGAGCATAGAATCGGGGCGAAACTCAGTCGGGTCAATAAAGTCGTCGTCAATCCGGCGATAAATCACATCGACTTGGCACAGTCCGCGAGTGGTGCGCATTTTCACATAGCCGTCATCTATCACCAAATCGCAGCCTTCGACCAGGGTAATGCCCATTTGCTGCGCTAAAAACGAATGCTCAAAGTAGGCAGAATTAAAGGCTCCGGGCGTAAGCAGCACTACCATCGGATTGCTGATATTTTCCGGCGCTAGCGCCAAAAGGGTTCTCAGCAGTTGGCTCGGATAGTCGTCTACCGCTTTGATATCTAACGCTTCAAACAGGCTAGGGAAAGAGCTTTTCATTACTCGCCGGTTTTCTAGCACGTAAGAAACGCCAGAAGGGCAGCGGAGATTGTCTTCGAGTACGAACCAGTCACCTTTGCGATCGCGCACCAAATCCGTCCCCGTAATATGGCACCATACCCCCTGCGGCGGCTTTAGCCCCAAACAAGGCGGCAAATATCCAGAAGCAGACTCCACCGTCGCGCGCGGAATTACGCCATCGGCAATAATCTTTTGCTCATTATAAATATCATCTAAAAAGCAGTTCAAAGCCACAATCCGCTGCTGCAAGCCTTTTTCGAGCCAGTCCCAGGTTTTACCCGACACCATTCGAGGCACCACATCAAACGGAAAAACCTTTTCAGCGCCTTCTTCATCGCCATATACATTAAAAGTCACACCCAGTTTAAACAGCGTACTTTGCGCCGCCTGCTGCCGCAAAATCAGGCTTTCAATCGGCACTGATTCTATCCGCTCAATCAGCAAAGCGGCCTCAGGCCAAGGCACCCCGGTAGCGCTGAACAGCTCATCGTAAAAATCGCCTGGATCATACCCTTTAAAAGACATGGTAATGCGCCGAAAATAGCGTGGAGAAGACAGTTAAATAAGACGGTTAAACAAAACGGTTAAATGTGCCATTCAATACATATCACTTTCTAGGCCACTGGAATGTATGCGTTTAAACCATTTTTCGCTCACCAATTTTGCGCCATACTTGCGCCATACTAAGAAGCTGATTTATGTCAGGGATGTGTAGTTTGTCTCAGGTTGCGATGAAAGCTTCTGATGTTGTTGAATTGCTGATATTGGCAGCACTGTGGGGCGGATCGTTTCTCTTTTTGCGGATCGCTGCGCCCGTGTTAGGGCCCATTTGGCTGATTGAAATCCGCGTATTGATAGCCGGTTTGGCGCTACTGCCGCTGCTCATTCGGGCAAATATTTGGGGCGAGGTGCGTCGTAACGCCTTTCCCTTATTTGTTGTGGGCTGCATCAATTCAGCCCTACCGTTTTCTCTGCTGGCCTTTGCCTCTATTTTTCTGCCGACTGGCTTCACCTCGATTCTAAATGCAACGGCTCCTTTATTCGGTACCCTGGTTGCAGCCATATGGATAAAAGAGAAACTGACGTTTGGTAGAGCAGTCGGCTTGGCGCTGGGCTTTATCGGGGTGATGTCGCTCATTGGCTGGAAACCGCTTGAAACCACGCCAAGTTTTCTAATGGCGGTTGGGGCTGGGCTGTTGGCGGCTTTGCTGTATGCCATAGCTGCTCCTTATACCCAACAACAGCTTTCAGGTGTTCCACCGATTGCGATCGCCACTATCAGCCAACTCAGTGCCGCTATTTTTCTGTTACCCGCGCTGCCCTTTACCCCACCCAAAGTCATTCCATCCGCCAGTGTTCTGCTAGCCGTTCTGACCCTCGCTTTATTCTGCACCTCCATTGCCTATCTCCTCTATTTTCGTCTCATCCAAAACGTCGGCTCCACCACTGCTTTAAGCGTGGTTTATTTGGTGCCTGTCTTTGCGATCTTATGGGGTGCAATTTTTCTTTCTGAACCGATTACTATCGCTATGGGGCTCGGCTGTGGGCTAGTGCTGCTCGGCACAGCGATTGCCAACAATCTTTTCAGCAGCCTTTTCACAAAGAAATAGATTCCGTAGAAACTTCGCGTAGGAACATTGGTGTCGTTCGGTTACTATATTTTTATAGCAATATGGAAGTTCATCGAAACCTCCATCAGATATGGTTGTTACTTCATCGTCGCCGTCTATAAAAAATAGGGCTTATCCCAGCGGAGAGCAAAGAGTCATATTCAACCATTTGGCTTGGAAAGACTATCTGGCAATACTTTCAGCAGTTGGTGATACCCGCTCAGCAAGATTGACCTACGACCAAGGGCGATTGGAAATTACGATGCCGCTAGAATCGCATGAATTTGCCAGCGAACTTATCGGGTTGTTCATTCGCATTTTAGTAGAGGAGCTGAATCTGAAGATCAGATCTGTGGGTTCGACAACGCTCAGCTACCCGCAGCTTGAGAAGAGCGCCGAGCCAGATAAAGGATTTTATATTCAAAATCAGCCCTTGGTTGCTGGGCGATCGCTAGATCTCACTCAAGACCCACCGCCGGATTTGGTTTTGGAGGTAGATATTACCCACACGGATATTGATAAACTGTCACTCTATGCCGCAATGGGAATTTCAGAATTTTGGCGATTTGATGGAGAAAGGCTTTGCATCTATATCTTACAAGGCGAAAGCTACGATCAAAGTGAAGTTAGCGCGACTTTTCCTACGATCCCTAAAGCCAAGCTCTATCAATTTTTGGCCGACAGCCGTCAGGATGAAGTTGAAGCTAGCCGTCGGTTGAGACAGTGGGTTCGAGAGAATGGATGAATACGGTCTGCTTGATTCAAAAATACGCCATATTTTAGTCTTCGGACAGATCTTCGGGTTCGTGCTGAGTGGAGTTGGCCAAAGCTGTTGCGATCGCGTCCACCACCCGCCCGACTTCAATTACCTCCAGCCCCATCCCTGAGCGCTTTTGCCCTTTTGGCACCAGCGCCCGCTTAAACCCTAGCTTGGCTGCTTCTTTCAGCCGCAGTTCCATCTGCGACACGGGGCGAATTTGCCCGCCGAGGCCGACTTCACCAATCAGCACTAGCTCTGGATCGATGATGCGATCGCGAAAACTCGCCGCCACTGCCACCGCGATGCCCAGATCTGCCGCCGGTTCGCCCACATTTAGTCCTCCCGAAGAGGCCACATAAGCATCGAGCTTAGAGAGCGGAATCCCGACCCGCTTTTCGAGCACCGCCAAAATCTGCAACAATCTGTTGTATTCAATGCCAGTTGTAGAGCGACGCGGCGAACTGTAGCTCGTTGGGCTCACCAGCGACTGAAGCTCTACTACCAAGGGCCGCGTGCCTTCGCAGGCCACAATTGTTGCGACCCCTGGCACATTCTCTTCTTGATTGCTCATAAACAGCTCGGATGGGTTCAACACTTCGGCTAATCCCTTATCCACCATTTCAAACACACCGAGTTCGTGAGTCGCGCCAAAGCGGTTTTTTACCGAGCGCAACAGCCGATGACTCGCAAAGCGATCGCCCTCAAAATACAGCACCGTATCAACCAAGTGCTCTAGTACTTTCGGGCCAGCGATCGCGCCATCTTTGGTCACATGTCCCACAATAAACAGCGAAATATTCTCTTTTTTTGCAAGCTGCATCAGCGCCGACGTGCACTCTCTCACCTGCGCGACTGAACCCGGCGCAGAGGTCAGCGCTGAATAGAACAACGCCTGAATACTATCAATTACCGCTACTTGAGGCCGCAGTGATTCCAATTCTTCTAAAATAGTTTCCAAATTTGTCTCCGGCAGCAGGTAAAGATTCTCCTGAATGCCGTCTGTGTTGTTCTCGTTTGAATTCTCCTCCCCCGCCATTCCCAAG